>NZ_JBGLRL010000006.1:0-223142 GCF_041402505.1 Aeromonas sp. S2(2024)
CCTGATGGATTACTACAACTGGCGGCGTCCACATCAACACAATGACGGGATCGCGCCAGCAAAAGCCGAGGATCGGCCTAACCAAGTGTCCGGATTTAGTTGACCACTACAATACCCGCACACTTGGAATTATATGAGTCTCGAAAAATGAGGGGATCAGTAAGGAGTCACCCTGGTGGCGACAGGTGTTGATATGGAGCGTAAGCCGGATCCCACCCCCTTTTCGAACCCCTATAATGAGGCCCGTAGTGTGGCCAAGTCCCCAGTTATCCCGGTATGGTCTGAGCCAAAGCCATGGGTGGAGTTGAGCGAGCATGACGATTTTGTCGCGAAGTACGAGAAGGCCGTCGCTTTTGTGGTGGAAACTCGCAACTACACAGCCGCCAGCGTGCAGCGTTTGCTTAAAACGAGTTATATTCGGGCGGCGCAGATCGTTGAAAAAATGGAAGAAGAGGGCATCGTTAGTGCTCTGAATGAGAGTGGCAAACGTGAGGTATTGGTACCTAAGCCGGTGCGTGAATAAACGCTGTTTAACTAAAATGTCCAAACCATAATGGATGATGTAATAATGAGCATACAGATACCGGGTGTAAATTCTAAGTACAGTACTGCCGATATTATTTTAGAGCAGAAATTATTGTGTGAAGCCAACATAGATACCATCAGAAAGTTAGCACATGTTCGTACCGAACGGGAAATTAACGATGAGGTGAACAGACGAATACGATTAGCCAATGATTTTCTAGGTATGGCTGGCTCCAGAAAAATGGGCTGCCTTTACCATGAGAAGGAGATGAATAATGTAGATGCTATGTGTGAGCATGTGGTGCCCATGTCAGTGTTAGTTGACTTGTACCATACTGGTAATGAGTCGTTTGAAAAACTGGTGTTGTATCCGATTGCTCGAATCAGCAAAGTATCAGATAATGAATTGAACAGAATTCACCCTCGCAATACTGGATGCAATCTCGAAAATCCATTTCGTCGTTACGAAAAGCCAAGGATACAAATTGTGACGCACACTGGAAAAGATGTAGACCTACATAATTGGTCCATGCGAGATCATTGGAATCTTGTGTTAGAAACTACGGAATTGGAACCCATACTTGAAGTGCTAGAGATTAGGCACCTTATTATCGTTTAGGAAAAATTATATTCAGTCACCAAGCATAATGTTATGCCAATGTAATTTTTCTTAAATGCCAAGAGTTTTTGTTTTGATTGCAGAGGGGTTTATTTGCACATTCCTAGGCAAATGGTATAAAAGTCTTATTTAATTGATTAAACTAAACAGTTTGTTATTTATAATAATTTAGGTGATATTAGTGCAATGAATAAAATAAGTTTCCAGAGCGACTGTGATGGAGCCCCCAATGCAAAAATTAATATTAACAAGCATTCACGATATCCACGAAGCTGCTGAACAAGGCAATGCTTATGTGCAAACTATCTTGGGAGACATGTAACTTGAGGGGTGACGTCGGCGCTGTTCCCGTTATGTGTTGACGAGCCTTTTGGCTCCAATAAGTCATCACAAAAGCAGCTAAAAAGAGACCCAAATAGCCGCATTTTAACCAAATGTGGCTGGGAGTCGGCTCCATTCATATCACTAACTATGGCGAGCCAACCTTCATAAACACCTGTAATAAAGCCAAAAATAGGCACCAATACGTTTCGGGAACAGCGCCGTGAAGTCGGCCGACATCTCCTCCTCTGCCGGACAGCCGCAGTGGCTGTCCGTTACGGACCTCAGCATAGCGAGCTCATCCATCTCGCCGGGCTCCCACCCAGGTGCTGGAGTTCGACGAACACTTCGTTGGCCAGGAATGCCTGGAAGAGGCTACCCTCAATGTCCTGCCCGGAAGAAAACATCCTGGGATCTGCACTTCACCTGGAATCACCTGGCAGCGTGCTAGGCGTTCGCAACAGCGGTCGTCCGGTTCGCTACCACCCCAGATGAGCTGGTGGATCGGCGCAACGACCGGATTGGCGTACCACCAAGCAGAACGCTATTGCATCGCGCATGTGCTCGCAACGCTGCCGTTTGATCGGCTCTCGTTTCCGTTGACCTTGACCCATTCCAACAAGCCGGACTTCCTCCTGGGGTAATCCCCCCGAAAAACCGGGGTGCTCATAAGTAGAATTTTCCCGTACCTTGAATGCAGGAGGTTCTACATGAAAACATCACGGTTTAGCGATGCCCAGATCATCGCCATCCTCAACCACGCTGAGGCGGGCTCACCCGTCCCGGAACTCTGCCGAGAGCATGGCATCAGCACCGCCACCTTCTACAAGTGGCGTTCCAAATTCGGGGGCATGGATGCCTCCCTCATGGCTCGTCTCAAGGAGCTGGAGGACGAGAATCGCCGCCTCAAGAAGATGTACGCCGAGGAGCGCCTCAAGGCTGAGATCATTGCCGAGGCCATGGCAAAAAAGTGGTGACGCCATCTGCCCGTCGGGAGATGGCAACCAAGGCTGTGGCTCACTTCGCCATATCCATTCGCTTGGCATGTCAGGTGTTCAACGTCAGCGAGAGCTGTTATCGCTACCAACCCGTGCTGGCCGATGAAAATCGGGATATTGCCGACTGGTTGCTACGTATCACCGCCAGCCAGCGCAACTGGGGCTTTGGCCTCTGCTTTCTTTATCTGCGCAACGTCAAAGGGTTTGGCTGGAACCACAAGCGGGTGTACCGGATCTATCGGGAATTGGAACTCAATCTGTGGATAAATCCCAGGAAGCGGTTAGTATGCGCCAGACCAGAGACCTTGGCGGTTTCCGAGCAGCCAAACCTCTGCTGGTCAATGGACTTCATGCACGACCAACTGAGCGATGGCCGTTCGGTCCGGCTGTTTAATGTGATCGATGACTTTAATCGCGAGGCGCTGTGTATCGAGGTGGATTTCTCCTTGCCTGCGTCCCGGGTCAAGCGGGCACTGGAGCAAATAATCGCATGGCGCGGCAGGCCAGCGATGATCCGCTGCGATAACGGTCCGGAGTACATCAGTGAAGAGCTGAAAAGATGGGCTGAAAAACAGGAGATCCGGCTTGGATATATCCAACCGGGAAACCCGCAGCAGAACGCGTATATCGAACGGTTTAACCGAACGGTACGCTACGACTGGCTGGGTCATCACCTGTTTGAGTCACTGAACGAGTTACAGGTATTTGCAACAGAATGGCAGTGGATTTATAACCATGAGCGGCCCAATATGGCGCTGGGTGGTTATACACCGAAGCAGCACTTGGCGCAGGCCGCATGAACTCTACTTTTGAATGCCCCTAAAAATGGGGGGATTACCGCTTTATCCTTAATTGGGCGTAATTTTTCTGTGCAGCCTTACCCACACCGTGGGGATGTTTCATTCCTCCACTCTCACTAGAAGGAGCATGGTATGCCCATTGGCAAGAGCGGTCTCGGCCTCATCCAGTCCGAGGAAGAGAAGTTGGTATCCGAAAAGTTCACGGCAACTCAAGTCCAGTTTCACACCCCGATCTGCAATACCTGTAAATGGCGTGACGGTTCTGCGGTTGTGCCTCGCCACTGCTTAGCTTTCCCCGAAGGTATTCCCATCTCGATCACGATGGGCGAGGTGGATCACACCAAGCCCTACGAGGGGGACAATGGGCTGCAGTATGAGGAAGGCAATCCAGAAGACATTGATTTCGGTGATAACACCTAGGTGAACTACCGTGGACAAGCTAACCTCCGAAGAGTCCAGAGCAGCCGCCATGGCTATTCAGGGTATGAGCAACTGAGGTGTCCTGACAAGTGCAGCGGAGAGTCGATCTGACGCAGCTTCGCTTGTTGATTTGATAGCTAGATTCGGTCAAATTGGCGCTACATCGTGCATTCTTTGCCACGCCGAGATAAAAATTACATGCTGACAGTCCTTTCACTTATGGATGAGCGCTCGCGACCCAAAGGTTCGCGAGACCCCTTGGGAATAGAAGCAGTCTGGAGCTTTATGGGGCGAAAGGTGGTAGGTAACCTGACCACCGTCACGAGCAACCTCGATAACTTCATGGTCGGCTTGCTGTGCTGCGCATATGCAAGCACCAGCACAGATCAGCTGGAGCTAATCCAGATTAACTACCAGCGAGCCGAACAACTGGCGGCCTACCTTCGCCTGGCTGCTGGAAACGAAAACTTCCTGGGCATTACTCGGGCTAAGGCTAACTTCAAGAGTGGCCAAATACCATTGGGTGAGGCTGAGTCTGCACAGATTCTGAGTAACCAATTGAGCTCCGGACTATGGGGTTTGTACTCCACGGCCATGCAAGTAGCTGGCTTGATAGCGGGCCCTGAGCGGCGATTGACCGACCAAGGTCGAGCGTTGGTTGCTGAAATGGTCACTTGCATGGGCGAAGATCAGTGGCAGTCATTCAATGTCCTGGCACAAAGCAGCCAAGTCAGCATGACTGATGTCGAAGCCCTTGCTTTCGCGTTCAATCGCATGTTGCACAACACCCAGCTGCGTCGCGCTGTGGTGGATGCACTGCTCAATTGGCAAAGCGCAAAACCATTGCAACTGGAACTCTACAGCAGGGCAACGGATTATCTGAGTCATTTCAGTGGGGATATCCGTGTTCCTGTTTTCTGTAAGTGGCTACAGGAACGGACAGAAACCAGTGATGCACTGCGGGAGACGATCATTCAAATCCAGTCCCTGGAGCCGTTGCTTGTGCTTGCAGCCACGTTGATGGAGTGGCTGCAAGGCCAGAAAGGCAGTGACCGTGCTGCGCTGCTCGATGTCCTTAAGCCACGTCTGGAAGGTCTGAGTTTTTCAGGTGTCTGGCAGGAGGTGGCTAAGCTCCCGCATCGTGGTTTCCTGTCCCGTCTTTTCGAATCGGGCAATGCACATGACGCAGATGCCTTGATCAGCTGTGTACTGGAGCAAAACAAGCTCGTAATGCAACAACGAGGTGGCGCCGCTTGGATTGAGTGGCGAGGCGATGCCTTGAGAGTGCGCGTTGCCAATGACCGCGTATCTATTCCGGAGTCCCTAGACTTGCACTGCCATAGACATGATGGATGGCGAAATAGCTATTTCATCAGCTCGTTTTTACAGATTGCCAGGCAGGCCGTGAAATGAAATCTATGACCATTAGCGAGGCTTTTCGCACAGCAATTGGCGAGCGAGAGGTTGTGCAGGCGTTCTTCAGCACGTACAGCTTTGAGCCTGATTTTTTTGAGCTCGAAGTACTGCCGCTGCTACTGGGAAACCCTGCGCTATCAAGCAACGAGTCGATCCGCTATGACCAATTGCAGAGCCTCATGCATCAGCACGCAGTTCGCTTGGCAGTGGTTTATGACCTGAGCGTGTTTGATCCTCAGCTGGCACCCAAGCTTGAGGTTGACTACTTGCCCATGCGAGTTGGCGGTGCCTGCCAACACGCCAAGCTTATGGTGTTGGTTGTTCGTGACAGCCAGTCCCAGCAACAGAGCATTGTCCTAGGGGCTGGCTCGTTCAACCTGACCAAAGCTGGCTGGTGGGAGAACCTTGAGGTCGGTCATTGGGTTGAACTTCGCGAAGGTTTTGCGCCCGGCAACATCCATAGACCACTGCTCGAAGCGCTACGTTTTTACCAAGCCCAAACTCTTTCTCCAGTGTTGGAGGCAATCCTTGGCGTGGCGCAAACATTTGAAGCGTCTGCTGACGATCCGAGTTGCAGCTTTTACTTCTCAGGCAGTGGCACAGGGCGAACGGACTTCGATGCATTCATTGCCGGACACACCGATGCTGGGGCACCGCTGGAGGTCATCAGCCCGTTTTTCGCTGCAGAAGGTGACAACCGAACCATCGTCGATTTTCTGAGGCGCTGCCCATCTGTCACCGTGCTCTTACCGCTGGATGAGCACGGTCAGGCGCTGGTAGATCGACAATCGGTGTACGAGGCCCTACCGGGCGAAACGATCTCGTGGGGGCGCTGGGCTGAGTCCGTTCGCAAGAGCCACCTCGGTAGCTACCGGCGGCTGCATGCCAAGATCTACCAATCTCTGGGAACAGATCCTTGGTCTTTTGTTGGCTCAGTCAACCTGAGTTTCAAAGCCTTTCGGCAAAATGTGGAAGCAGGATTTTTGCTAAAGAAGCATACCGTAGAGGCTCTACTGGCTCCTCTGCAAACACCACCAGATAGCTTTAAGGTTGAGCCAGAAGCCAATAGTCAAAGCGATTCTGGCAATCAGGAAATGCCCCCTATTCAGGCTCTGTTCGATTGGCTGAACGAGACCTTGCATGTATTCAGCCCGCAGGCCGGTTCGCTCGCATTGCTCAATAGCGCCTCTGAGATCTTGCTCGGCGTGCAACTCGATGGAGTGGACGAGCAGCTTATCTCTGCTTCTCAATTGAAGCAGCACCTGCAACGTTCGTCACTGATGCATGCGCAATGGCAGTCGGATAAAAAATTAGCCAACGGTACGGTGTTGATCTCACAGCGCAACCTCTTCCGTAGGCCGACTCATCTACCGCCGCTGGATTTGCAGGCACTGCTCAGGATTTTCATTGGCATGCATGAGTCCCGCCGCCTAGCCTTGTTTGGCGATCTGGCAGTTCGTCTTCTCCATGCCAGTCAAGATGAGGGCCTTCAGGATGAGTTTTTGCCTGAGCTCACAGCTGATGAAGCGTTTGAGAGTTTCTTTGCCGAGTTCTCCCAAGTAAACGGGGCATTCTGGGCGTTGGCTGAGCGCTTAGAAAAGGCAGAGCAGGCAGGTGACGTGCAGACCTTGGCTTACTACCTCAAGGGCCATCAACCTGACTCCCTTCGCATGCTGCTTGAGACCATCGCTATGGCGAACCCGACCAGCAAAGCGCCCTCGCTTATCGTTCGTTATCTGACGTTGCTTAGCGTTGCCGATCTGCTGAAACGCTTTGCCAAGCATACTGATGAGACCTTGCTCAATGACGCAGAAAAAGCACTCTCATCCTTGGAACAGAATGAGCTTCTGACACAGCTTGATGGCACGAAGGGTGAGCAGTTTCTGCACTGGTTTAAAGCCAAATTTTTTGAGCCTGTCGCAAAGATGACGCTCAAATAGGGAAGGGAATCGTTTTGAAACGGATTGACCAAGGCACTGCTGCGAGCTTGATTGATTTTTCCGCTGGCAAGAAAGAACTACAGTTGCTGGCAGCGCAACAGCTAGAGGGGGCAGTTGCACTTCACAACCGATTGGCTGATAACCGGGTAGCCTATCTTGCCGACGAAGTCGGTATGGGGAAGACCTATATTGCTCTGGGTGTGACCGCATTAATGAGGCGTTTCAACCCATCATTGCGCGTGCTTTACCTGCTGCCCAAGAACAATGTGCGCGACAAATGGGTCAAGGACTACAAGAGCTTCATCGAGTACAACTACGTGCCTCGCGACCTTTCAGTAAAGGGGCTTGGTAACCAGCCTGTTGCACCTTACCTGGCTTGCTCTGGGCTACCCGAACTGATTCAGGCGGTCGCCACCAGTAGCACCCGTGACTATTTCATTTGCACATCTGCATTCAGTTTCGCCTTGGGCGAAACCGTCCCCGAACTGCAAGCATCACTGGATCGGTTTGTCCAATTGCTGCCGCATCACGTGGAGGCAGCCGACACACTGAGAGCTGAACTACATGAGGGGCTCTCGGATGAGGAAATTTCAAAGCTGAAGACCGAAGTGAAGGTTGCTTGGGCAAAAGCCTTAAACAGTATCCTTCCACGCTTTGATCTTGTTGTGGTCGATGAGGCGCACAACCTGAAAAAGGGGCTCGATACCAGCTACCGCAATCAGTTACTAGCGATGATTTTGGGCTCAGCCCCTAAAGACCCTAAAGACCCTAAAGACCCTAAAGACCCTAAAGACCCTAAAGATACCAATCGTGTTGGACGCTTGTTATTGCTGTCGGCTACCCCGTTCGACCGTCAACTTAATCATCTGCACAATCAACTCGACCTCTTTGGCCTGTCACAAGAAGCAGCTCTGCCTTCTGGTAACGACTGCACTACTGACGAGGCCCAGTCTGCCCTGGCTCGGCTGATCGTCCGTCGACTCAATGTCATTGAGCTGTGTGGCAAGCGCCATACACGCAACATGTACCGCCATGAGCATCGAACAGGTGTATTGGCTGAAGTGCAGATGACCATCGAGCAGCAACTGTTTGCTGCGCTGATGCAGAAGAAAGTCAGTGAGTACTTGCAGGAAAACTGTGCGGGGCGCTTTGAACTAGGCATGCTGGCCTCTTTTGAGAGCTACCTGCCAGGCGACAAAGACAGAGCCATCGAATTCGATGGGCGGGGTGACCAGCCGAGTGAAGATAGCAAGCGTGACGCTCAGGATCGGCATGTGGTTGAGAGTCTGATTGACGATTTCAATCAGGAGTTCAAGACCACGCCTCCTCACCCAAAGATGAATTGGGTGGCTGAGCAGACGCATCAACTCAGCGTCGAGAAGGGTAAGAAGCAGCTGATCTTTGTGCGCCGGGTCAAGAGCGTTTCAGAGCTCAAATTCAAGTTGGAGCGTGAGTACGACGCATGGCTGAGTGACTATGTGCGAGCGGATTCCGCCGTTGCTTACTGGTTTGATAAGTACAGTTTCCAGGTACCAGTTCGGAATCAGGCACTGACAGATAAGGTAAGAGAGGACGGTGAGGTCGAGACCAGCGATGAAAATTTTTTCACATGGTTCTACAGAGGGAAAAATGCGGATCTGGAGAATGGCGCTGAGCAATTGCAGCCATTGCCCTTCAACTTCAGGAGCGCCCTGGCGCAGAACAGCTACATGTTTGAGCCCAATTGGACTGCGCTATCAGGGATGCCTGCTGTCGCCGATTGCCAGATCCATTGGCAACGGTGGATACAGGGCAACGGAAAACCAAAGCCCACCCCGCAGCTGCGTTTTCGTTTGGCGCAGTACGCTTACCTCAAGACGGTTCAAAGCCAGGGTAGTGATCAGGCCAAGGCTGCTGCGGGGCGCATATTGTCCATCGCGTTTGAAGGCTTCAAAGCCGAGATCGAATTGGCTGATTTGACTGGGCTGCAAGCTGATCTGAAGCGGAGAACATTGTGGGATGTCATGCGATCTTCGACTGAGCTGAATAGTTTGAGCCCCAACTGGGGTGACAACACTATTCAACTACTGGCAGGGCCAAAGGAGCTGGATGCTGAGCGCGGTATTCGCCGGATTTTGACTCACACCGAGCTGTTGGCCGTGGTGTGTCGAATCGATCATCCGTTCATTGATCTCTACTCATTGCGTGGTGCACGCAAAGGAGATGACGAAACGGATGCGGATAGCAATTTGATCACCGGTTTTGCAGAGCTTCTCGTGAAACAGCGTCGCTCAGGTGCAGGCTTTAGCTCGTTTCAAATCCTGCATGATATTGCCACCAACCTGGATCTGCTCATCAAGCTCAATTTCGCCGATGCGTACCATACCTCGGCAGACAAATTGACCCGCTACCTGACGGCTCAACTCAATCCCTTGTCGCCAGTGAGCGGGGCTACGGGGGAAAACAGCGCCAATCGTTCCCCGTTGGCCCGTAAGTTTAGGATGCCCGGTTACCCGCGCGTTTTGGTCTCAACGGATGTATTTCAGGAAGGAGAGGATCTCCACACCTTCTGCGACAGCATTCAGCATTACGGCATCTCAGCCAGTCCAATTGCGCTGGAGCAGAAGGTTGGGCGGGTTGACCGAATTGCATCCATGGCGCATCGAGGCATGGTCAGTGCCGGTGAGCAATATCAGCAGCACTTCATTCAAGTGACCTACCCGCATATTCGAGAGAGCCTTGAGTTTTTTCAGGTTCGGCAGGCATCAGCCAACCTGAACGCTTTTCAGCGCTCACTGCATACTCTGGGCGATAGCGACGTTGCATTCCGGCAAGACATCGACCTGCGCCAGCAGTTGGCCAGCGCAAATGCCATCGAACCACAAATTACCGAGCAGCTTGAGAGCCTATTTAGGATCAGCTCGTATGACCTAGAGGGTGGGGACTTCAGTGATTCACTGGAGTCAGAACAGGATGGTGTTGACCGCCGCCTGGTTCACGTGCGCAATCAAGTCGAGCACTGCTTAATCCGGTTTAACCATTCGACCGAGTTGGTACGTCTGCAAGAGACTACGAATGGGTGGAGCTGGGACGGTAGTAACGGCTCGGTGCCGGCCACATTCCAGGTGCGTAGTGCCAAGGGGTTAGCCGAGCTTCTGATATCTGCGACAGCAGTTCAAGAAACTGCGTGCCCTCCCAGCGAAGCAGTCTCATACAGTCGAGTGGATTGGCTGCGAGATTTGCAACAGGATCCGCTTGTTCGATTGCAGTGGTGTGACTTTGACTCGGCCACTGGAGAGGTGACATTCAGGCGCAACGCAGAGGTCTACGCGGGCGGTGAAGAGGTGCTGATCAGCATCGAGGTGGATGACATCTATCAGCGGGTATTGGGAGCTGTAGGGGAAGAGGGTACGTCCAGTGGGCAATGCGAAGAGATCCCATACAAGATCAGGTCGCTCTGCAAGCAAAATGATCGAGTCAGCATCAGCGAGCAGGGCGAAGGATGCCTTTTATTTACCTTCCATCATGAGGGGCGACAGCAGCCGGTTAAATGGTGGCTTAGCGGCTCGCATGTGTTTTTCTCTTCGGTCGTGCTGGATAACCAGCACACCTTGGCACTCGCAGAGGCAGGTGAAACCGTTGCTGACTGCCCACTGGTCACACACACGCTAAAGCGTAATCTGGCTTTCGATCTGGTGGATTTCCACGTTGATCATCTCGGCCAGTTGGCAGTGAGAGCGTGTCACCCTGTGTCTCACCTAAACAGTGAGGAGCTGGAGTTCATTGCGTGCTCCGTTGCTTCAGAGTCGGATCGCCTGGAGCAGATTCTGCTTGGATTAGTTGGCAGTGACTAATTGATGTATCTAATGGGTGGGGGTTGGACAGTGAAATCCAGTAAAAGCGTGGCGGCTCAGTCGTCCAGATAAAGGAATGCCAGGCCGGCTTGCTTACGGCAATCCGTAGCCAGTTCAAGGCTTGGTGGGAGCAGATGGCAAAGGGTTGGCTTAACACAGCACGCAAGAGCATGGCCATGGGCGCCAGGAGGAGCGAACGGTTTTTCAGCTGAACTCCCTGCTGAACTGAAACTGGCTTGACCCAGCATACAAGCCTTACCGACGTGGAGCGTAGCCGTAGTCAATAAGGCATGGCCACGAATACTATATCAGTTCGTTGGAGATCGAGCCGGAGCAAGCCGCCAAGGCGGTACGCCAGCATTGGCACATTGAAAACCAACACACTAGGTACGGGATGTAACCTTCGGAAGACCTGAGACGGATGGGTGACAAGGAGGCGGCAGAGGTGATTGCCCTGATTCGTCGCATCGTGCTGAGCATTGCGCGGCCTAATACGAGGTCAGTCAGCAGGTGGCAAAGATCAAATGCACTTGCTGGTGTGATGATTTTCGAATGGAGATGTTATTGGTGTGATGACAGATACGAATAGCTCGTAATAAGACTAATCCCACCCTGACTTGAGAGTCAACTGATAATCTATTGGGGGTTATTTGGATTCATTTATCGTGGGGAACTAAGGAAAATGCAAGTACCCAAGAGGATTGTGAAGCCTTTTGCTTCTGCCCTAAAGAGCACATATAACCGGGTAATCAGAATTCGCGAACAGATTGAACATCAACTTGTTATTATATCGCGTAAAGAAGTGCTAGTTCGAGAATGGACAGAAAATCTGTTGGGAAAGGCAGCCTCGCTGTATCCGGGTCATGATGTGTCGTCATACCCGGTGCAAACTCGTATGCAGAGGGATTTAGATTCACTTGAGTATTACCGCAGCGAGTTGAAGGGGAATTTGAGCCGGTACTTAACAGGCATGCAGGAAATCGAGCGTACAATTAATTATATTATCGATGAGACCCGTTCTGGTTTGCATGCTGGGCAAACAGTTCCTTGGCCGACTAAACCTAAAGAGTTCATCGACGATCCATGGCCCATTCATTGGCCATCTCGGTTATCTCCACTTGAGAGTGAAGTAAAGGATAAGGTGGCGTATTCATTCAATATGAACTATTCATTGCCATCACGACGACAACCATTGCCAACAGAATTTACGCTTGTAATTGCTGAAGAAGAGGTAAAACTCCATGCTCGCTATGAGGAAGGAATAAAACCATTTACCTCAGCATTAGGAAAGTATTTAAAAGGAAATCTATATTTTCGAGAGGTAGCCATAACAGAAGCGATGCGTTGTGGTATATATTGGCCAGAACTAGACGAACATTATTACGATTGGGAAGCCCCTTTTTTTCAAGATGATAATCTTTCTAGATGGGAAGCATTTGCTAGGCGCGAAGAGTTGGCTGACATTCTGGCTGTTGTCTCTCCTGAAACAGGTAGTTGGTATCTTGATCATAGGGCAAGTATGCTAACGCTACCTATCGGATTGGATAGCCAGATTTTTGAAGAACTCATTGCAGCAGATCTATTTCAGTGGGGACTTAGTATGCCTCCCATGGAAATGTTACGTCACTTGCCTTTCTCAAACGTGAGGTCACTATTTACACTTGGAGCATTATCAAGTCCAAATGGATTTGACGCTGCCGTTGAAAAATATAACGCATTGGTTATTTCTTATGGTGAGGAGAAGCTAAAACGAAAAATTAACGACTATGTTGATATGTCAAGAGTAATTGTATTCAAAGAATTTGATGGTTGGAACAAAAAAGATAGTGCTGCACCACGTATCTGCGCGAATATGTTGGTGAAAACATTGCAATTGGTTTATGAGTGTGACGAGGGGCCATTAAAAAAAGCAAAATGGAATAGAGTTTGGAGTGTCAATTACTATCTAGGGAAAGAGCGCATAAGACCAACTGACTTTTATCAAAAAAACTAAGTTTGTTGAAGACCCGGATTTTTACCATTTGCCCTTATGGGCATGAGCATGTTTACAGCCAGAGGCATCGCATCCGCATAGCCTGCTCGGCCTCGTTGTTCGTCAACGCTATCTCGTCGTCTGACATAAACCGCCACAGCATTTCATCATCCCGCAGCAGCGCTGACATCGGCCACGGTAGCGTTAGGGGGCAAAAACAAAAAACCGGCGCAAGCCGGTTTGGTGCTGCCCGAAGGGCATAGCGTCAGCCAGGCTGACGGTCTGTGAGTTGCGAGCAATTCAACAGAAAATAATGGGGTGGCTGATGGGGCTCGAACCCACGACAACCGGAATCACAATCCGGGACTCTACCAACTGAGCTACAGCCACCACTGAAATCATCGCCATTTGTGCCTGCCAAGGCATTGCCAAAGGCATCAGTCCAGAAACCAATAAGACGGTTAAAATACACCATCTCAATCAATAACCAACTGATTTTAAACACATTTAAAATGGCGCGCCCTGCAGGATTCGAACCTGCGACCCACGGCTTAGAAGGCCGTTGCTCTATCCGACTGAGCTAAGGGCGCTCTGTATCGAGCCGCCACAAGACGTCTCGATGAACCTGGTCGGTGATAAAGGATTCGAACCTTTGACCCTCTGGTCCCAAACCAGATGCGCTACCGGGCTGCGCTAATCACCGAAATCTCATCGTCCAGCATACCGGGGGCGGTACGACTGGGCAACGGGCGGGCATCATACCCAAGCGTCAAAGTCAGCGTCAACGACTTTTTCCACCAGTAAATTCAAATGCCTACTTATTGCCCGCTAGGCGAGAGCCGCTAACACCTGCGCCAAAAAAATGCGACAATGCGCGGCAGTTGAACACATGGTGAGTGAAGAACGATGTCTGCCAAAATCATTGATGGAAAACAGGTTGCGCAAACGATTCGCAATCAGGTCGCCGAACAAGTCCAACAGCGGTTGGCACTGGGCAAGCGGGCACCGGGTCTGGCGGTGATCCTGGTGGGGCTGGATCCGGCGTCCCAGGTCTATGTGGGCAGCAAACGTCGTGCCTGTGAAGAGGTGGGATTTGTCTCGCGCTCCTATGATCTCAGCGCCAATGCGACCCAGGAAGAGTTGCTGGCCCTGATCGACCGGCTCAATGAGGATGCGGAGGTGGACGGCATCCTGGTGCAGTTGCCCCTGCCGGCTCATTGCGACACCACCCAGGTGCTGGAGCGTATTCGTCCCGACAAGGACGTGGATGGTTTCCACCCCTACAACGTGGGTCGTCTGGCACAGCGCATCCCGGCGCTGCGTCCCTGCACCCCCAAGGGGATCATGACCCTGATCGAGGCGACTGGCGTCAAGACCCACGGTCTGCATGCGGTGGTGGTCGGTGCCTCCAACATCGTCGGTCGCCCGATGACGCTGGAGCTGCTGCTGGCGGGTTGCACCACTACTACCTGTCACCGCTTCACCCAGGATCTGGAAGCCCAGGTGCGCCGTGCCGATCTGCTGGTAGTGGCGGTGGGCAAGCCGAACTTCATCCCGGGGGAGTGGGTCAAGCCGGGGGCCCTGGTGATCGACGTGGGGATCAACCGCCTGGCCGACGGCTCCCTGGTGGGGGACGTGGAGTTTGAAACGGCGCGCAATCACGCCGCCTTCATCACCCCTGTGCCCGGTGGCGTGGGGCCCATGACGGTGGCCAGCCTGATGGAGAACACCCTGAGCGCCTGCCAGGATTATCACGACGCCTGAGCAGGGCCCCTTCCCACACCCGGGAATGGATGAGAGAAAGGGAAGGCCTGGCCTTCCCTTTTTTATTGCGCGTGGCGCCGGTCGTGCATGCGGCTGAGGGTCAGATCAGGGCCAGCGCCGCCGCCAGATCGGCGATGAGATCGTCGGCGTCTTCCACCCCGATACTGAAGCGGAGGAGATCGTCGTTGACCCCGGCGGCGAGGCGGCTCGCCTCGTCCATGGCGGCGTGGGTGGTGCTGGCCGGATGGCAGGCCAGGCTCTCGAGATCCCCGAGACTCACCGCCTGTACGAACAGCTGCAGGTTGTCGAGCAGGGTGGCGCAGCGCGCAAAGCCGCCCTCCAGCTCTATGCTCACCATGCCGCCAAAGCCGCTGGCGAAGGCGCCGAGGGCGTCGTGACCCGGATGGCTGGCAAGCCCCGGGTAGATCACCTTCTTCACCGCCGGGTGGGCGGCGAGGAAGTCGGCCACCTTCTGGGCGTTGTGCAGGTGGGCATCCATGCGCAGGGGCAGGGTCTTGACCCCGCGCTGCAGCAGGTAGGCCTCCTGTGGCCCGATGGGGGAGCCAATGTGCTTGAGGGCCACGGTGCGTACCGACTTCATCAGCGCGTGGGAGCCCGCCACCACACCGGCGATGATGTCGCCGTGACCACCGAGGTACTTGGTGCCGCTGTGCATCACCAGATCGATGCCGAGCGCCAGCGGGCGCAGCAGATAGGGGGTGAGGAAGGTGTTGTCACAGACGCTGATGGCGCCCACCTTGCGGGCCGCTTCCACCACCACCCGGGGATCCACCACCTTGAGGGTGGGGTTGGTCAGGGTCTCGAACAGGATCACCCTGGTGGCGGGGTTGATGTTGGCCAGCAGATCCTGATCGCTGTCGTAACTTGTGATGGTGATGCCGGCCCGGCTGAAGGTCTGTTTCAGGAACGCATCGGTGCCGCCGTAGAGGGGGCCGACATAGGCCACTTCATCTCCGCTGCTGGCCAGGGCATAGAGGATGGCGCTCACCGCCGCCATGCCACTCGCCACCACCAGCGCCTCGTCGGCGCCCTCGAGGGCCGCCAGCTTCAGCTCCAGCTCGGCGGTGGTGGGGTTGCCGAAGCGGCTGTAGATAAAGCCCGGGGCCTGGCCTGCGAAGCGCTCCTTGCCCGCCTGGGCATTGACGTAGCTGAAGGTGCTGCTCTGGTAGAGCGGTGTGGTGAGGGCGCCGGTCTGGGGATCGATCCGCTGGCCGCTGTGCACGCTCATGGTCTTGAATTTCATCGTTTTGCTCCGTGGTCGCAAGGCTATGGCGTTGTTGTTCTGGTGTGGAAATCGGTGGACGGGGCCACACTGGCGCCCCTGTCCTGTGGTCGGGATGGCGGCTTGTCGCCACCGCCTTGATGGTGTCAGGCCGGTATCGGCTCCTGCGCTACCCTGTGTTGCTGAGCATAGTGGCGCGCCGCCACATCGGGGTGAGAGCGCAGCCTCCCCTTGAGCACGTTCTCTCCCACCTGATAGAAGAGGGGGTTGGCGGGGTCGCTCTCAGGGCCTTGTGCCTGCGCAGCCAGCTCGGGGGAGAGGGTGAGCAGCGGCACTGTGGCATCGAGCCTCGCCGCCATGAAGAAGGCGCAGGAGAGACGCGAGACCCCGGGGGGCGGGCTCTGCACCCGGTGCAGGGTCGCCTTGAGGTAGCCGTTGGAGGCAAGCTCCAGCAACTCGCCGATATTGACCACCAGGGCGCCGGGCAGGGGCGGCGCGGAAATCCAGCCGCTCGCCGTCTCCACCTCGAGGCCGGAGTGATGGTCCTGCATCACCAGGGTCAGGTAGCCGGGATCCTTGTGGGCGCCGACCCCCTGGCCGCTACCTCCCGCTTCCCGTCCCGGGTAGTGAATGAGCTTCATGTGCTGATAGGGGGCGCCCTGGATGCTCTCATCGAACACCCCGGCCGGTTGCTCCAGCACCTCGGCAAAGGCCGACAGCAGGGTGAGGGTGATATCGCTCAGCCGCGCCTGCCACGCCAGCAGTTGTGTCTTCATCTCGGGCAGGGCGGCGGGCCACTGGTTGGGGCCGATCAGTCGCTGCCAAGGCTCACGGATCTGCGCCGAAGGCAGGGCCTGCTCCTCGTTCATGACGTCGAACTGCTCCCGCCTGTCCGGCCGCTCCCGGGTGAGTTCGGCCCCCACCAGGTTGTAGCCACGAAAGTGAGGGGAGTGCACCATCTGCACCGCCAGCTTCTCCTGCAGGGGCAGGGCGAAGAAGCGGGCCGCCAGCGCCAGGGTATCCCGTTGCTGCGCTTCGCTCAGACCATGGCCTGTCAGATAGAAGAAGCCGATGTCGCGGGCCGCCCGGCCAAGCTTGGCCAGCATCTGGCGACGTTGCTCGGGGGCGCCATTGATCGCGGCATAGTCGATGATGGGCAGTGATGAATGTTCCATGTGCATCTCCTCACTTGCCGGATGTCGGGTGCAGTCCCGAGGATCCGGTACAAAGACGGCGGTGTGGCTCGTGGCAGGACTCGGGTCCGTGGCTCACGATGGCACCATTTGGGTTTAAGGGGATGCTACTGTTCGGGGTTATAAGGTGGAAGCAACAAAATATTCTTAGTTATATACAAAAGTCGAAATAGAATTCGATCTCTTTGGGGCAGCCTGTCGATTGCACGGAGAAAATGCGCCCCTGGCGATCGCCTTGCCCATGAATCCTCCAGGGGCAGGGAAGGCGCAGTGCCCGCGGGAGGCGAATGAACAAAGGGGAGGCATCAGCCTCCCCTTGGGTAGTGTGGCGCAGAGGATAGAGGGCGAGCGCCCGCCCAGCGCGCCCAGATCAGCCTCTTCAGTAACCCAGAGTGAAGCGCTGGCGCAGGTGAGCCGGTGTTTCCGCCTCGTTCAACACCCCATCCGCCAGATCCCCGACTGTGATGCCGGCAGGATTGTCGCCGCTAAAGAGCACCTGATCGCCCCCGAGACGGTAGCCGCCGCGCTTCTCGCCGGGTTCGAGGAACACCGGCGGGGAGACAAAACGCCAGTCGAGGGTCGTTTCGCGGCGAAGCGCCGTGAGACCGTCGCGGGCCGCGAGCGCCCCTTGCTTCCACTCGGCCGGGAAGTCCGGGGTATCCACCAGCTGCACCCCGGGGGCTATCTCCAGGCTGCCGGCACCGCCGACCACCAGCAGCCAGCTGTGGGCGGCGTTGGCTGCCTCGACGATGGCGCTGGCGCCCTTGAGGTACTGATCATGGATATCCGGGGCACTCCAGCCCGGGTTGTAGGCGCTGATCACCCTATCGTGCCCCTTGAGCACATCGGCCAGCGCCTGCGGGTCCTGGGCATCGACCGCCACTGTGGTGACCTGCGGATGGGCGGCGACCTTGCTGACGTCACGCACGATGGCGGTGACGTGATGGCCACGGCTGACGGCCTCATTGAGGATGGCTGAACCGACAAAACCGCTGGCACCTATGAGGGCAATCTTCATGAATATCTCTCCTTCACTGTGGGAATGGGGCTATCCTACGCCCCTGGATGTGATTTAATAATCCTCTGTAAATTGCGTTCACTTGTAAGCTGGATTTAATAATGGATCAGCTCAGACGTTACGCCATCTTCGCCGCCGTGGTGGAGGCGGGCACCATGACGGGGGCCGCCAAGGCCCTCGGCATGACCCCCTCCGCCGTCAGCCAGCACATCGGCCAGCTGGAGAGCCTGCTCGGCCTCACCCTGCTGCATCGCTCCACCCGTCGCCTCAGTCTGACCGAGGCGGGGGAGGTGGTGTGGCAGGGGTGCCAGTCCCTGCAACAGACCCTCAACCAGACCGAGCTGCGCCTGTCGGAAGTGCGCGACAGCCTGCTCGGGGAGGTGCGGATCACCGCGCCCGTGGGGATGGCGGGCCAGCCGCTGGCGCTGGCCTTGTCGCCCCTGCTGCAGGCCCATCCTGGCCTGTGCATCCAGATCATCGCCGACGACGAGAAGCGGGATCTCATTGCCGAGCGCATCGACGTGGCGCTGCGGGTCGGCTCCCTGCCGGACTCCACTCTGGTGGCCCGCAAGCTGGGCCAGACCCGGATGCTGCTGTGCGCCGCCCCCGCCTACCTGGCGCGCAAGGGGACGCCGCGCACCCCGGCAGAGCTGGCCGCGCACGACTGGCTCTGCGGCGACATGCTGGGGAGCGGCTTGCTGCTCCTTGACGAAAAGGGGGGCGAGCACAGGGTGAGGTGCAAACCCAGGGTGCAATGCAACAACGTGCTGCCCCTGCGCCAGTTTGCCCTGGCGGGGCAGGGGATCTCCCTGCAACCCGAGGGGGAAGTTGCTGAGGATCTCGCCCAGGGCCGCCTGCTCGCCTTGCTGCCAGGCTTTCGGGTGCCGCCCATGGAGATCCACGCCATCACACCCCAGCGGGAGATCCCGGAAAAGGTGCGCCGGGTGATCACCGCCCTGCGCAGCCACTTCGCCGAGCCGACGGGTACGGCGCGCCTCTTGTAGCAGGCCAAAAGCAGGGGGCAGCCCGTTGGCTGCCCCCTGTGGATCCTGCTTATCCCGCATTACCTCATGTAGAGGCCGCCGTTGATGGCCAGGGTCTCCCCCGTGATATAGGCCCCCGCTTCGCTGGCGAGGAAAGCCACGGCGGCGGCAATCTCCTCCGGTTTGGCGAGGCGACGCATGGGAATGTCGGCCTTGATGCTGTCTAGGATGTCGCTGCGGATCGCCTCCACCATGGGGGTGGCGGTGTAGCCGGGGGCGATGGCGTTGACCGTGACCCCGAAGCGGGCGCCTTCCGCCGCCAGCGCCTTGGTGAAGCCCAGCATGCCTGCCTTGGCCGCCGAGTAGTTGACCTGACCGAACTGCCCCTTCTGGCCGTTGACCGAGGAGATGTTGATGATGCGGGCATCGCGCTGCTCGCACATGGCGTCGAACAGCGGCTGGGTCACGTTGTAGAGGCTGCACAGATTGGTGTGGATCACCTCGAACCACTGATCCGGCACCATCCGCTTGAAGGCCCCATCCCGGGTGATGCCGGCGTTGTTGACCAGCACGTCCACCCGGCCCTCCTCCTGCAGCAGGCGGCCCAGGGTCTCGCGGCACATGGCGGTGTCGGCTACATCCAGCGCCAGCAGCCGCACCCGATCCGGCTGATACCCCTGCTCCTGGTACCACTCCCGTGCAGCGGCGGCATTGATGCTGGAGTGGGTGGCGATGATGCGATACCCCTGGGCCAGCAAGGCGGTGGTGATGGCGGATCCGATGCCGCCCCGGGCTCCGGTGATCAAGGCAATCTTCTTCATGGTTGCACTCCCTGCAATTTGGCTCGAATGAGAGCCAGATGATCGATGCCAGACAACTGATAAATCTGTTTTCAAACAATCTGACAGAGGAAGGCGTCACTTTTGTGACAAGAGGGAGGGCAGACCCCACCAGAAGGGGGAGGTGGCGCCGCCAGCCCCCTTGCTCCCGGCACGGCGGCCATGTTTAATGTGCACTCCTGAACAGAGGCTGATCCTCTGCAGGCAGAGACCAGCACCCGGCATGACAATCACCACATCTTTCGCACCTTCCGACCCGGCGCCACGGACGCGTCCCCATTTCACCCGCATCGAGCGGGTGCTCGACTACATTCACGCCCACCTGGATCAGCCCCTGTCGCTGGAGCAACTGGCCGAGCAGAGCTGCTGGTCGCGCTGGCAGTTGCAGCGGGTCTTCTTGCACGAGACCGGCCAGACGGTGGCCCACTATGTGCGCGAGCTGAAGCTGAGCCTGGCGGCGGAGGCGTTGCTCTCGAGCCGCCAGCGGGTGCTGGATCTGGCGCTGAACCATGGTTTTGGCTCCGAGGTGAGCTTCAGCCGGGCCTTCAAACAGCACTTTGGTTGCTCGCCCCTGGCCTATCGCAAACGGGGCCTGCGGCTGGGGCTGCGTACCCCCCTGGTACGGGTCCCCATGTCGCTGACCAGTCCCCCCAGGCTGGTGCAGGTGCGGGTGGAGAGCCGGCCGGGATTCACCCTGCACGGCGTCAGGGGGGAGATCCGGGGCCTCTTTGCCGAAGACCCGGACTTTCAGCAGACGGTGCCTGCCATCTGGCGTGCCTGGCGCGAGGCGGGGGGGCTGCCATTGACCAGCGAACTGCTTGGCGTGGTGGACGTCTCGGGGGCGGGGGAGCGGCTGCCTTACTGGGCCGGGGTGGCGACAGAGGAGGGGACTGAACCCCTGCCCGGGTTGGCGTGCCTTCGGGTTCCGTCCCAGGAGTATGCGGTGCTGAGCCACCAGGGCCCCATCGAGCAACTGGGGCCGAGTCTCAACTGGTTCATCCAGCACTGGCTGCCCTCCTCCAGCTATCGCGGGCTGGATGGCTTCGAACTGGAACGCTATGCCCCGGGTTTTGACGGTCGGAGGGCGGATGCCTCCATGGAGTACTGGCTACCCATCGTTCCCTGCCCGGGTTGAGCGTGCACGTCTTCACTCAAGTCCCCTATCCCTGGCGAGGCCGCTTGCGGCTGATGGCCGACCCTCTGTGCGCCTGCCAAAGATAGTCATTTGAATTCATGGTCTTTTCTCATCGACATAAGGCGTCGTCGACTGAGGCTAATCTCGCCTGTTTTTCGCCTCTCTGCCCGCCAAGATGCCCCAAATTGTTAATTCAGGGGCAAATTAGCACAATAAAATGCAAATGATATTTGTTACTATTCACATGCAGTAGGCAGTCGAGGATCAGATGCAACTTGTTCACCCCCCATTGACCGTGGTCGCCGCGACCATCTCCGCCCTGTTGGCAGGCTCTGTGCTGGCCGCCACGCCCGGCAGCCAGGACGCAGCGCTTGCCAACGAGACCCTGACCGTGCTCGGTCAGACCTATCGCAACACGGCGACCAAGACCCGGCTTGACCCCATCGAGACGCCCCAGGCGATCTCGGTGGTGGACAGCGAGCCCCTGGAGCAGCGCGGTGTCAGCTCGGTGAGCGAGGCGCTGCGTTACGTGCCCGGCGTCAACACCGAACTGCGAGGCGGGGCGGTCAACCGGCTGGATCTGTTCAACATCCGCGGCTTTGACAACTACCAGAACTTCTATGACGGCCTGTTGCTGCAATACAACGAGTGGAACCTGCAACCCCAGATAGATCCTGTGGCCATAGAGCAGCTGGAGGTGTTCAAGGGGCCAACCTCGGTGCTCTACGGCAGCATGCCCCCCGGCGGCATGGTCAACCTCATTGCCAAGCGCCCTCAGCGGGAGAGCAAGCACAGCGTCAGCGTGGCGACGGGGACGGGCACCCTCAAGGAGATGACCCTCGACAGCACAGGCGCCATCAACGAGCAGCTCGCCTACCGGGTGGTGGGGCTAGCCCGTCAGAAGGAGGGGCAGGCGGTGACCTCCGAAGAGGAGCGCTACGTATTCGCGCCCTCCCTCGACTGGCAGCTGAGTGATCGCACCCTGCTGAACCTCAACCTCTACTACCAGAAGGATCCGCAAGCCGGCATCTACACCACTGTCCCCGCCAGCGGTTCGGTCAAGAGCAACCCCCTGGGGCAGCTTGGCAGCGATACCTTCCTCGGCGACGAGAACTGGAACGAGTACAACCGGGACGTGACCCTGCTCGGCTACAAGCTGAGCCACGACTTCAACGCCAACTGGCAGGTGCTGCAGAATGCCCGCTACATGGATGCCTCCGCCTATCAGCGCAATACCTACAACGCGGCCCTGGCGGCGGACAACCGCACCCTGGCCCGCAACGCTTATCTCACCGATGAGGCGTCCCGTGGTTTTGTCATCGACAACCAGCTGGCGGGCAAGGTGCAGACCGGCGGCGCCCAGCACAACCTGCTGCTCGGGGTCGATTACCAATATCTGGACGCGCGCATCCTCTATCAGGACACGCTCGACTACTCTGCGCCCGCCATCGACATCTTCAACCCGGATCACAACCAGATCCGGCCGGATGCCCTGACCTTCTCCTATGAAGATCGCAAGACCATTCGCCAGTCCCAGACCGGCGTCTATCTGCAGGATCAGGTGCGCCTCGACCGGCTGGTGGCCATCGGTGGCGCCCGCTACGACAGCTACCGGATGGGCACCGACAGCCGCGGCCTCTACCTGGGAGCCGCCAGCCAGTCTCTGGCCCAGATCGATCAGGACAACCTCTCCTTCCGCCTCGGCGCCCTCTATGAGCTGGACTATGGCTTGTCACCCTATGTGAGCTATGCCGAGAGCTTCGAGCCAGTGCCGGGGGCGGACAAGAGCGGCAAGGCGTTCGATCCCGCTACCGGCCACCAGTGGGAGGGGGGGCTCAAGTTCCTCTCCGAGGACATGAGCAAGACGGCCACGATCTCGGCGTTCCATATCACCAAGGAGAATGCCCTGGTGACGGATCCGGACAACGTCTACGGGCCCAAGCTGCAGACCGGCGAAATCGTCTCCAGGGGGATAGAGCTGGAAGGGCGCGCCGATCTCACCAGCCGGCTGGATCTGGCGCTGAGCTATACCCGCCAGGACATGGAGATCACCAAGGACACCACGGATCTGCAGGGCAAGACCCCGGTCTGGGTACCCAAGCAGATGGCCTCCTTGTGGAGCAACTACCTGCCGGGCGGCAGCCTGGAGGGGATGCGGGTCGGTACCGGCCTGCGCTACGTGGGGGAGGCCCAGCTCGATGCCGCCAACACCGATACTGTGCCGGATTATCTGCTGATGGACATGTCCGCCTCCTATGATCTCGCCGCCCTCAGCGCGAGCATGAAGGGGGTGGGGGTATCGCTTAGCGCCAGCAACCTGCTGAACAAGACCTACTACTCCTGCTACGACCAGAACAACTGCTGGTTCGGGGCTGAGCGCAATGTGGAGGCTCGACTCAAATACGTATTCTGACCTTGCGCCCCGGACCTGCGCCGGGGCCCTCTCATCACGGGATACCGGCGCGTGGCGGCCCCTCTGGCAGCACCTCGTCTGGGTTTGGCAGTCTGCTAAACCACCGGCAGGCCCGCCACCAGGCGGACCACGATGCCCTGTTCGCCGCCGCCGAGCAGCTCATTCCCTCCCTCAAGGGGCGGCTGACGGCTGGGGATATGCCGCTGCTGGCGATGGCTGATGCCGACATGGCTCCCGGGGCTGTGACGCTGGCGCTGCACGAGCACTGGCGGCTGGCACATCCGGAGGCGGGCCCCGCCTATTGGCTGACCCGCAGCTGGGGCATGCTCTGCTGGCAGTCCATCTATCTCGCCATGGTGGCCGTCTATCGCGTCGGGGCCGTGCCCGCCCTGGATCGCATGGGGCTGGGCTATGGTGCCGGACTGGTGTCCGGTTTCAGCCTGCCGGCCCTGCCCATGATCAGGGGCGAGCGGGAGGTACTGATCGAGGCGGCAGGACGGCGCTTGCGCCGCCATTGGCAGGGATTGTTCGAGGCGATGGCCAGCGGGCAGCGGCTGAGGCCCGGCTTCGTGCGCCCGCTCCTGGCTGACGATCTGCTGGCGGCCCTGGTGCGGGTGCCGGATTTCTTCGACGAGGTGAGCCGCGAGCAGGTGGCGGCCCATGCGCCGCTCTGGTTGGCCGCCTGCGGCCTGCCCGCCGAGCATCTGGCGGGCTGGCGCCTGGCGGTGGAGCCGGCGGGTGAGACGAGCGCCGCTCCCGGCTATGTGCGCCAGCGCTGCTGCCTGCACCACAAGCGCAGCGACGGCAGCCTGTGCGACAACTGCCCAAGGCAGCAGGATCCTCAAGCCCGCTGTGGTGATGGGACGACGCAAGCACAGCAATAAACGGTTGAATGGCTGGCAAGGCCGCCCCCAGGGGCGGCTTTTTCATGCCCTCTCATTGCTCGGCCATCTGGGTGCGAATGCGCTCGAACAGGCTCTGCAGACAGGCTTGATCCTTGTCGGCGGCACGCACGGCGCCATACATATGGCGGCGGATCCCGGTGCCCAGAGGGCGCGCCTCAAGCAAGCCCTGGCGCACAAACTCCTCGCTGGCCCAGCGCGGCAGGGCGGCGACCCCGAGCCCTGCGGCGGCCATCTGCAGCATGACGGAGGTGTTGTCCACCGGCTTGCAGCGGGCGGGCTCCACCCCGGCGGGTTGCAGGAAACGGCTGAATACGTCCATGCGGGCCCGCTCCACCGGGTAGACCAGCAGCACCTCGGGTCGCAGGTCTTCCGGGGCTATCCGGCCCTGCTGACAGAGGGGGTGATCCGGAGCCATCACCAGGGTGAGATCGAAGGCGAACAGGGGCTCGAAATGGAGATCCCCGCGCGCCTGTACGTCCGAGGTGAGCAGCAGGTCGAGCTGGCCGCCGAGCAGGGCGCTGATGGCATCGAAGCCGGGCACCGACTCCACCTCCAGCGCCACCCCGGGCCACTGGCGGCGAAAGCCCGGCAACAGCGGCAGCAGCCACTGGATGCAGCTGTGGCAATCCAGCGCCAGATGCAGCCTGCCCGCATCCCCGCTGTGCAGGGCCAGCAGCTGGCGCTCGGTCTGGGCCAGGGCGGGCAGCACCTGGCGGGCCAGGGCCAGCAGATGCTGGCCGGCCGCCGTCAATACCAGAGGGCGGCTCTTGCGCAGATAGAGCTCCAGGTTGAGGCGGGTCTCCAGCTCTTTCAACTGGTGGGAGAGGGCGGACTGGGTGAGGTTGAGGCAGAGCGCCGCCCCCGCCAGGGAGCCCTGTTCGGCCAGGGCACTGATGGTCTTCAGGTGCTTGAGATCGATGCCCGCGTTGGTGTTCTGATGGCTGGTCGACTGGTTGGGCACACCCATGGCACTGCTCCTTTGTGCGTCAGTTGAGGATTTCTTGAGAGCCAGTTGAAGAGGATTCAATAGCCAAGGCCACCTTATCTCGTCACTCTAGATGTGTAAACATCTGGATGGCTAAATCATCCAGTGTCCCATCAGATGAATGAGCATAAGGAATTGGACCTATGACACGAGCACACACCCTGGGCTTCCCCCGTATCGGCGCCAAGCGCGAGCTGAAATTTGCCCTCGAATCCTACTGGCGTGGCGAGACCACCCAGGCCGAGCTGGTCGCCGTGGGCAAGAGCTTGCGTGAGCGCCACTGGCAGGCGCAGCGCACCGCCGGGGTCAACCTGCTGTCGGTGGGCGACTTCGCCTGGTACGATCAGGTGCTCGGCACCAGCCTGCTGGTGGACGCCGTGCCTGCCCGCCACCGCCATGGCGACACCGATCTCGACACCCTGTTCCGGGTGGCCCGTGGCCGTGCGCCGACCGGCCCGGCCGCCGCCGCCGCCGAGATGACCAAGTGGTTCAACACCAACTATCACTACCTGGTGCCGGAATTTAGCCGCGACCAGCGCTTCAAGCTGGGCTGGAGCCAACTCTTTGAAGAGGTCGAAGAGGCCAAGGCGCTGGGGCTGCCGGTCAAGGCGGTGCTGCTGGGTCCTGTCTCCTACCTCTGGCTCGGCAAGGAGAAAGAGAGCGGCTTCTCTCGTCTGGAATTGCTCGATCGCCTGCTCATCGTCTACCAGGAGATCCTGGGGAGGCTCTCGGCCCAGGGAGTTGAGTGGGTGCAGATAGACGAGCCGGCCCTGACGCTGGACCTGCCGGATGAGTGGCGTCTGGCCTACCTCAATGCCTATGAGCGCCTGGCCGGCCCTTGCAAGCTGTTGCTCACCACCTATTTCGGCTCTGTCGCCCATCAGCGCGACATCATCACCAGCCTCAAGGTGGATGGCCTGCACCTGGATCTGGTGGCCGCCCCCGAGCAGCTGGAGTCGCTCGTGCCGCATTTGCCAGCCCAGTGGGTGCTCTCGGCTGGGGTCATCAACGGCCGCAACGTCTGGCGTGCCAACCTGGGCAAGCTGGCACCGACGCTGAAAGCGCTGAAGGAGAAGCTCGGCGAGCGCCTCTGGGTGGCCTCCTCCTGCTCATTGCTGCACAGCCCGGTGGACTTGACCCTGGAGCACGAGCTGGACCCCCAGACCCGCAGCTGGTTCGCCTTCGCCCTGCAAAAGTGCTACGAGCTGGGGCTGCTGGCGGACTACCTGGATGGGGGCGAGCTCGACAAGATCACTGCATACAGCCAGCCCATCGTCGATCGGGAGTCCGACAGCCGGGTCCACAAGAAAGCGGTGCAGTCGCGGCTCGCCAGCCTCACCAACAGCGACTTCGATCGCCAGAGCGCCTACCCGGTGCGTGCCGACGCTCAGCGCACCGATCTCAAGCTGCCGCTGCTGCCCACCACCACCATAGGCTCCTTCCCGCAGACCTCCGACATCCGGTTGCTGCGCCAGGAGTGGCGTGCCGGTCGCATCGACGACGCAGCTTACGAGGCGGGCATCCAGGCCCAGATCAAGGACGCAATTGAGCGCCAGGAAGCCATAGGGCTGGACGTGCTGGTGCACGGCGAAGCCGAGCGCAACGACATGGTGGAGTATTTCGGTGAGCTGTTGGATGGCTTTGCCATCACCCGCTTCGGCTGGGTACAGAGCTATGGCTCCCGCTGCGTCAAGCCGCCGGTGATCACCCGGGATATCGACAGACCCACCCCCATGACGCTCGAGTGGACCCAGTTTGCCCAGAGCCTGACCGACAAGCCGGTCAAGGGCATGCTGACCGGCCCGGTGACCATACTCTGCTGGTCCTTCCCGCGCGAAGACGTGAGCCGGGAGCAGTCCGCCCTGCAGATTGGTCTCGCCATTCGCGACGAGGTGGCTGACTTGGAAGCCGCCGGCATCAAGATCATCCAGATCGACGAGCCGGCGATCCGTGAGGGGCTGCCCCTGCGCAAACAGGATCACCAGGCCTATCTGGACTGGGCGGTGCGCGCCTTCCGCCTGAGTGCCAGCCCGGTGGTGGACAGCACCCAGATCCACACCCACATGTGTTACAGCGACTTCAACCTCATCATAGAGGCGGTGGCGGCGCTGGATGCGGACGTGATCACCATAGAGACCAGCCGCAGCCAGATGCAGTTGCTCGAAGCGTTCGAGCGCTTCAACTACCCCAACGAGATCGGCCCGGGTGTGTATGACATCCACTCGCCGAACGTGCCGAGCCAGGGCTGGATTGAGGATCTCATTCGCAAGGCGGCCAAGCAGATCCCGGCCGACAGGCTCTGGGTCAACCCGGACTGTGGCCTCAAGACCCGCGGCTGGGAAGAGACCACGGCTGCCCTCAAGGTGATGGTCGATGCGACCCGGGCGCTGCGGGCCGAGCTGGCCTGATCCCCCAGCAAACAACAAGAGAGTACGGGCATAACGAGAGAGGGACGGCGCAAGCCTTCCCTCCTTTTTTGCATGACGGCCTTGGGGCCCTCAGGGGGGAGCGGCAGGGGAGTGCCGGTTGGCGAGTATGGTGCCGGGCTTTGCGGCCGGTGACGCGCCTGCGATGGCGCCTACCGCGCGAGCGCCTCGGCCAGCCAGCGCCGGTCGAGGGAAATGGTATTGCGACCCCCGCTCACCGGATTGAGGTGTACCGCGTCCGGGGCGCCGGGATCCTGAGGCCGCAATGATGCCCGTGCTGGTGCTGGGGGGTGAGAATTGGCTAGAATCACGCATTTGAAATAAATGTTATCGTCGGCGGGAGCAGGATGCAGTTCAGGGATTTTTTACCGGTATCGACCAATACCAGCCTCAAAGAGAGTTGTTACGGCGCCCTTGGCGCCTTCGTCGGATTGCTGGGCACCGCCTTGCTGTGCCAGTGGGGACTGGGACTCGAGGTGCACTGGCTGATCGCCCCCATGGGGGCCTCCGCCGTGCTGCTGTTTGCCGCCCCGGCGAGTCCTCTGGCTCAACCCTGGTCCATTCTGGTGGGCAACGGGGTATCGGCCCTGATGGGGGTGGTCAGTGCCAGCCTGGTGCCGGACATGGCGCTCGCCTCGGCCCTGGCGGTGATGCTGGCCATTGCCGCCATGTTCCTCACCCGCAGTCTGCATCCCCCCGGCGGCGCCGTGGCCCTGACCGCCGTCATCGGCGGTGAGGGGATCCGGGCGCTGGGGGTGGGTTATGTGTTGCTGCCGGTGCTGCTCAACTCCCTGCTGTTGCTGACTCTGGGGTTGCTCTACAACCGCGCCCTGGGGCGCCGTTATCCTCATGGCGGCAAGGTGGCGCCCAATCGCCACCAGACGGCGGATCCCCAGCCGAGTGCCCGGCTGGCCACCCAGGACATCGACTTTGCCCTGGAAAAGCATGAGGAGCTGCTGGACATCAGCCGCCAGGATCTGCAGGAGCTGCTGCAGGAGGCCCAGTTGCACGCCCTGCGGGGGCGAGTGGGCACGGTGCGCTGCCAGGAGGTGATGTCGCGGGATCTCGTCGTCACGGCGCCGCAAGCGCTCGCCATGGAGGCCTGGCACCTGCTCTCCCACCACCAGATCAAGGCGCTGCCGGTGGTGGACGAGGGAGACAAGCTGGTCGGCATCATCACACTGCATGATCTGATGATTGACCGGGTGGGCCGCCAGCCCAGGGCGCGAGCGGAGCTCGAGCAACTGACGGTAGCGGATCTGATGACCCGGGAGGTACACAAGGCGCGGCGCTACCAGCCCCTCTACGATCTGGTGGAAGCCTTCTCAGACGGCGGCCTTCACCACATGCCGGTGGTGGAAGGGGATCGGTTGGTGGGCATCATCACCCAGTCCGACATGGTGGCGGCGCTCTTCACCCTGGCCCTGAAACCCGGGCTGACGGAGGACGAGGTGCCCCCTGTGAGCCATAAGAATGAGCCATAAGAAACGGGCCCCTCGCGGGGCCCGTGTCGTTCAGGGTTTGCGGTAGACGGTCTCCCCCATGAAGACCGTCTGCTCGACCCGGGTCTGTGCGATCTGCTCCGGCGTGCCGGCCTTGACCAGGGCGAACAGATCCCGGTCCAGCACGATGAAGTCCGCCGACTTGCCCGCCTCGATGGAGCCGGTGATCGCCTCCTGGCGTACCGCCCTGGCGCCGTTGATGGTGTAGGCGGCCAGCATCTCGGCCAGCGAGGTGCGCTGACTGGCCCGGAAGTCGTCGCCGCTGCCGGCCGCCTTCATTATGCCGGCGGCCATGTTCTCGAACGGGCGCGGATCCCGGCTGTCCACCGGGGCGTCGCTGCCCGCCACCAGCACGGCGCCGGCCTGGCGTGAATGCTCTACCGGATAGAGCGCATCATGGAGATATCCCATGGGATCGTAGATGGCCTCGCTCAGGGACTGTCCTGCTCTGGTTGGCTGGATGAAGGGGCTGACCAGCATGTCGTAGGCGAGCTGGGGCGTGGTCCAGGCATAGGTAAAGGTGAGGTAGAGGCCAAGCTCGCCGAGGCGTTTCTGATCGTCCGGGTGCACCACCTGCAGGTGGGCCAGGGTGTGGGGGATGTGGCTCTCTCCGTTGCTGGCGCGGGCCGCCTCCAGGGCATCGAGGGCCACTCGCGTGCTGCGATCGCCGATGCTGTGCATGTGAATGCCAAACCCGGCCCCATCCAACGCCGTGACGTAGCGCGCCAGATCCGTCTCCTTGTAGTTGACGATGCCGTTGCTGCCCGCATCCTCGCTGTCCGCTGTGATGCTCACCTCGCCGCTGGCAGGATCCAGGGCCAGATGCGGGTTCTGGTAATTCTCCAGCATGCCGGCATTGGGCAGGAAGGGGGGGCTGGTGAAGGGATCTCCCTCCAGCACACCGTCGAGGAAGATCTTCACCGTATCGGCCTTGATGAGGGGGTTGCCTGCGAAGGCGTCGCGCACCTGGCTCGCCTTGGCCAGGTGGCCGGCGATGTCCAGCTTGCCGCTGTAGTCATCCTGGTGGAAGCAGGTGGCGGCGGTGACGCGCATGTGCAGCAGATCCTGGTCCTGCATGTTGAGCAGGCGCTGTCGGATGAAGTCGTTGGCGCAGGCATCCTGCACGCCCTCCGCGCTCAGCACACCGGTGTCGGGGACCGCAATGGCGCTGCGTGCCGCGTCCCGGATCACGCCGCTCGCCAGATCCACATAGGGGATGAAGGCCTCGAACACGCCGCCAGGGGCCAGGGTGGTGGCATTGAAGCCGACCACATTGCCGTCTTTGTCCTGTGCCTGTGCCAGAGCCTGGGAGTTGTAGCCGCCGGCATGGCCGTCGACCCCGGCCAGCATCACGGGGTTGTTCGGCGCCGCCGCATCCAGGGCCGCCAGCAGGGTGGCATGGGTGGCGGTCGGGGTGTTGCCGTCATAGGGCGACCATTGGTTGACCACCAGCCAGTCCCCGGACGCCGGGGCGTAGCGGGGCAGGCACTCACCGATCTTGGCCACGAGTTGATCCAGGTTGACGCTCTGGCCGTCCAGATCGCACATGTCCAGCGCCACTGTGCCGAGCAGGTGGATGTGGTTGTCGTGCAGGCCTGGCAGCACCATCCTGCCTTGCAGATCCACCACCCGGGTCGCCCCGTTCTTCAGGGCCTCGGCCCCCTCGCGGGTGCCCACGTAGGTGAACTTGCCGCCTTGCACCACCATGGCCTCAGCCTGGCTGCGTGTCCCATCCTGGGTGTGGATCTTGCCGTTGAGATAGAGGGTATTGTCCTGTGGTGCTTCACTGCTGTCCTGCTGGCAGCCGAGCAGGCCAGTCACCAGCAGTGCGATGGCGCCCAGCCGGAGACGGGGGTGTTTGCTATCCATAGCGCGCTCTCCTTGGGTTAATTGCAGTTTTTACTGCAGATATGAGCACCTATGGTTATTGCAGCTATTCTGAAAAATGCCAGTTATTGCTGCACTTTTTTTGACTTGTGTTTATCTTGTCTCATCATGTAGTTATGAAAAACAGTCACCATGGCGGGAGATACGGGATGGCGGAACATTGTTTGCCGGATGGGCTCTGCATGCGGCGTCAACCCAGGCAGCAGCGCAGTCAGGAGGTGGTGAACCGCATCGAGCAGGCGACCCTGGCTCTGTTGGGGGAACAGGGGTTTGCGGCCCTCAACACCAATACCATCGCCGCCCGCGCCGGGGTGGGCATCAAGTCCCTCTATCACCTCTACCCCAACAAGGAGGCGATCATCTGCCAGCTGGCCATGGCGTGGCTGGCGGCGGTGTGCGAGGCGCAGGAGGCCATCCGCGAGCAGGCCGACAGCTGGCCGCAGACGCTCCTGCTGCTGGATGAGGCACTGGAGGCGCTGGACGATCGCTTCGTCGGCTATGGGGCGCTGTGGCAGGCGATGGATCTGATCCCCGCCCTGCACGGGGTCGAGCAGGAGCACGAGGGACGCCAGATAGCCTTCTGGTCCGAGCGGCTGCGCCACTTTGGCTGCCGCTGGCCCGAGCCCGAGCTCACCACCCTGGTGCGTTACTTCTACCGCACCGCAGACGTGGCCAAGCAGTGCACCAAGGGGCAGGGGGAGGCGGGTAGTGCGCTGTGGCAACTGCACCGGCGCTGGAGCGAGCAACTGATGATGGCGGCCATCGAGGAGGCGGATCCCGCCCGGGTCTGGCATGCCCTGCCCGGGTTGGTGCCCGCGGCCTGACAAGGCTTGGAGAAACGAGAGAGGGAGTGCCTGGCACTCCCTCTCTTACATTGGATGCTGCGCCATTCGGGCTAGCCGTAACGCGCCAGGGTCAGCCCCTCGTCGCTGATGGCGGGGGCGCTGCCCGAGATGAGATCGCTGAGCAGCTGGCCCGACCCCGCGGCCATGGTCCAGCCCAGGGTGCCGTGGCCGGTGTTGAGCCACAGACCCGGGATGGGGCTGGGGCCTACCAGGGGGGTGCCATCCGGCGTCATGGGGCGCAGCCCGGTCCAGAACTCGGCGCGGGAAAGATCGCCCCCCTCGGGGAAGAGATCCCTCACCACCATGGCCAGGGTGTCGTGACGTTTGGGGTTGAGCGCCAGATTGAAGCCAGACAGCTCGGCCATGCCGCCGACCCGGATCCGCTCATCGAAACGGGTGATGGCGACCTTGTAGGTTTCATCCAGCACAGTGCTGCGGGGAGCGCCATCGGTGTCCGTCATCGGCAGGGTGAGGGAGTAGCCCTTGACCGGGTAGACGGGGAGCGCTATTCCCAAGGGCTTCAGGAAGCCGGTGCCATAGCTCCCCAGCGCACAGACGATGGCGTCGGCCTGGAAGCGCTGCTCGCCCGCGCGCACCGCCACGGCGCACCCTTTGGCGAGCTCGATTTCGTCGATGGGGCAGTTGAAGACGAAGGTCACCCCGAGTTTCTGTGCCTCGGCGGCCAGGGCCTGGGTGAAGCGGAAGCAGTCCCCCGTCTCGTCCCCCGGCAGGCGCAGGCCCCCCACCACCTTGCCGCGTACCCGGGCCAGGGCGGGCTCCACCTCTTCACAGCCGCCGGCATCCAGGGACTGGTAGGGGACGCCGTACTCTTCCAGCACCTCGATATCGCGCTGGCTGGCGTCCCGCTGAGCCTGGCTTCGGAACAGCTGCAGGGTGCCGAGCTGGCGCCCCTCGTAGTCCAGGGCCAGCTCGTCCCTGAGCGCCTTCATGCAGTCGCGGCTGTATTCGGCCAGCCGCACCATGCGCCCCTTGTTGACCGCATAGGCCGCCGGGGTGCAGTTGGCGAACATCTTCAGCATCCAGCTCAGCTGGAAGGGATCCGCGGTGGGGCGAACCGTGAAGGGGGCGTGCTTTTGCAGCAGCCACTTGGCGGCCTTGAGGGGAATGCCTGGGGCAGCCCAGGGGGAGGCATAACCCGGGGAGATCTGACCCGCATTGGCATGGCTGGTTTCAAGCGCCACCCCGTCACGTCGCTCCAGCAGGGTCACTTTGTGACCGGCCTTGGCCAGATACCAGGCGCTGGTCACACCGACCACGCCACCACCGAGTACCACTATGTCCATCTTGTCTCTCCTTGACTGGGGCCTTCACCTTAATCAGCCGCCACAGGATATTCAACTGGTGTCGATGTCATTGGTGGTTATCGCTGTTTACATTTTGTTAACTGGCTCTCAATGTTGTTATTTTCTCTAGTTTTGGCATGAAATCCTGCAGCCTCAGAGGCGCTCCAGGTGGAGCAGATGGTGCTCCGCCGTCGCCAGCATGGCCTGCCGCTGTGTCTCGGGTTGGCCGTCCCAGTTGGCATAGGGGAGGGCGAGGCGGGGATTGGCTCCCAGCTTGTCCCGATGACGCCATAAAAAGTGCCAGTAGAGGCCGTTGAACGGGCAGCTGTCCGGACCGCTGCGTGCCTTCACCTCATAATGACACCCCTTGCAGTAGTGGCCCATGCGCGCCAGATAGGCACCGCTGCTGGCGTAGGGCTTGCTGCCCATCAGGCCGCCGTCGGCGAACTGGCTCATGCCGCGGGTGTTGGGCAGCTCCACCCACTCGATGGCATCCACGTAGATGCCGAGATACCAGGCGTCCACCTCGTCCGGATCTATCCCCGCCAGCAGGGCAAAGTTGCCGGTCACCATCAGCCGCTGGATGTGGTGGGCGTAGCCGTGCTCGAGGGACTGGCGAATGGCGTGGCGCATGCACGCCATTCTGGTTTCACCGCTCCAGAAGAAGCCGGGCAGGGGGCGGTCGGCACCCAGGAAATTGACGCGGCCATAGGCGGGCATCTGCTCCCAGTAGAGGGCGCGGACAAACTCGCGCCAGCCGAGGATCTGGCGAATGAAGCCCTCCACCTGAGAGAGCGAAATGGTGGCCTGGTTGGCCCGCCAACGGGACTCGGCGGCGCGGATCACCTCGAGGGGGTGGAGTATCTTGCTGTTGAGCGAAAATGACAAGCGGCTGTGAAACAGGCTCCAGCCCCGCTCACTCAGGGCATCTTGATAGCGGCCGAAGTGGGGCAGACAGTGCACCAGAAAGTGCTCGAGCAGTGCGCGGCTCTGGCGCCGGGTGACCGGCCAGGGCAGGGCGCTGGCATCGGCATGGCCAATGGTGCTGACCCCGTGACGAGTCAGCATGGCGTCGATCTCGCTCACCTCGTTGGCAAAGGTGAGGGGTGCCGGGATGGGCTGGTTGTCCGGCAGTCTGGCGCGGTTCTCGTCATCAAAATTCCAGCGCCCGCCAAGGGGTTGGCCGCCTTCATCCAGCAGCACCCTGTATTGTTTTCTCAGGGCGCGGTAGAAGAACTCCATCCGGCTGTGGGGGTAGCGCTGCCAGCCATCACGGGGGGTGAGAAAATGTTCGCTCTCCACCTCTTGGGCCGGGATGGCAAGGCCAGCCGCCCAGCTTTTCAACTGGCTGGCGAGGCGCCACTCGTCCGGGCTCTGCCAGGCAAAGCTGTCGGCTTGATGTGCTTCGAGCTGGGCCTCCAGCAAGCTGGGCAACTCGGGCCAGCGGGCGCTCTCGTCCAGGGTCAGGTAACAGACGCGGTGACCGGCCTTGCCAAGGGCCGCCGCGAAGGCGCGCATGGCGGCAAAGAAGGCGAGCACCTTCTGGCGATGGTGGCGGCAGTAGTCTGTCTCTTGGCGTAGTTCCGCCATCAGGTAGCAGACCGTGGGATCCGGCGTACGAAACCAGCTGTGGCCGGCGTTCAGCTGATCGCCGAGGATGAGCCGCAGCTCCATCAGTCCGACTCTCCCTGATGACGGCGGCAACGCTCGCTGCAATAGCGCACCTCGTGCCAGCAGCGCGCCCACTTGCGCCGCCAGGCGAACTGGCGCAGGCAGACGGGGCAGACTTTCTCGGGTAGATGGGGTTTGCGGTGCATGTTCCGCCTCGTTCACTGGGTTGGCCTATCTCTGCCTGCATAACGAAGCGCAGTCAGGATGGGATCACAGTGCGATGGGAAAGGGGGCGTTCCGGGTTGCGTCAAGGGAGAGGCGCAATGAGAAGGCCCCCGCACCTGTCGGTGCGGGGGCCTCGTTGCTTGCCCGTATGATCACTGGTTGCTGAACAACTTGGCGGGGGGCGTGGACTGGGCGGTCAGGGTCATGCGGCCCGAGGTTTCCAGCCAGCTCTTGATCTTTCTGGCATCGGCCACCCGCTCATTGGTGGTGTTGGCGTGGAGCAGCACCATGACCACGGGCTCATTGTTGACCCGGGTTCCCATGACCAGGCAGCGACCTGCCTCGCGGATGTAGCCGGTCTTGGAGACCAGGATAGGCCATTCGCCTTCCCGGACCAGGCGGTTGGAGTTGAGATAGTGCAGCTGGCGCTTGCCGTTGCGTACCAGGCGCTGTTCGGAGGAGGTGTATTGGCGGATCAGCGGGTAGGTGGACGCTGCGGCGGCCAGTTTGGCGAGGTCGTGGGCGGTGGAGACGTTGCGCGGGTTGAGCCCGGTGCTATCGGCGAAATGGGTACTCCACATGCCGAGCATGCGGGCCTTGGCATTCATCGCCTCGATAAAGGCCTTGCGACCCCCCGGGTAGTGCCGTCCCAATGCCGAGGCGGCACGGTTTTCCGACGACATCAGGGCGATGTGCAGCATGTCGGCCCGACTCAGGCGCGAGCCGACGGCCAGGCGGGAGCCGGTGCCCTTGAGCCTGTCCACATCGTCCATGGTGACGGTGAGGGTCTCGTTGAGGCGCTGGTTGCCGTCCAGCACCACCAGCGCCGTCATCAGCTTGGTGATGGAGGCGATGGACATCACCCGGTTGGCGTTGCGTTCAGCCAGGATCTCCCCGGTTCGTGGATTGGCGACCACGAAGGCATCGGATCTCAGGGCGAGACTGGTGCGAGGTTCGAGCAGGCTGTTGGTGGAGGAAGAGGTCGCAGAAAACGGGTTGGCATGGGCGCTTTCCATGCTGGCGGGAAGGAGGAAGGCGCCGAGCAGCAGGGGAAGAAAAGGACGAAGGTTCATGGTTTGGCTCTACTACGACAGACAGGGACATTTGGCTAAGTTATATGACGGTAATTGACGCTTCACAACGTCCGTGGGCCCGATATTTCAATTTTATGGGTTGGCGCACCTTGAAATAACCCGCGTTGGGGCTATGGGCGCAGCCAAGGGAGTCATGACGGACCGGTCGGGGTCCGTTGCTCCCCCGGCACGGTGCGCACTATAAGCCGGTGATGGCCGTGCTGACGACACTTTTCGCACCTCAGGAAGCATTGCCCCGTCGAAGACGCGATTAATGACCCTGATGGCGTGGAAAACAGCGCCAGCGCAGGGAGGAGGGACGTCGTTTCTTACAGCCGCCGGGCGCTGATTCAGCCCCCCATCATCCGCGCCGTCTGAATGGCCTGAATCAGCGCCGTCCGGTTGATGCGGGGGCGCTCGCTGTCGAGCAACTGCTGCCAGAGGGCGATGGCCTGGGGGTAGCGGCCGTGCAGGAAGTGATCGGAGGCGAGCAGCATCAGGGCGCTCACTTCCCCCTTGTCCTGCTTGAGCGCATCATCGAGCAGGCGCTGCGATTGTGGGGTGAGCCGCTGACCTGCCTGGTAGTAGAGCACGGTGGCCTGGGCGGCCTGGGTCGCCGCGCTGGCGCCCCCTTCTTGCAGGGCTAGGCGCTGGTAGGCGAGCAGGGCGTTGTCGTACTCGTCCCGATAGAGATAGAGCTGGCCGAGCTCGGCCCAGGCCTCGAGATCGGCGGGGTTGGCTTGCAGGCGCTGGTGCAGGGCGCCTAGCGCCTTGTCCTGCAGATCCCGCGGGCTCAATGCCGCCAGCGGATCGGGGCGCGACTGATAAGCATGCCACGCCTGATAGCGGCTGGTGCCGGCATAAATACCGGCAATCAGCGCCAGCAGCAGGGCCCCAAGCAGTATCCAAGAGCGCAACCTAAGCTGCGGACGAACGGTGCGATCCCTTACCAGCCGATCGCGCAGGGCCTGTTCGGCAGGTGGGGTGGCGTTGGCGAGGCGGGCCAGCTCCAGCTCCCGGTAGAGGCGGCTGTGAGGGGCAAGCCCCGCTTGCTGCTCGGCCATGATCAGCCGATTCAGCTCGGCCCTGGGGTCGTGGGCGAGCTTCCCCTTGGCGCTGTCGCCGATAAGCGGCACCCGCGCCGGTTGCCGGCGATGCAGGCTCCTGCGCAGGCGATTGAGCGCCAGCAGCAGCAAGAGGGCGGGGCCGCCCCACAGCAGCGCCGTGCTGCTCTTGAAAGGGGGATCGTAGCGCACGAAATCGCCGAAGCGCTCTGTCATGCGGGCAATCACCTGCTCATCAGACTGCCCCTCGTCCACCCAGCGGTAGACCTCGAGCCGCAGATCCCGGGCGATGGGGGAGTTGGACTCCACCAGGTTCTGGTTCTGGCACTGGGGGCAGCGCAGGGCGCGGGCCAATTCCTGAGCGCGGGTCTGCCGCTCGGGATGGCGAAACTCATAGGTGTCGACCCCGCTGGCAAGGGCCCCGAGGCTCAATGCCAGCAAGAGCGGCGCGATCAGGGCGTGGCCGAGACGGCTCATGGCTTGCTCTCCTGAACTTGTCTCTCCACTTCTCTTTCCACTTCGGCCTGGCTAGCGGTGTTGCTGCGGGCCTTTGCAAGCAGGGGGGCAAACTGGCGTTGCCAGATCTCCCGGGTGAGCAGGCCGGTATGGCGGGTCAGCAGGGCGCCGTCGCCGGTGAAGAGATAGGTCTCCGGCGTGCCGTAGACGCCGAGTTCCAGCGCGAGTCGGCCGTCGGGGTCCGCCAGCACGGCGCGATAGGGGTTGCCCGCCTGGATAAGCCAGGCGTGGGCCGCGTCCCCCTTGTCCCGGTAGTTGAGGCCATAGAGGGGCACGGCGCTGGCCAGATCATGGAGCAACGGATGCTCGGCGCGGCAGTTGGGGCACCAGCTGGCCCAGACGTTGAGCACGAAGGGCTCCCCCTTGAGCGCCGCGGTGTGGATGGGGGCGCCGCCAAGCAGATCGTCACTCTGCCAGGCGGGTAGGGTGCGCCCTGCGACGGCCTCATCCTGGCTGTAGGGGTTGTTGCCAAGGCCGAGCCAGAGCAGGGCACCGAGCCCCAGGGCGAGCACGAGCGGCACGAACAGGCGCAGACGGGCGTTCATAAGGACTCCTGTTCAAGCCGAGGGCGAGGCGAAGAGCGTACCGGGCTGCGGCTAGGTGCCAGCAGCGGCCGGCGGGCGAGCAGGCGCAGGGTGCCGCCTGCCATCATCAACAGGCCACCGAGCCAGATCCAGCGCACCAGCGGCTTGTAGTGCAGCCGCATGGCATAGGCGCCGGGCCCCATCTTATCGCCGAGCACCACGTAGAGATCGCCAAGCATTCCCCACGCGATGCCGGGCTCGTTCATGTTCATGGTGCGCACGCTGTAGTGACGCCGCTCCGGCGTCAGCCGCGCCACCTCTTTACCGTCCTTATGCACGCTGAGAGTGATGCGCTCGGCGGTGTAGTTGGGGCCGATGAAAGGCTCGCTCCCCTCATAGCGAAACTCGAAGGCGCTGAGGTGATAGGGCTGGCCTGCGGCGAGCACGGCGCCCCCCTCCTGGCTGTGGTGACTCACCTGCGCAATGCCGAGGGCGCACACCGCCACCCCGAGGTGGGCCAGCAGGCTGCCGAACCGATTGAGGGTGAGCTCGCGCAGCGATGTCGGTTGCAAGAGCGGTAGCAGCAGGCTGGCCATCAGCCAGAGGCTCAGCACGTTGGCCGCGAGCCCCAGCCAGCCGCCCCGCAGCGGCTCGGGATAGGCGAGGCTCAGCAAGGCGCCCCCCAGCAGGCCGAACAGGCATGGGAGCAGCACCTTGATGCGGCGCTGGGCTGCCAGATGCTGCCAGCGCAGGCGCGGCAGCTGGGTCATCAGCGCCATCAGGCAGAGGGCCAGCGGCACGAAGATGGTATTGAAATAGGGGGCGCCCACCGAGAGCGAGCCCAGATGGAGCGACTGGAACACCATGGGGTAGAAGGTACCGAGCAGCACGCTGGCGCAGGCCACGCAGAGCAGTAGGATGGCGGCGCCGAGCAGCCCCTCCTTTGACAGTAAGCCGAAGCGGGCATAGGGGGCGCGAATGTCCGCCCGCAGGGCAAACAGGGTGAGGGCGCAGGTCAATAGCAAGCCGAGCAGCAACAAGAGGGTGAGGCCGCGGCTGGGGTCCACCGCAAAGGCGTGCACCGAGGTGAGTACCCCCGAGCGCACCACGAAGGTGCCAAGCAGGCTCAGCGAAAAGGTAAAGATGGAGAGCAGCAGCACGGCGTGGCCGTAAGCGCCGCGCTTCTCGCACACCACCAGGGCGTGCAGCAGGGCGGTGCCGAGCAGCCAGGGCAGCAGGGAGGCGTTTTCCACCGGATCCCAGAACCACCAGCCGCCCCAGCCGAGCTCGTAATAGGCCCACCAGGAGCCCAGCACGATGCCGGCGGTGAGAAACACCCAGGAGCCGAGCGCCCAGGGGCGGCTCCAGTGGGCCACGGCGCCATCGAGCCGACCCGAGTGCAGCGCCGCCATGGCGAAGGCGAAGTTGACCGCAAAGCCGACGTAACCGAGATAGAGCAGGGGGGGGTGGATGATGAGGCCGATATCTTGCAGCATGGGGTTGAGATCGCGCCCCTCCAGCGGCCCCGGGAACTGGCGGTCAAACGGGCTGGAGAAGATCAGGGTATAGAGGCCGAACAGCCCGACGATCAGCCCCATGATGGCCAATACCCGGGTTGTAATCAGCGGATCGACCCGCTTGGAGCAAAGGGCCACCAGGGCGCCCCACAGCCCCAGCGCAAAGACGAAAAAGAGCATGGAGCCCTCGTGGCCGCCCCACACGGCCGCCAGCTTGAAGCCCAGCGGCAGGGCGCTGTTGGCGTGCTGGGCCACATAGACCAGGGTGAAGTCATCGAGGCCAAAACAGCTGGCGAGCAGCAGCAGGGCGGCCAACAGCAGGAGCGCGACCAGGAGGGCCAGCGGTGTTGCGCAGCCGAGCAGCGGGCGTGAGGCGAGCCGCAGCCCCAGCCAGGGCAGGGTGCCTTGCAGCAGGGCGAGCCCGGTCGCCAGCAACAGTGAGAGATAGCCGAGCTCCGCCAGCACACAACCTCCAGTCAATCATTCGTCTATGTTATGCCGCAGCGTCTGCACCGTACCGGCGCTGGGGGATAACATCCACATTTCTGGCAACAACTCATCGCAACAAATAAGCGCCAGTCACCCGAAGGTGGCTGGCGCTGGTGATCATACCTTTAAACTACCGTCATCTGGCCGGCGTAGAGCACGAAGTAGCGCAGCAGCAGGATCCCCACCAGGGTCAGGCTGCAGACCAGCACCAGATAGCCGTTTTTGGCCCGCAGCGGTGCGGGGGCCAGCAGGGCCAGCAACTGGGGCAGCAGCATGCCGATGCCCACCACCCCGAGCCAGAACACCTGAGCCCAGAAGCCGCTGCCGATGGCGGCCCACATGGCTGCTTCCTTCTGGCCGCCACCGAAGTAGAGGCCGATAAAGAAGCAGACCAGCAGCAACACCTCCACCGCCAGTACCGGCCGCTCAAAGCGGTGGACAAAGCTCACCCCCTGGCTGTGATGGTTCTCCTTGAACAGGGTGACCGCCAGCAAGATGGTGGAAGCGATGCCGGAGCTGACGCCGGAGATGAGGAATAGCACCGGCAGCACTGGGTTGTTCAAGAGCGGATAGGTCTTGAGCGCCGACAGCAGAAAGCCGGTGTAGGCCCCCAAGAGCACGGCAAGCAGCAGCAAGAGCGGCGCCAGCAGCCGCTCGATGCGGGCAAGCCAAGCGATGAGATCATCCACAAAGGCGAACTTCTCTTGCAGCAGGTGACGGCGCAAGGTCTCGATCTCGGTGCGAAATACCACCGCCAGCCAGGCGAACAGCACCGCCATGTAGACCTGGAACAGCATGACCCCCATCGACATCACGGAGTCGAACTGGTAGTGGAACATCAGCTTCCAGAAGGTCCAGGGGCGGGCCAGATGGAAGATAAGGATCAGTAACCCCAGCACCACGCTCACCGGCGCCAGGATGGCGGTCGCCTTGATGATGCCGCTCTCGCTGCCGGCCCCCTTGCGGCGCAGCAGCACCGAGAGGGTGGTGGCCCCGGCGGAGATGCCGAGCAGAAAGAGATAGATGGCGATCGGCCAGTCCCACACCAGCGAGGAGAAGTGAAATGCGTCATGCAACATGATCCATTCCTCCTTCTGTTACTGCGATAGATGGCGATCGGACAAATCCCCACACGAGGGAAGGGAAGTGAAACGCCTCTTGCATCGTCATGACTTAATCTCCCCTTTGGGCACGCGGTACATCTTGGGCGAGGTGCCGAGTGCCTGCTTGTAGCGATAGGTGGTCTCCTTCACCAGCCGTTTGGCGATGGGGCTGTCCGGGTCATCCAGATTGCCGAACACCAGCGCCTTGGTGGGACAGGATTCCACGCAGGCCGGCTCCTTGCCCGCCGCCAGGTTGGTCTTGCGGCAAAAGTCGCACTTATCGGCAACCTTGGTCACAGGGTTGATAAAGCGCACCTGATAGGGGCAGGCGGCCAGACAGTACATGCAGCCGACGCAGAGATCCGGGTTGACGTCGACGATGCCATCCTCCTTGCGGATATGGGAGGCACCGGTCGGGCAGACGTGTACACAGGGCGCGTTGTCGCAGTGCTGGCAGGACTTGCGAAAGAAGTGGTACTCGGCATCGGGGAAGGTGCCGATGGGGCCGGAGCGGATGATCTCGAGGCGCGAGACCCCCTCTGGCACCTTGTTCACCTCCCGGCAGGCATCCATGCAGGCGGTGCAGCCGATGCAGGCCGTCTCGTCATGGAGCATGCCATAGCGAACCCCGTTGATGGTCTGGCTGTGGGCGAGGATGGCCGTGCCGGCGCGCACCGGGCCCGTCATCATGATGAGGGCTCCCGCGCTCATCCCCGCCATGAAGTCACGACGAGAACAGCTCATGGTGCCTCCTTGCCCGCATTGCTCGGCAGGCCGGCCACCTTGGCTTGATGCTGCTTGCTGTGGCAGTCGACGCAGAGCTTGATGCGGGACTTTTCCGGGATTTCCGCCATGGGCTCCTTGGCCGGGTGCAGCTGGTGGCAGCTGGTACAGGTGAGCTTGGTGGCGTGCACGTCGTGGGCCCAGAGCGCCTCGCGCAGCACTTTGGGTTCGTGACAGCTCATGCAGACCCCGTTCTGCTCGGCGATGGGGTAGCTCTCTGTGCTCTGCTTCTCTGCCAAGCCGCTTTGCTTGTCTGCCAGGGCGCTTTGCTTGTCATTGAAGCTGTCGCTAAAGCGCATCACGTCTTTGACCCCTTCCCGGTGCTGGGAGGAGGGCTGACCGTGGCAGTTGGTGCAGGTGACCGGCGCCAGGTTGTTGGGGTTGGTCGCCTGGCCGTGCTTGCCGTGCATCCCCTCGGTCTGCTCCTTGTGACAGTCGGTGCAGGCCTTGTCGGGGCTGCGCAAAAATTCCACCTCGTGTGTGGCAGAGACAGGTGTGGCGGGGAGGGCCGCAGGGGCATTCGCCGCATCGGCGGCCTGGCCCTGCAGGCTGGTCAGCAGCATGGCTGCCATCAGCATCAGTCGTAAGAAATCCATCGTTAAATCACCCATAGGAAGCCTCCATCCGATTGCAGGCCCGACTCGGCGGGCCCGCAAATCTCGTCATTGTGCGAGCCGTCCGGCCGCTTTGGCCTCGGCATCCCAGGCGGGGACTGTGGTCTTGAGGAACTGGGCCTTGTCGGCATTCATCTGTTTCATGTCCATGCCAAGGGCGGCCTGGGCCTTCTCCTTGCTGGAGATGTCAGGAATGGCGATCTCGTGGCTGATCCCCTTGGCGGCCAAGAGGCGTGCCAGCTTGGTACGGGCATCGGCGGCCTTGTCCAGGGCGGTGCCCAGCATGCGCAGCGCCACTTCCGGGGCGTGCATCTGCACCCCGTGGGAGGCGATGGAGAAGTCCCAGCGCCATTGAGCGTGACGGATGTCCTGCTGAATGTCCTTCATCTCGGCTTCGGTGGCACCGGCATCCCAGGCGGCCTTGGCCTCGAAGTGGGCGTGCACCAGCTGCTTCTCGACTTTGAGCTTGATCTCGGTCACCGCATCCTTGCGCTGCTGGACTATGCCTTGCAGCATCTCCTTGCTCTGGGTGTGGCAGTTGCGGCAGGTCTGATCGAAGCGATCGAAGGGGTTGCCCACCTTGTGATCGGTGTAGACCTTGCCCTGCTCGTTTTGCACCTTGGGCATGTGGCAGTCGACGCAGGCGACATTGTTCTGGCCGTGAATGCCGGCGCGCCAGGTCTCGTATTCGGGGTGCTGGGCTTTGAGCATGGGGGTCTTGGAGAGGGCATGGGTCCAGTCGGCAAAGCCTATTTCATCGTAATACTGCTCCATCTGCTCAACCGTGGTGCCCTTGTCCCAGGGGAATTTCACCGCCTTGGTGGGGCCGCTGAAGTAGTACTCCACGTGGCACTGGCCGCACACCTGGGACTGCTGATCGAAACGCCCCTGCTCCTTGAACGGCTTGCCGATGACGGTCATGGCGCGGTCGGCATAGGGACGGGAGAGGTGCAGGGCAGGTTTCCCTTCCTTGAACTCTTTCGAGGCGGTGTCGTGGCAGTCGGCGCAGCCGATGGTGTTGACGATCTCGGGTCCGCCTTTTGCCCACATCCCCTTGAAGTAGCCATCCTCACCCTTCTCGTCGATGACGCGGGCCACGTCCGGGCCTTTGCAGCTCCAGCAGGCCATGGGCAGGGGGCCATCTTCGGCGGTCTTGGGGGCGCCGGTACGCAGGGTTTCCCGCACGTCGGTCAGCGCATAGAAGTGGCCGCGCGGCTTGTTGTAATCCTTGGAGAAGGGGTAGCCGGCCCAGAGCACCACCATCTGCGGATCGTCCGCCAGGGCGTCGGTGCGCTCCTTGCTCTCGCTGGTGCCTTTCCAGCTGCTGAACTGATCGGCGTGATCCTTGGCGAACAGCTCGCTGCGCGCCTCGATCTTGCCTTCGGGGGCTGTCTCGTCTGCCTGCGCCAGCATGCTGGCGCCCAGCAGGGCAGTCAGCAGCAGGGCGGCCAGACCCGGCCGAAATGGCTTGTTGTGTGAACCCACGGTCATCACTCCCAGATAAATTGTCCATGCCGAGCCTGACCGTTCCATCTTGGTGCGTGGACATCTGTGCCCATGGTCGATGGGCATGGCAGGCTGATTAATTGTTATGACTGCATATAAAATGATTTTTATGCACTTGCTCGTGGAGATAATACCAAATGGGTAAAATGGATAATCATTTATCCCCCCGGGAGTTGCGCTAGATCAATTGGCATGGACTGCTAATGCAAAAAGTGAGATCCAGATTGAATTATTGAGCCCAATCTAGCGGTTATCCCCATCCTTATCCTTTGATGACGCACTGCGACGAGCCAGCATCTCGGGGTGGAAGAGGCGTGTCTGGGTGAGGACGAGTAGGGGGTCAGCCCCTATGGTGCGGAGAGGCTTCAAGTGTAAGTGAATATATATTCTTTTTTCGTGATGGGGATGGAGGTCTGACGTTCGCCTGGTGAAATAGTGGTAAACCCTGAACGGATGGATGCCTGTCAGAAGCTGTCGTATGAACGGGGAGAAGAAGAGCCATGTTTGTCATCTGAGGCGTGAAAAAAAGCGTTATATCTCGATTCCCTCCGTGGTTCGCAGCGTTTAATTGAATTAAATAGGATGTTTTACGGCATTTACTTTCGATATTTTCGAAAATGGCGAAGGGTTACACGGGTGGGGTGGCGGTAAAATGTCCGCCTGTCACGGTGGTTTTCCTTACGCTTCATCTCTGGGAAAGCCTGTGTTTACCCGTTGGAGGATATATGGCCGAGCTGCGAATCGAGAAACCGACTCTTGTTACCCAGGTGGAGGGCGCCGTGGTTGTGATGGATGCCGACGGCACCTTGCGCCGTGCCACCCCTGGCATGCAACTGGAGCCGGGGATGCGCCTGCTCACCGAATCCGATGGGCGATTCGAGCTGGCTGACCCTGCCGGTGAGGCCCCCGATGCCAGCCAACCCGAACAGGGGGGAGTGGGTCCTGCCGGGGCCATGAATCCCGAGCTGGCCACTCTGCAGGAGGCCATCCGTCAGGGTGCCGACCCGACCGAGTTGTTTGAGGAGACCGCGGCCGGTGACGCGGCCGCCGGCACTGCGGGTGGTGTGGTCGGCTCCAGCGCCGGCGGCTTCGTGGTGGTGGATCGCATCAATGATGCGACCCTGGTGGAGGCCGGCTTTGACACCGATCATCAGGGAGTCCTGCCAGGGGACGAGCTGCTCTATTCGGAAGATCAGGATTTGCTGGCGGCCATCACCATCACCGAGCCCCAGACCGCCGACAACATCATCAACGGCGACGAGGCGACCGGCGTCATCATTCGCGGCGTCGTCGAGGACGTCGAGGTAGGCCAGACGGTGACCGTCACCCTGATTGATCAGGAGGGCAACCGCCTCACCACCACCACAGTGGTGCTGCCGGGCTTCGTCTGGGAGGCCAACTTCGGCGACGTCACCGGCAAGCTGGTGGATGGCCCGCTCAGTATCCAGGCCGATACCCAGGACGCGGCCGGCAACCGGGCCAGTGACACTGGCCAGACCCTGCTCGACACCATCACCACCATTACCCTCGATCTCAGCGACGAGAGCGACACCGGCGCCAGTCAGGTGGACGATCTCACCCGCGACACCAGGCCGCTGCTGCAGGGCAAGGGGGAGCCCGGCGCCACCGTCACCCTGAGCCTGGAGGGCAAGGTGCTGGCCGTGCTCACCGTGGATGGCAACGGCAACTGGCAATACCCCATCCCCGATACCCTGACCGACGGCGCCCATGATTTTCGGGTCGACTCGGTCGACATCGCCGGCAACCGGGCCAGCGACATCCTGACCGTCACCGTCGACACCCGGGCCGCCATCGATATCGATGATCTCGACACCGGCAGCATCCTGGGTCGTGACAACGTGACCCTGAGCGGCAGCACCAGCGAGGTGGAGGCGGGCCAGCGCGTCACCATCACCCTCATCGACCAGAGTGGCCGGACCCTCCATAGCGGCAGCGCCCTGGTGGGCAGCGACGGTCGCTGGCAACTCAGCGGCCTGGATCTCTCTGGCATCGAAGGCCCCTACGAGGTGCGCGCCGAGGTGACGGATCTCGCGGGCAACCGGGTGATCGACGGGGCTCCCCTCATCGGGCAGAGCGACGTACTGACCCTGTCCGAGGCGGATCTGGCCAAGGGCCCGGTCACTGCCAGCGGCTCCCTCCATACCGGCGCCGGCATGGACGGCAACCTGCAGGTGAGCTTCGGCGCCGATCAGAGCGCCCTTGAGCAGATGAACCTCAGCAGCCAGGGTTCGCCTCTGAACTATCAGATCAGCGGTCAGACCCTCAGTGCCAGCGCGGGGGGCGTCACCGTCTTCACTTTGACCCTGGCCAATGACGGCAGCTATCGCATCGTCTGGCACCAGAGCCTGGATCACGGCCAGGAGAGTCTGAGCCTGCCCTTTGCCCAGGAGTACCGCGACAGCGACGGGGATCTGGTACACGCCAACCTCAGCGTCGAGCTGGTGGACAGCACACCGCCGGACTTCACCATCGCCCCCGTCACCCTCACCGAGGATGGCTTTGACAACACAGATGCCGTGGTGGGGCAGAGCCCGTTCCTGATCGGGCACCAGTCCGATCCCCTGTTGGCGGACTCCCTTGCCTTTGCCGATCAGGCAGCGACCCTCACTCGTCTGAACGGCAGCGTGCTCAGCAGCGACGGCCATGTGCTCAGCTTCGAATTCAGCGGTGATCGCCTGCTGACCGGTTATTACCTCGATGGCAACGGCAACAGGGTCGAGGTGCTGAAAGCCGAACTCGACGCCAGCCAGTCGGGTAGCGACGTCAAGGGCAAGGTCACTGTCTCGCTTAATGGTCCCCTCGACCATCAGGGCAACGACCGGCTCTCTCTGGGGCTATCCGTCTCTGCCAGGGAGATAGACGGCGACGAGACCCGTGCCGACCTTCAGATCGCCATCAATGACGGCACCGATCCGAGCCTCGGCCTAGACGCCGGCGTCAGCCTGCAGGAGGGCGGGGCCGGCCAGACCCTGGACGGTCAGTTGCCGATCAACGTGGGCAGCGATCGCCTGGTGTCCCTCAACTTCGAGGCCAATCAGCCCGGCCTGAACGGCCTCACCAGCGGCGGCCAGCCGACCAGCTATCAGGTTAATGGCAACCAGGTCACCCTGCTGGATGCGGGTGGCAAGACGGTGCTGACCGTCACCCTGGATCTGGACGGCAAGTACCATGTGAAGCTTGATGGCGTGCTGGATCAACCGGTGGGCACCAACAGCGTCAACTTGGGGCTGCAGGTACAGGGCTCCGACTTTGACGGCGACAAGAGCAAGCTCGGCACCCTCAACATAGCCATCACCGATGGCGCCTTGCCGCAGGTGGACCCGGTTTCCCTCACTCTGGTGGAAGACAGCGACTGGAGTACGGCCCAGACCCTCATCGGGGATCTTGCCATCACCGCAGGTGCCGACCCCCTGGTCAACATCGCATTCGATGCCAGCCAGCCGGGCCTGCAGGGGCTCACCAGCGGTGGCGCACCCGTGATCATCAGCGTCAGCGGCAACAGCATCAGCGGCAGCGTCAACGGCCAGAACGTCTTTACGCTGGCGCTGGATCAGAAAGGTCACTACATCTTCACCCTGAACCAGCCGCTGGATCAGGGCAGCGCCGACAGTCGGCTTTTGGCGGGCTTTACCCTGACCGATTCCGATGGCGACAAAGTCTCCTCCACCCTGACCGTCGCCATCGGCGATGGGGCCAACCCGGTGATCAGCGCCGTGACCGGCACCAGCCTGACCGAGGGCGATCAAGGCGCAGGAACCGTGGTGGGCAATATGAGCTTCACCGTGAGCCACGGGGCTGATGCCCTGGCCCCCGACAGCCTCAAGTTCGATATCGCGGCCATTCAGCAGAGCCTGGATGGCAAATACAGCAGCCACGGCAGCCAGGTCACCTTCACCCTGGATGCCAACGGGGATCTGGTGGGGACCAGCGCGGACGGCCGCGAGGTGCTGCGGGCCGAGCTGAGCCTGGTGGAGAGCAACGGCAACTGGAGTGTGACAACCAAGGTCACCTTGATCGGCGAGCTGGATCACCAGGGGAGCGAGTCCCTCAATCTGCCGCTCGATGTGACGCTGACCGACAAGGACGGGGACAGGGTCTCCACCCGGCTGCCGCTGACCATCAAAGACGGCAATGCGCCCGTCTTCGTGGCGGGCAGCGGGGTGAGCCTGGATGAGGGCAACCTCGATGGCAGCAACCCGCTGACCGGCACCGGCCACTTCCAGATCGATGCGGGCTCGGATCGGGTGAGTGAGGTGTCGTTCGCCGATCCCGCCGAGCAACCGGCCCTGACCGCCCTGGGCCAGAGCGTGAAATACGAACTGGTGGGCGGGGATCCCGCCATCCCGGGCAACCAGGTGCTCAAGGGTTACGTCGAGGTCAACGGCCAGCGCGTCGAGGTGCTCCAGGTGGAGCTGATTGGCAAGCTCGACAAGGCCGCCAGCAACGGTTTTGACTACAAGGTGACCCTGTTTGAGGGGGGTCACCAGCGCGGTGACAGTGCCACCGAGCTGCCGTTCAAGATCAATGTCGTCGACAGCGACAAGGGCAGCGGCAACAACGACAGCACCACGGGCACCCTCAACGTCAGCCTCGTCGAGGGCGATAACCCGACCATCACCCTGACCGGGGTGACGCTCAGTGAAGGCCGCTTCGACGGCGCCGCCACCAACCAGACCGCGGATGATCAGCAGGCCAGCGGCACCCTGACCATCACCGCGGACTCGGATCCCGTGGTCGACGTGCGGCTGACCCTCTTTGGCCAGGTGGTGGATGGGAGCGGCAACCCCATCACCCACAACGGCGAGACGCTGACCTGGCAGGAGGTACCGGGCAGCAACGGCCACGGCTTCCAGGGGGTGACCGCGAGCGGCACCCTGGTGCTGAGCATTACCCTGCCGAGCGTGCCGGGCCGTATCGAAGCGCATACCGACGCGACCCTCGACTACCAGGTGAAGGTACACACCAACCTGGATCACGGGGCGAGCGACAGCCTGACCCTGCCGGTCAAGGTGACCGACAGCGATGGCTCGGTGATCACCGGCAGCGCCACGGCGGTGATCACCGATGCGGCCGACCCCGTGATCTCGGCCATAGAATCCGTGCGGGTCGAGGAGGCGGATCTGGATGCGAGCGGCAGCCAGCGTCCGGGAACCACCCCCACCGAGAACGGGGAGACGGCAGGCGGCCAGGTGACCATAGGCGCCGGCTCGGACAGGGTGGCCTCCCTCGAGCTGGATGTGGCGGCCTTCAATCAGGCGAATAACCTCACCTCGGGTGGCAAAGAGGTGACCCTGGCGGCCCATAGCCCTGGCTGGTATCTGGCGAGTGCGGAGGGTGGCAAGCCGGTGTTCTGGGTCCATCTCGACGTCAATGGCAGCTACAGCGTCCACCTGGTGGGCCAGCTCGATCACGGCGCCCAGGGCAAGGATGAACTGGGTATCGAAATACCGCTGTTCGTGACCGACTCTGACGGGGATCGCAGCCCCAACGTGACGGTGGAAGTGCAGGTGCAGGATGACATGCCGATTGGTACTCATCTGACTCATCACCTGAACGAAACCGGCAGCGCCGTGAGCGGCGATCTGCTGCCCCCCGCCAACGAGGGAGCCGACGGTGCCAGAGTTGCCTCGGTCACCGTGAACGGCCAGCTGCATGCCATCAACGGCAGCCTGACCCTGGATGTGATGAGCCCGGACGGCAAGCAGGTGATGGGATCCCTGACCATAGGGCAGGACGGCAACTACAGCTTCACGCCGAGGCCCGGCTTCGCTCACGATGCCGCCTCCCTTAGCCAGGTCATCAGCGCCCAGTTGGTCGACGGTGACGGCGACACCGCCGAGAGCACCCTGACCCTCAATCTGCAGGATGAGGCGGTGAGCTTCACCGTGAAGGCGGTCACCGGGCAGGAAGATCAGGGAGCCCAGGATCCGGGCCATGGCATTGCCATCGACATGCGCCTCGATATCGGCGATTTCGACCGGGGCGAACACGTGGAACAACTGCTGATCCAGGCGCCGGCCAACGTCCACGGTACCTTCTACTACCACGGGGTGGCCCTCACCACCACGGCCGATGGCAAGTGGTTCATCGTGCCGCCGGCGGCCATGGTGACCACGGACAACGTCAACTACCAGACCCAGGGTCTCACCTTCGTGCCAGCGGATGACTGGTCCAGCTGGAGCAACAACAAGCAGCCGCTGCACTTCCAGGTGCAACTGCAGGTCGGGGTGACCGAGGGAACGCCACCGCCCGCCGTGACCGGCGATCTCGCCATCACGGTGCAGGGCATTGCCGACAAGCCGTTGTGGGATGCGGGCAGCACCCATCAGCACTACAGCACGGGCGAGGACAGCAGCGGCATCGCCCTCAATATGAAGGCCAGCCTCACCGACACCGATGGCTCCGAGACCCTGAGCTACCAGATCAAGTGGGAGTCCGGCCTGGGCAGCCTGACGCTGAATGGCAAGGTGCTCCAGCCGGGCAGCAACGGCCTCTACACGGTGACGGCAGGGGATATCAACAAGATCACCGTGCTCCCCGGCAAGGACTACAGCGGCGACATCAGGCTCACCGTGACGCCGGTGAGCACGGAGAAGAGCCCTGTGGTCAGCGGCCAGAACAAGGCGCTCGGGGATCCCCTGGATCTGGTGATCAACGTCAACCCGCAGGCGGATGACGCCAAGGCTCACCGTGCGCGAGATCCAGGGCAAGGAAGATACCTTGCTCGATCTGGGCAGCAAGATAGTCCTTAGCCATCTGGGCGACACCACGGACGGCTCGGAGCAGCTGTTTGTGCGCATCAGTGGCCTGCCCGCCGGGGCCACCCTGCTGCTGGGTGGCGTGGCGGTGACCCTGGATGCCAACGGCTACTACGAGGTGCCCTATGACCGCATCGGTGAGCTCAAGCTCGAGCCGCCTAAGAACAGCAACGTCGACTTCGAGCTCACCATCAAGGGCGTCGTGAAGGACAGCGCCACCCTGACCGACGCCAATGGTCAGACCCACACAGTGGTGAATGAGAAGGAGACCGGCTCCCAGGGCCTGCACGTGGATCTGGTGGGGGTGGTGGATGAGTCCCATTTAGATCTTAATGCCGGCGACTGGATCCAGGATGGCAATGGCTACAGCATCACCATCGCCGAGGATGGCCGGGCACCGCTCGACTTCAAGCTCACCTCGGGGGAGTGGACGGATACCCCGCTCGATCACTCGGAAACCCTGAACCTGGTGCTGGAAGGCCTGCCGGAAGGAGCCAGGGTGTTCGATGGCAACGGCAAGGAGCTGACCCTCACCTTCGCCGGGCTCGATGGCAAGGGCAACCCCCTCTATCAGGTCGACGTGTCGAGCCTTGGCAACCTGCAGATCCTGCCGCCCCCCAACAGCACCGCCGATCTTCACCTCATCGGCCACGTGGTGGTGACCGAAAACGACGGGGATCACAAGGGCTTCGACGTGCCGCTCACCATCAAGGTGGAGCCCGCGATCGACGCCACCGACTACGCCAGGACCAGCCATGGCCTGGAGGATCAGTTCACCGTGCTGGACTGGCAGCCTGACCTGACCGACGGCGCCGAACAGGTGACGCACCTCGGCCTCTCCGGCATAGCGCCGGGTTACGAGATCTGGATCCGGGTCGGGGGAGTGGATACCCAGCTGACGGTCACCGGCGGCGCCGTAGACTTGAGCGACGCCGAGCTGCAGAGCCTGCTCGGCGGCGGCCAGCTGCTGGTGAAGGGGCTGGAAGACAGCGATCGGGACACCACTCTCCAGAGCCATGTGACCGTAACCCAGCATGATGTGGATTCGGGCGCCGTTGCCGAGAAGGTGATCGACGGCACCCTGCATGTGGATATCCAGGCCGTGGTGGAGCCCGATGGCAACCTGGTGCAGCAGGGGGGAGATCTGATCAGCCCGGATGGGCACGATATCCCGCTGGACGGCGTCTTCGTGTTCCAGGATCTGGACCCCAGCAGCGTCGAGACCATCGACTACCTGGTCATCAGCGATCTGCCCCCCGGCTTCGTGGTGGTGGGCGGGATCCACGATGGCCAGGGCAACTGGACCGTTCCCCACGATGCCCTCGGCAGCTATGCCCTGCGCTCCCCGGACGGCTTCACCGGCACCGTCATCTTCAAGGTCAGCGCCAGGGTGATCGACCTTGGCGACAACAACGAGGGGGATCTGAGCGCGCCGGCCTATCGAGAGATGACCGCCAGTGCCGATTTCCAGGGGGCAACCCACTCGGGCCAGGTGGCCGCCGATGTCGATTTTGACAACAGCGCCCCCATCACCGGGGTGGAGGATCAGGGCGTCAACTTCGGCAGCCAGTTCAAGGACATGGTGACCCTGGGCACGGCGGACAGCGGGGACGACGAGCTCAGCATCGTCATCACCGGCTTGCCCCCCGGCGTGAACGTGCAGGGGCTCACCTATGACTTCGTCAACGGCGAGTACCTGATCAAGCTGCCGGGGGGGCTCGATGACCTCGACAAGTTGACCCTGACCCTGCCTGACGACTATGCCGGCGACGGCCTGGGCTTCAAGGTGCGCCTGGTCAACACCGACACCGTGAGTGGTGACACCAAGCAGGTGGAGAAGGATATCAGCCTCTCCATCACCCCGGAGGTAGACATCAACGGCGGGCCGGACGGTCAGCCCGAACTGCAACTGAACGTGAAGGATGTGAACGGCGACGGCCAGCCGGACAACCTGGAAGACACCGAAATCCACCTCGATCTCTCGGTCAAGCTCGCGGACATCAGCCCCACTGTGGCCAATGGCGGTCTCGAGACCGTGGCGCGAGTGGTCGTGACCGTGGATCCCCAATATGGTCACTTCCTCGACAAGAACGGCCAGCCGGTCTCCACCCTCAGGGTGGACGACCCGGCGGCGCTCAAGGATCTGGTGTTCGTGCCCAAGGAGCACTTCAGTGGTCAGGTCCCCCTGGGTATCAAGGTGGACATTCTCGACACCGCCACCACGGGGACGGATCGCGGTAGCTGGAGCGGCAATGCGAGCTTCGAGGTGCTGCCGGTCAACGATCCGGCCCAGCTCACGGTGCAGAACGTGAGCGGCGACGAGGATGGTAGCATCAGCCTTGGCGGGCTGGGGGCCAGCCTCATCGACACCGACGGCTCCGAGCAGATAGTGGGGCTGCAGATCAGGGGGGTACCGGACGGCTTCACCCTGTCCGCCCCTGCGGTCAACAACGGCGGTGGGGTGTGGCAGGTGCCGGTGGGCACCGATTTCACCAGGCTGGCCCTGATCCCGCCTGCCGATTTCAGCGGCACCGTGGATCTGACCCTGAGCGCGTTTACCCTGGACAAGGGACTGACCCTGCCCCTTGAAACCAGTGCGGGCTTCACCGTCACCGTCAATCCGGTGGGGGATGTCATCATCGCCGACATAGAAAGCAAGGCGAGCGGTGCCGAGGGCGATGTGATCACCCTGAACCTGGGGCTGGAGACGCGGGATACCCAGGCCACCGGCGGCAGTGCCGGCAACGTGCATGAAAATGGCCCCGAGCAGGTGCGCGTCGCCCTGGAAGGGGTACCGGACGGGGCAGAAATTCGCCTGCCGAACGGGGTCAGCGGCACTGTGGTGGACTTGGGCGGCGGCCGCTGGCAGGTCACCACGGACGGTGGCAGGCTCGATGCGGTGGAGCTGGTGACCAACGACGCCAATGGCGCCCTGGAGATCAAGGTGACGGCTCAGAGTCTGGATCATGGTGCCCTTGGCCCCGAGGTGGGTGGCAGCATCCAGGTGGATGTGAGCCCGGTCAACGATGCCCCCGTCAACGTGCTGCCAGGGGAGCCCCAGGTGGCCCAGGAGGATCAACCCTTCGTCATTCACGGTCTGCAGGTGAGCGATGTGGATGCAGGCAGCAGCACCATGGAGGTGACCCTGTCCGTACTGCACGGCACCCTGAACCTGCCGGTCGGCAGCGGGGTGACAGTGACCGGTAATGGCACCGGCTCCCTGGTGTTGAGCGGCTCCCAGGATGCCATCAATGCGCTGCTCTCTGGCGGGGTGACCTATCAGGGCGAGCAGGACTTCAACGGTCAGGATGCCCTGACCATGGTGACCAACGACAGGGGCAACACCGGCAGTGGCGGCGCCCTGAGTGACACCGATGTGCTGTCCATCGAGGTGCAACCGGTCAACGACGCCCCGATCAACCAGGTGCCGGACGCCATGGCGGTGAAGGAAGATGGTTCGCTGTCCCTCTCCGGGATCAGTGTCAAGGACGTGGATGCGGGCAGTGCGCCCATGTCCATGGTGTTGCGGGTCGAGCATGGCGTACTGACCCTGCTCGGGGCAGCGGGCGCCGTCTCGGTGCAGGGGGCGGGCAGCAACGAAATGACCCTAGTAGGGTCGCTCGATGATCTCAACAGCCTGCTCAACGGCAATCTGCACTACGAGCCGGCCAAGGACTTCTGGGGAGAGGACAACCTCACCATCACCACCTCGGATCGGGGCAATACCGGGGCGGGCGGTGCGCTCACCGATACCACCCAGGTCGGCATCACTGTCACCGCCGAGGCGGACGCTCCCCAGCTCGGGCTGGGCACCCACGACATCCACGCCCTGCAAGGGGCCTGGGTGCCGCTCAACCTGAGCGCCAGCGTGGTCAACCCGGCACCGGGCGAGCTGTCGGTGCGGATCCAGAATCTGGGCGGTGCTCAGGTGGTGGACGAACACGGCCAGAGCGTGGGTCATGCCGACAACAACGGCGACTGGCTGCTGCCCATGGAACACTCGGTCCCACTCTATGTGAAAGATCTGGCGGCCGGGGATCACAGCCTGATCCTGACCGCCGAGTCGAGTGCGGGTGGCAGCACCCTGAGCTCGGCCGAGGAGACCCTCACCATCCACAGCCAGAGCGGCCACGACTTGGTTGGCTCGGATCGGGGAGACTGGCTGTTCGGCTCCACCGGCAGTGATCGGATCCTGGGTGGTCAGGGAGATGACGTGATCCGGGGCGGCCAGGGCAACGACATCCTGAGCGGCGGCGCCGGCAGCGATCTCTTCGTGTGGGGCCAGGGTGACGAGGGAACCGCGACGCAGCCTGCCATCGACACCGTCACCGATTTCCACCCGGAGGAGGGGGACAGGATAGATCTGGCGGACCTGCTCAAGGGGGTGACCGACAACAGCGTGGATGGCTTGCTGGGCCACCTCTCTGCGTCTGTGACCACGGGCAGCGCGGGCCTGAGCGATGTGAATCTCTCGGTCTCCCCGGCGGGGGATGGTCAGGTGACCCAGCAGATCACCCTGAAGGACGTGGATCTGAGCGGCTGGAACCTGAGCGGCGGCTCCTCCTCTCACGACATCCTGCAATCCATGCTGGATCAGCACAGCCTGATCATCCAGCACCCTTGATGGGACAGATGGCGGGACAAGCTGAATGAAAAGAGCCGGCGCTTGCCGGCTCTTCCTTTATCTGGTTTTTACCTATCGACCCCTTTGCCGAGCGGGCCATCCGGCCTGGCATTGCAAGGGGATCAGGCCAGGGCTTGGGCCAGCAGATGGATCGGGTGTTCACAGGGGAACGGCGTACTCATCTCGATCTGCCACTTGCAGGTCTCGCAGTCGGTGATGACCAGATCGGGCTTGAGCCGGTTTATCTGATCAAAGAGCCCCTCGCCGATGGCCTGGCTGGTCTGGTAGTTCTCCGACTTGAAGCCATAGGTGCCGGCGATGCCGCAGCACTGGGAGTCCAGCACCGTCACCTTGACCCCGGGAATGGCGCGCAGCAGCTCGAGGGTATAGATGACGCCCCCCATCTTCTCCATGTGGCAGGGGGTGTGGTAGGCGATGTGCAGATTGAGTGGCTTCATCGCCGGCTTGTTGCCCTGGTAAAACTCGTTCCACAGGAAGCGGGTCACCAGCGAGATGCGATCGCGCACCTTGTGGTTGTCCTGCTCCAGCAGGTGGGGATATTCGTCGCGCAGGGTAAAGCCGCAGGTGGAGGAGGTGGCCAGCAGCGGCATCTCGTTGCCGAGCAGGGTGTTCTCCAGCTGCTGGATGTTGAAGGCCGCCTGCTGCTTGGCCTTGTCCATGAAGCCGTTGGCAATCAGCGGCACGCCGCAGCACTTCTCCCGCTCCAGCAGTTGCATGCCGATGTTCATGGCGTTGAGCACCTGCATCAGCTCCTTGCCGAGCTGCGGGTGGTTGTAGTTGACGTAACAGCCGTGGAAATAGGCTATCTGACGTTCGAAGCGGGCCTGACTGGCTTTCTGTTTCTTGTACCAGCCGCGGAAGGTGCCTTGCGAATACTTGGGCAGATCGCGGTGGGAGGAGACCCCCAGCGCCTTGTCCAGCACCAGCTTCATCGGCTTGAGGCCGGTGGTGAAGTTGACCACGGGCGCCATCAGGGTGGACATGCTGCCCATCAGATCGGTGTGGGAGAGCACGAACTCGCGTACTCCCGGTTTGAAGCCGCCGTACTGGTGCTTGGCCCGGGCTATGATGTCGCCGATGCGCACCCCGCTCGGGCAGGCAACTTCGCAGCGCTTGCAGTTGGTGCAGTACTTGAGGGCGCTGTCAAAGAGCTCGGGGCTCTTGATGCGCAGCCGTTCCCCATCCGGGCCCGCCTGCTTGGGGCCTGGGTAGGCGGGGTTGGCCTTGGCCACCGGGCAGTAGGCGGTACAGACAGTGCATTTGATGCACTGATCGAAGGTTTGGTTGGCATGATCCAGTAGCATGATTTACTCCTCCCGGGCCGGATGAAAAGCGCAAGGGACGCGGCAATGGGATTGTCGAACGGGCAGTTGGCTGCCCGCAGTCAGGAAGTGGAGGGGAGGCATCTCAGCCCTCCGCCAGAATATGGCCGGCGGCCTGCCAGCCGGTGGCGACGGCGACCCCGGAGCCCGAGCCCTCTTTGACGGGATCGTAGTGGGCCAGCACGCTGCCGGCGCCATAGAGGTTGGCGAGGGGGGTGCCGCCGCGCAGCACCCGCAGCTGGTCGTCGGTCTTGACCCCGAAGCCCATGAAGGGGTGGTGATCGAACAGGCGGCGACCGGCCCAGGTGTCACGCTCGGGGAGGCTCAAGACGTCGGCGTCGAAGATGGGCTCGCGAATGCCCCCGAGGCGGGACTCCAGCCCGCGGCTGAAGAAGCTGCCGGAGGCGAGCACGAAGTGGTTCGCCTCGAACAGCTGATCGTCACCATTCTGGCTGTGTACGCCTACCACCCTGTCGCCCTCGTAGCGGGCGCCCAGCACCCGCTCGCTGGTGAGGAAGGTGCCGCCGAGGGCCAGGAAGCGGCGCTTGAGGGCCTCCTGCATCCGCATCCCGATGAGGGACGGCGGCATGGTGGCCACCTCCTTGATGGTGCAGCCGGTGCGCTGCTCAAGCTCCGCCAGACGGGGGCCGACCAACCCCAGGGACAGGCAGGCGGGCAGTACGATATGGCGGCAGCCCGGCTCGCCGCACTCCTGCATCATGCGGCCTATCTCGCGGGCCAGATCCGTCAGCAGGTCCTGCTTGTCGTGCTGCTGTTTGTCAAACAGGCGGGCGATGTCCGCAGAGCGAAACTCGTGGGGATTGTGGCTGAACGCGGCGAGCTGGGGCAGGCGAATTTCACCAGTCAGGATACGGCTGTGGGCGAAGCGCGAGTGGGTCGCCAGATTGGCCGCCGCCAGCGCGGGGTGAAAGTCACGAAAACCCTCGAGCGTCGCCAGCAGCAGGACGTCCGGTGCGGGCGCCTCAGTGACGCAGGCGCAGGTCTCGGGGGAGAGCCAGGTGGATTTCAGGGTGCCTATGGGGGTCAGGCGCTGGTGGTTGCGCTCCTGGCGAAACAGGGGCAAGCCCTGCAGGGCGCAGTGGCGCTGCAGATCCGCGAGGCTCGCCTCTATGCTGGCAAGACCCACCTTGTTGTAGGGATGATCGGGGTGCTCGGCCATAAAGGCGGGCAGGGCGGCGCGAGGGTCGCCTTCGCTCTCCAGCAGATCCACCGAGCCGGAGGAGAAGTGCAGGGCGCTCTGGCCCGAGGCCATCAGCAGCGTCTTCTGACCCGCCTCGGCCAGACGCAGCGCCGCCGAGAGGCCCGCCATGCCGCCACCTATCACGATACTGTCAAATTTCATGGCTGCACTCCTTGGTGGGGTTGGCTGCGGTGCTGGCATCGAGCGGGAAGGGCGGCTCGGCCACCAGGTGGGGGGCCGTCCACTCGCCAAGGCCGAACAGCCCTTCGTAGATCCAGTAGGTAAATTCCGCTTCGCGCAGGGCATCGCCCCAGAGCACCGGACGGGTGCCCTTGTAGCGCTCCTCCAGGAACTGGCGCAGCATGACGCAAGCCTGACGACCGTCGGCCTTGCCGTACTCCTGCATCAGGCCGGCGGCGCGATAGGCGCACAGCTCTCCCTGACAGGGGCCCATGCCCAGACGGGTGCGGCGGCGTAGATCCACCAGGTTGTCCACGTCGAGCTCCCGCAGGGCGTATTCAATCTCGCCGGCGGTGACCATCTCGCACTCGCAGATGAGAGCGTTGGCCTTGGGATTGTCGCGGAAAAAGGCGATGACCCGCTCGCCGTGGCGGTACTGGGCCGAGCCTTCGACCGGCACAGAGAGGCCGGGGGCGGAGACCTTTTCCGGATCCCGCGAGCCGGGCAGGCTCAGTTCGGCGGTGCGGCAGGGCCTGTTGTTGCCGAGTTTGTTGGCGACGAGATCCGTGGCCCACTCCGCCATCAGGCGGTAGGTCATCAGCTTGCCGCCGGTGATGGTGTTGAAGCCCTTGAGGCCATCACGCTCGGCATGATCCAGCAGCACTATGCCGCGACTGATGTTGCGGCCGCTCTCGTCGCCATCCACCGCCACCAGGGGGCGTACCCCGGCATAGGCCCTCAGCAAGCGGGTGCGGGCCATGATGGGGGCCAGTTTTATCCCCTCGCGCAGCAACACCTCGACCTCTTCGGGGTCGACGGTGAGCTGATCAATCTTGTGGTAGTCGATGCGACTCGAGGTGGTGCCGATGAGGGAGATGGTGTCGCCAGGCACCAGGATGTCAGCATCCGCCGGTTTTCGTGCGCGGTTGAGCACCAGCTGGTTGATGCGGTAATCCATGATGAGCAATGAGCCCTTGGCCGGGAACATGCGGATGCCGAGATCGGCATATTCGCAAATTTGCTGGCCCCAGATGCCGGCGGCGTTGATCACCTCCTGGCACTCCACCTCGAACGTCTCGCCGGTGCGGGTGTTGATGGCCTTGACCCCGTGTACCCTATCCTGAGTACGCAACAGCCCCAGCACCTTGCTGTGGGTGAAGATGCGCGCGCCATGTTCCTTCGCGTCCAGCACGTTTGCGGCGGCGAGACGGAAGGGATCGACCGTGCCATCCGGCACATGAATAGCGCCTATCATCGCCGGGTTGGCGTTGGGTTCGAGGCGCAGCGCCTCGCGGGGATCCAGCTGGCGGGTGTCGATACCCGCCAGAGCGCAGGCTTCCATGAAGGTGCCTTGGAAATTGATGTCATCTTCCGGCAGGGTGACGAAGAGACCGCCGGTCGCCTCCACGCAGTGGCTGGCGATCCGCTTGAGAATGCGGTTCTCCTGAATGCATTCGCGGGCGGACTCCGGATCCGTCACCGCGTAGCGTGCCCCCGAATGGAGCAGGCCGTGGTTGCGCCCCGTGGTGCCTGCAGCGATGTCGTCCCGCTCCAGCAGGATGCAGTCGATGCCGCGCAGCGCGCAGTCGCGCATGATGCCGGCCCCGGTGGCGCCACCCCCTATGATGACGACTTCTGTGGTGATTCTTTTCATTCTTGCCCGTCTCATCTCTTCCAGATGAGGCCAGTGTGGCGCCTGTCTGGTGGAAAATGTTTGATATGGGCCAAGTTAATGTTCGCAAACGCTCACCAAAGGGGGCGTTAATGAGCAAATCGTGATTGTTGTCACACTCCAGCAACAGCAGAGGGGGCCACCGGGCCCCCTCTGTCGACACGAGTCACGGCGCTCAGCCGCAGCACTTCTTGAACTTCTTGCCGCTGCCACAGGGACAGGGGTCGTTGCGACCGACCCGCAGCGGCGCCGGATCTTGTTCCCCATCGGTGTAGACCCAGCGCCCCTGGTGGCGCATGAAGCGGGAGCGCTCATGCAGGCAGTGACGTTCTTCGCCCTCCAGAAACCAGGCCTTGAATTCCACCATGCCAGCTTCATCCGTAGAGCCACCCTGGGCGGCGATGATCTCGAGTCCGTCCCATTGGGTGTCGGTCTGGGAGAGTTCATCAGCGGTCAGTCCGTTCAGATAGTCCGGGTGCCAGCTGTGGACCAGGTACTCCCCCAAGCCCAGCACGAAGGCGCTGTAGCGGGAGCGCATCAGCTGCTCGGTGGTAGTGGCGGCCTGGCCGGCGTGAAGCGCGCCGCAGCATTGGGCGAGGGAAAGAGAGGAACCGCAAGGACATTGGCTCATGGGTCAGTTCATCGGGTCGATAATAGAAGGTGGCGGGATTGTAGCGAAAGCGGCCCCCCCTCGGCCAGCATCCCATGCCGATGCAGCAGGAACGGAACATCAAGAATAAACAGCAGAAAGGATTACACAATGACACTAAAGCAGAAGATCCTGTTACTGGGGGCTATCCCCGTGCTGCTGATGGCCCTGGTGGTCAACCTCAGCAACTACCTGGTGGCCAGGAGCGATCTGGAGTCCGAGCTGGTGGTGGCGAGGGACAAGGCGGTCAAGGAGCGCAAGGCCCTGCTCAGCAGCTACCTGATGCTCGCCAAGACCGCCATCGAGAAAGAGTATGCTGCGCCGGACAGCCCGGATGCGCGTGCCCGGGTGAAGGAGCTGCTGCGCCCCTTGCGTTATGGCAGTGACGGCTACTTCTTCGTCTACGACTTCCAGGGCAATACCCTGCTGCTGCCCACTCGCCCCGAGGTGGAGGGCAAGAATCGCTGGCAGGACAAGGATACCAAGGGCACCTTCCTCATTCAGGAGATCGTCAAGGCGGCCCGCGAGGGGGATGGCTACTCGGAGTACTGGACCAACAAGCCCTCCATCGGGCGGGATGCGCCCAAGCTCTCCTTCAACCTGGTGCTGGACAAATACCAGTGGGTGGTGGGCACCGGCTTCTACATCGATGATATCGACACCGAGCTGGCGGCCCTGCGCAGCGAGCGCGAGGAGAACATGCACGGCTCCTTGCAGAGCAGCGTGCTGCTCATTCTGGTGATCCTGGGGGTGACCCTGGCAGTGACAGTGGTGCTCGGCAACCGGGTCACCCGGCCGCTGGCGGATGCGGTCGCGGCCCTCAATGACATCGCCGACGGGGAGGGGGATCTGACCCGACGCCTCAAGGTGCAGAGCGAGGACGAGGTGGGCCAGCTGGCCAGCGCCTTCAACCGCTTCGTGGAGCGGATCCAGTCGGTGGTGAGCCAGGTCGGGGAGACCAGCCATCAGCTGCTGGGGGCAGTGGATCGCCTGCACAGCTTAAGCGAGCACGCCGACCGGCAGATGCAGGGCCATGGCCGGGAGACGGATCAGGTGGTCACCGCCGTGACCGAGATGAGCTCCACCGTCCAGGAAGTGGCGGCCAGCGCCTCCAACGCGGCCACGGCCACCAGCGACGCGGCGCGGGAATCCGATGCCGCTCGCGAGGTGGTGGGCAGCGCCATCGGCAGCATCAACCGGCTGGTGGAGGAGGTGCACACCGCCTCCGGCGTCATCGAGCAGCTGGCCCAGGAGACTGGCAAGATAGGATCCGTGGTGGAGGTGATTCGCGGCATCGCCGACCAGACCAACCTGCTGGCCCTGAATGCGGCCATCGAGGCGGCCCGGGCCGGTGAGCAGGGGCGCGGCTTTGCGGTGGTGGCGGACGAGGTGCGATCCCTGGCCGGTCGCACCCAGCAGAGCACCAAGGAGATCAACGAGATGCTGCAACGGCTGCAGGGGGGCGTGCGCCAGGCGGTGGAGGTGATGCAGGCGAGCGAATCGCGCAGCCAGGAGACGGTGCAGGAGGCGAGCCACATCGCCAGCTCTCTCGACAGCATGGTGATGGCGGTCAGCACCATCAACGACATGAACATCCAGATAGCGACCGCCGCCGAGGAGCAGCACGCGGTCTCCGAGGAGATCAACAAGAACCTGGTGGCCATCCAGCAGATCGTCAGCGAGCTGACCGAGGCCGCCGGGGAGTCCAACACCACCACCCGCGCCCTGGCTGGCACGGGTGACAAATTGCGTCAACTGGTCTCCCGCTTCCGTTACTAGTCACATTTTTGCCGTCTGGACGTCATGTCCGGACGGCAAATTTGGGGATCGGCGCAGAATGTGGGAAAATCGCGCCATTCGTTCCTTTCGTTAGCCCCTACCCTATGAATGAGATCGTGAAAGGCAGTATCGATTTGATCCGTCAGCTCAACTACGGCCTGGTCTACGCCAGTCTGGAGGAGCACAAGGAACTGTCCCGTACCGATCTGTCCCGTTTGACCGGCCTCTCACCGGCCAGCATCACCAAGATCACCCGTGAACTGCTCGATGGCGGCCTGGTGGTGACCTGTGGCGAGAGCTCGGTGGGGCGTGGCCGTCGTCAGACTTTGCTGCGCATCAACGAGCGCCGCTTCCAGTTTCTCTCCATGCGCCTTGGCCGCGGCTACGTGGACATGGCCCTGTTCGATCTCGCCGGTCACTCCCTGGCGCGCCATCGTCACCTGTTCAGCGAGTCGGAGCGCGATGACCTGCTGGCCAGCCTGGTGCGGGCCATCGAAGGCTTCCTGCCGAAGAAGGCGCTGCGCCTCGCCTGCATCGCCCTCTGCCTGCCCGGGCAGGTGGAGCGCCACTCCGGCATGGTCAAGCACTTCCCCTTCTATGATCTGCGCAACTGGCCCCTCGGCCCCACCCTGCAGCAGGCGTTCGAGGTGCCTGTGCTGGTGAGCGGCGACGTGCGCACCTGGATCCAGGCCGAGCGGGAGTGGGGCGCCGCCAGGAACTGCGCCGATGCGGTGCTGGTGTTCGTCCACAACGACATAGGGGTGGGCATGGTGGTCAACGGCCAGCTCATCGAGAGCGAGTCGGCCCTGCTCGGGGATCTCAGCCACCTGCAGCTCGAACCCTATGGCCAGCGCTGCTACTGCGGTGGCTTCGGCTGCGCCTGCACCCTGGTCACCAACCAGGCCCTGGAGGCCCAGTATCGGGACCTGCGCGAGCGGATGCAGGAGCACGATCTGCCGGCGAGCGTCAACATCCGCGAGCTGTGCGAGCTGGCGCTGGCGGGCAACAGCCTCTGTCAGGATATCCTGCACCAGGCGGCGGGCCGGCTCTCCCGGGTGCTGGCCAACCTCATCTGCCTGCTCAACCCGGGCAAGCTGCTGCTGGGGGGGGAGATCACCCGGGCCGATCGGCTGCTGTTCCCCATGCTGCACCAGTCCCTGGCGAGCCAGCTGCCGGCGGAGTACCTGGTGCGCCTGCAGATCGAGTCCACCCATTTTTACGAAGATCCCACCAAGCCCACCTCGGTGCAGGTGCACAAGGCGCTGCGGGACGGCAGCCTGCTGCTCGATCTGTTGCGAGGTGACAGGGAGGCATGAGGCTCGGGTTGCAAGGACGCATCCTGCTCATGCTCTGCCTGGTCAGCCTGCTGCAACTGGTGCTGCTGAGCGGGGCCAGCTACTACTATGTCGCCGAGCAGCGCTACCGGGAGGTGGGGGATCAGGCCCTGGACGTGGCCCGGTTGGTGGCCCGAGAGCCCGGCGTCATCGCCGGGGTGAAGCGGGCCGATACCGCGCGGCTCAATGTGCTGGTGGAGCGGATGCGCGCCGAGGTCGGCGCCAGCTACATCGTCATCGGTGATGGCGAGGCGCGCCGCCTGGTGCACCCCAATGCGGACAGGATAGGTAAACCCATGATGGGGGATGATCCCGGGCGCGCTCTGCAAGGGGAGTTCTACATCTCTCGCGCCCAGGGCTCCCTCGGGGTCTCGGTGCGCGGCAAGGGGCCCATCCGGGATGAGATGGGCAGGGTCATCGGTGTGGTCTCGGTCGGTTATCTGGTGCGGGACATAGAGGCAGACCTGCAGGGTTTCCTGCGCTTCGGCCTCGCCATGACCCTGCTCATCGTGCTGCTCAACAGCGCCGCCGCAGCCTGGCTGGCCAAGCGCTACAAGCGGGCCCTGCTGGGGTTTGAGCCCGAGCAGATAGGGCGCCTCTATGCGGAACTCGACTGCACCCTGCGCACCGTGCGCGAGGGGATCCTTACCATAGACGAGCAGGGTAGGCTCACCTCCCTCAATCCCAACGGCATCCGGCTGCTGCGCCTCGATGAGCGGGCCGCGCAGGCCGCCATCGGCCAGCCCGTCGGTCAACTGCTGCCGGGCAGCCGCATGCTCTCCATCTTGCAAGAACAGAGCCCCCAGTTTGACGAGGAGATAGTGCTCAACGGCCAGTCTCTCATCGTCAACCGGCTGCCGCTGGTGCGCGAGGGCAAGCTGATCGGCGCCGTGTCGAGCTTTCGGCGCAAGGACGAGCTGGCCGAGCTCAGCGCCCAGCTCTCCCAGGTGCAGGCCTACAGCGATCTGCTGCGGGTGCAGACCCACGAACACAACAACCAGCTCGGCACCATCGCCGGTCTCATCGAGCTGGGGGCCACCCGGGAGGCGCTCGCCTTCATCGGCCGGGAGGCGGCCACCGAGCAGACCCTGCTGAGCTTTTTGATGGGAGCCATCGCCAAGCCCAAGGTGGCGGGCCTGCTGCTTGGCAAGTACCACAGGGCCCACGAGCTAGGACTGGTGCTGGAGGTGGACCCGAATTCCCGCCTGTACGACATCCCCGCCCGGGTCAGCGGCTCCCAGCTGGTGACCCTGCTTGGCAACCTCATCGACAACGCCTTCGAGGCGACCCGCCGCCATGGCGCCCCCTATCAGCCGATCCGGGTCTCTTTGAGCGATCTCGGCCAGGATCTCATCTTGGAGGTGGAGGACGGGGCCGGTGGGGTGGATCCCGCTTTGGCGGACACCTTGTTCGAGCGCGGGGTGAGCAGCAAGGCCGAACCCGGCCACGGCATAGGCCTCGCCCTGGTGCGCAAGACCCTGGATGCCCTGCAGGGGACCATCACCATCGAAGCCACGGCGCAGGGGAGTTGCGTCGTCTGTTACATTCCCAAGGAGGTGTGAGTGATCAAGATCCTGATCGTCGAGGATGATCCGGCCATTGCCGAGATCCACCGGCGCTTCGTGCAACGGCTGGCGGGGTTCGAGGTGCTGGGGGTGGCGCTCACCCTGTTCGATGCGAGAGAGCAGATAGCCATCCTCAAGCCGGATCTGGTGCTGCTGGACGTGTGGCTGCCGGACGGGGAGGGTTTCTCCCTGCTGCGGGAGCTGCGCCAGTGCGGGGCCCATCTCGACGTCATCCTGCTCACCGCCGCCCGTGAGGCCGCGGCCCTGCAGGAGGCGATGCGCCTCGGGGTGGTGGATTTCATCTTGAAACCCGTGGTGTTCGAGCGACTGCGCGACACCCTCGACAAATACTGCCAGAGCCGCGCCGCCCTAGCGGCTCTGGCTGACATCGATCAGCAGGCGGTGGATGCGCTCTTTGGCACCCCGCTGCAACAGGTGGCGGCGGGCGGCCTGCCCAAGGGAATAGACGCCCTCACCCTGCAACGGGTGCTGGCGGCCCTGAGCCTGCAGGGGGCCAGCGCCGAGGAGATAGGCAGCCGGGTCGGGGTGAGTCGCACCACGGCGCGCCGCTATCTGGAGTTTCTGGTGGGCCAGCAGCTTGCGAGCCCCGAGCTCGAATACGGCACCGTCGGGCGGCCGGAGCGGCGCTACCGCCAGCGTTGAGTGGCCGGTTCCAACCCAAAAAAAGAGCGCCCTTTGGCGCTCTTTGTGTGATGGCTGGGATCAGGTCGGGTCGGATTGCAGGGTCGCCACCGGCGTGCGACGGGCCTGCCACCACTGCCAGAGCGGCAGCAACAGCATCACCAGGGTGACCAGGGTGAAGCCCAGTGTGATGGGGCGCTCCCACAGGAAGCTCAGGGAGCCGTCGTTGATCACCAGGGCCCGGCGCAGGTTGTCCTCCAGCATGCCCCCCAGGATGAAGCCGAGCAGCATGGGGGCCATGGGGAAGTCCAGCAGGCGCAGCCCTATGGCCACCAGAGCCACCAGCACCATCACATAGATGTCCATGGTGTTGAAGGAGACCAGATAGACCCCGATGAGCGAAAACAGCAGCACCATGGGGATGAGCACAGGGTGTGGCACCTGCAGTACCTTGGCCAGGTAGGGAATGAGCGGCAGGTTGAGGATCAAGAGCACCACGTTGCCCAGATACATGGAGATGATCACCGACCAGAACACATCCGGGTGTTCCATGAAGAGGCGCGGGCCGGGCTGGATGCCATAGGCGATGAGCGCCCCCAGCATCAGGGCCGTGGTACCTGAGCCCGGGATCCCCAGGGTCAGCAACGGCACGAAGGCCCCGCTGGAGGCGGCGTTGTTGGCCGCTTCCGGCGCGGCTATGCCGGTCAGGCTGCCCTTGCCAAACTCGTCCCGTTTACCCTTGCGGGCGAAGTTGCGCTCGGCCCCATAGGCCATGAAGGAGGCGATGGTGGCACCGGCCCCCGGCAGCACGCCGATGAGGAAACCCAGCACAGAGGAGCGGGCGATGGGGGGCGCTATTTCCTTCACCTCGTCCCGGCTCAGCTTGAGTGAGCCGAGCTGTTGCATCTTGCTCGCCTCCTCCTTGCTGGTGTCCTTGCCCGGGCGCAGCACCGTCATCAGGATCTCCGCGAGGGCGAAGGTGGCCATGGCCAGCAGCAGGAAGGAGAAGCCATCGCGCAAGTCCGGCAGACCGAAGGTGAATCTGTCCACCCCGACGCTGCGATCGATGCCGACGGTGGAGATCATGATGCCAAACAGCGCCATGATCAGCGCCTTGAGCACCTGCCCCTTGCCGGCGAAGGCCGCCACCGCGGAGAGCCCGAGCACCATGAGGGCGAAGTAGTCCGCCGACTGGAAGGCGAGGGAGACTTTGGCGAGCAGCGGCGCCGCTACCATCAGGAAGATGGCCGACAGGGTGCCGCCGACGAAGGAGGCATAGGCGGCGATGGCCAGTGCCTTGCCTGCATACCCCTTGCAGGCCAGCGGATAGCCGTCGATGGCGGTGATCATGCTGGCGGAGCAGCCCGGGGTGTTGATCAGGATGGAGGCGGTGGAGCCGCCGAACATGGAGCCGTAATAGACCCCGGCCATCAGGATGATGCCGGAGGCCGGATCCAGCCCGTAGGTGATGGGGATCATCAGGGCGATGGCGGTGACCGGCCCCAGCCCTGGCAGCATGCCGATGAAGGTGCCGACGAAGCAGCCGACCACCACCATGAAGAGGTTGATGGGCATCATGGCGGTGCCGAGCCCTTGCAGGATTCCGTCTAACATGGGTTCTCCTTATCCCAGCAACTGGGTGAACAGCCGACCCGGCTCGAGGTAGACATTGAGCCCCTTGGTGAGCAGGGCCCAGAAAATGAGGGTGAAAGGGATGCTCACCTTGCAGGCAAAGGCGAGGCTCTGTTCGCCCATCAGCAGGATGCCGCCGATGAGGAACAAGATGGTGGCGACGAGGAAGCCGAGCCAGCCGAGGGCGAGGCCGTAGACCAGCATCAGCCCCAACAGGGCGAATACCAGCCGCCAGTTGCCGGACTCCTTGCCCAGTGGTTCTCCCCCCGGTGAGCAGATCAGCAACAGGGAGAGCAGGACCCCGGCTCCGGCCAGGGCATAGGGCAGGGTGCTGGCGGTAAAGGGTTCATATTCGTCCCCCGGGTAGCCGGGGATCTGGGTGGCGTGATAGCCGTAGGCGAGGGAGAGCAGCAAAAACAGCAGCCCCCCGAACCTTTCCTTGGTCAGTCGCATGATGACTCCGATGGGCGGGCCGAACCCGCCACAGGCTGAGGGTTACTTGATGAAGCCGAGCTCGCGCATCAGGCCGCCAATTTGTTGCTCCTGGCTGTTGAGAAAAGCCGTGAACTCGGGGCCGGATTGATACTGGTTGATCCAGCTATTGCGCGCCCGCACCGCTTCCCACTCCGGTTTGTCGTACATCTGCTTGAGCAGGGCGGCGAACTCGGCGGATTTCTCCGGGCTGATGCCGGGGGAGGCGAAGTATCCGCGCCAGTTGGCAAACACGGTGGGGTTGCCCTGCTCGGAGAAGGTGGGTACCTGGCTGGCATCCGGCATCCGCTCGGGGGCGGTGACGCCGAGGATCCGCATCTGACCGGACTTGACCGCCTCCATCGCCTCGCCAAAGCCGGTGGAGAGCACCTGGGTTTCCCCCGCCAGTACCGCCGCCATGGCGCTGCCACCGGCGTCATAGGCCACGTAGCGCAGCTTGCCGGCATCGGCCCCCGCATTCTTGAAGGTCATGGCGGCCACCAGGTGATCCAGACTGCCACGGGCGGAGCCGCCGGCAATCTTCACCTTGGCGGGGTTCGCCTCATAGGCGGCCAGCAACTGGGCCCAGTTCTGATAGGGGGAGTCCAGCGGTACCGCCAGCGCCTGATAGTCGGCGATGATGGCGGCCACCGGGGTGAGATCCCGGAAGGATTGCGGCAGTTCCTTGGAGAGGGATTTGACGATGATGGGGGTGGAGTTGACCATCAGGGTCTCGTCGGACTGGGCCGAGGTTTCGATCAGATGGGCGATGGCCTTGGCACCGCCACCGGCCGAGATGTTCTGGTAAGAGGCGGTGGTGATGAGGCCGGACTTGGTCAGTGCCTCGCCGGTGCCACGGGCCGTGTTGTCCCAGCCGCCGCCGGCGCCACCCGGGATCAGGAAGTGGACTTCGTCTATCTTGGCCTGGACGCCGAGGCTGGCGCCCAGCAGGCAGCAGAGCAGAGTGTGCTTGAAGGTTCCTTGCAACATGATGTTCTCCTTGTGATTGTTGCAAAGAGGTTAATGAATGGTGTGTGGTTGGAAAACAATCTGGCCGTAATGGCTATTAAGGCTGTTGTGCCCATTCTGTTCATTGTGGTCATGGGGAGAGAGGGAACCCGCCGCCAAGAGGGAGGGGGGCTGAACTAGAAACGGGGCTCACCTCTGGTGAAGAGAGGGGCCCCGCCCGTGGTTGGTGCTGGCCTGAGTCGCTTATGATTTCTTTGCCGCCGAGACCTTCTCTTGCTGCTGGAGGGCTTCGCTGGCCTTCTGTCTCAGTTGCATCTGTTCCATCACCAGCTTGTAGGCGATGTAGTACTTGTAGATATTGCCCACATAGGTGACTGTCTCGGGGCCAATTTTCTCCGCCGCCACGTATTCGACATTGTGGAACCAGACGTTGGGATCCATGCCCCGTTTCTTGGTCTCGGCTCTCAGTCTGGCGACCCGGGCGGGGCCGGCGTTGTAGGACGCGAAGGAGAAGAGGGCCTTGTCGAGGGCGGTCATGGGCTCGTCGGCATAATAGTGATCGATCATCCAGCGCATGTATTTGGCGCCCCCGTGGATGTTGGGCTCGAGTTGGCGAATGTCGCCCACCTTCAGTCCCTTGCCGGTGGCGGGCATGATCTGCATGATGCCGATGGCGCCGACATGACTGCGCGCCTTCTGGTTCAGGGCCGACTCCTGATAACCCTGAGCCGCCATCAACAGCCAGTCCACGTCATAGCGGTCGCCATACTCGCGAAACAGCTCCACTACCTGCAGGAATTTCTTGCGTTCGGCGGCGGCGGCAGCGCTCTTGACGAACTTGTTCTGCTTGAGATAGCGGGCCAGGATCTCTTCCCCCGTTGCCTTGCCCCGTATCGCCTTGATCTGCTGATTGAGCATGGCGAGCAGCTTGGGACTCTCCTTGCGCACTGCCCAGGCGATGACGCCCCCTTCCCGGAACACCGGGGTCTCATGGATGGTTATCTTGGGGAAGATCTTCTGCCAGAAGCGGGCCTTGTGTTCATCCATGACGATGAAGGGCAGCAGACCGGCATTGACCATCTCTACCAGATCTTCATCTTCCAGCACCTCGGAGGCAGGCTGGATGTCGATGAGGGGCTCTCCCGCCTCCTTGCGAGCCTGGTTATAGGCCATCAGGCTCTCGAAATAGCTGGAAGAGGGTCGTACGAAGATGGTTTTGCCCCCCAGATCGGCGGCGCTCTCCACCTTGGGAGAGTGGGGGCCGGAGATCAGCAGTTCGCGTACGTTTTCAAGCAAAGGATCGGTGAACTCCACCCCCTGTTGCTTGCGCTTGTCCGTGATGGTGAGGTTGGCAGCGGCGATATCGCCCTTGCCTTCGATGAGGGAGGCCAGCAGGGCTTCACGGGCCACGGGAATGAAGACGATATGAACCTTGAGGTGGCGCTTGATGGCCTTGTCCTTGCGCAACTGCTCGTTGAGGCGTTTCTCCACCTGGATGAAGGCATCATAGGTGACGCCCCGCTGCACTCCCTTGTGGATGAAGTAACCGGTCTTGTTGTAGGTGGTCAGCACCCGAATGGTGCGCCTCTCCAGCATGGCGTCGAAATCCCCCTGCATGGGTTTGGCGAGCTCCGCGCTGTCAAAAGCCAGGGCGCTGCGCTCCTCTTCTTCCTCGACGGTGACCTTTTTCTCTGGCTCGGCACTCCAGACCGGTGCCAGAGAACATAGCATCCAGACCATGACAATCCATAAGCGTTTCATGATGTTCACCTCACTCGTTTTACTGAGTGTAAGTGGGGCGCAAGGGACGCTTTAGCTCTTTGAGTTTCAACGGAGCCAGCCGATAGCACGATTGTTACTATCCAGAGGTACGTGTCATTTGAGGGTGAAAGGACGGTCAGTCCTGTAATGGAAGAGGGAGCCCTCGGGCTCACTCTGTGAGGATTGCATCGGTTTATGAGTGGCTAGAACCAGAAGCCGATGATGAAGGAGCCTGCCAGAGTCAGCATCACGTTGGCCACCGCATAGGTGCCGGCGTAGCCGAGCGCCGGAATCGAGCTGTTGGCGGCCTCGTTGACCACATCCATCGCCGGGGCGCAGGTACGGGCACCCGTGATGGCCCCGAGCAGCAGGGCCGGGTTCATTTTGAGCACCCAGACCCCGAACAGATAGCCCACCAGCACCGGCAAGGTGGTCACCAGCATGCCGGAGAAGAGCACCACCATCCCCACCTCGCTCAGGTGGTCGAGGATGCCGCCACCGGCTTTGAGGCCCGTGCTCACCATGAAGACGGCGAGGCCGAGATCCTTGGCCAGGCGCAGCGCGCCCGGCGGCACATAGCCGACGGTGGGGTGGTTGGCCCTCAGGTAACCCATCAGTATCCCTGCCAGCAAGAGGCCGACGGCGTTGCCGAGGCCGAACTCTATCTGGCCGAACACCAGGGAGACGGAGCCGATGAGCAGACCGAGCACGAAGAAGGTGGTGAAGGCCACCAAATCTGTGGTCTGACTGTGGATGCTGATGAAGCCGATCTTGTTGGCCAGGAGCTTGACCCGCTGCTTCTCGCCGCTGATCTGCAGCACGTCGCCTTTTTGCAGCATGATGTTGCGATCGAACGGCATCTCGATCTGGGAGCGCACCACTCGGTTGAGGAAGCAGCCCTTCTCGGTCAGGTTGAGCTCCACCAGATGGCGGCCCACCACGGCGTCGTTCTTCACCACTATCTCTTCGGTGACGATCTGCAGGTCGAGCAGGTTGCGGTCAAACACCTCCTTGCCGTTGCGGTAGTTGACGTCGAGCTTCTCGTGGCTCTCCGGATAGCCGACCAGGGCGATCTCGTCCCCCTCCTGGATGACGGCGTCGCCGTCCGGGCTCGCCAGAATGCCGTTGCGGCGGATCCGCTCCACGTAACAACCGGTGTGGGGGTAGATGCCGGTTTCGCGCAGGGTGCGACCGCCGATCCAGGCGGCGAGTTCCGGGCCGACGCGATAGGCGCGAATGATGGGGAGATAGGTCTTGCGGCTCTCGCTGTCGGAGAGTCCCCGCTCGCGGGCTATCTTTTGCGCCTCTGTATTGAGATCGAGCCGCGCCATTGAGGGGAGATAGCGCACCACCAGCATCAACCCCACCAGGCCCACCAGGTAGGTCAGGGCGTAGCCTATCCCCATGTTGTCGAGCACGGGTTGCATGTCGGTGCCGTGGGGCAGATTGAGCAGGCCGCTGCGCAGAGCATCCTGGGCCCCCACCAGCGCCGGGGTCGAGGTCAGCGACCCCGCCAGTATCCCCGCCGCCATGCCGGGTCCCAGGTTGAAGAACTTGGCCAGTCCCACCGTCAGCAGCAAGGCGGTCAGCAGGATCACCAGGGTCAGGGTGATGTAGTGGATGCCGTCGCGCAGGAAGACGCTGAAGAAGTGAGGGCCCGCCTCGATCCCCACACAGAAAATGAACAGCATGAAGCCGACGTTCTCGGTGGAGGTGGAGAACTGGAACCCCATCTGGCCAAACAGCAGGGCGGTGAACAGCACCCCTATGGTGTTGCCAATCTGGAAGTTGCCGATGCGCACCTTGCCCAGCAGCAGGCCGAAGGCCAGCACCACGAACAGCAGCAGGGAGTCGCTTTGATGTAGCAGTGTCACGAAATCTATGGTCATGCCCGGAAAAACCGAGGAAAAAAGTGGGGCCGATATTGTGCCGGATCCCTCACCAAGAAAGAAGCGCGAAAGCGGATTAACAGCCAGTTAAGTGCTGGTCTCTCCGGGGTGGGGAGCGATGCGCGGGCGACTTGAGGAAAATACCTCTATTTTGCGCTGCTGTTCCCGCTGTCAATGAGTGATTTCTGCTGTCGGCGGGGGAGGGCGTGACAGCCCTGTGGACAATTTATTACCTGCTGCGCAGGAGGCGATTGAGCATGATTTTCAGCATTTTTGACTGGGGTGGTTGGCGGGATGCAAAGGAACCCTTTTTTCCGTTCGGTTGAGGCTGACCCATGGCACGGGGCATGGCGAAAAAAAAAGCGGGAGAAATAGGATGTCTCGCCCCCGCCCGACCCATTTAGGGGGGAGGGCAAAAACAGGAGAAAATGGGGGGTGAGGAGTTTTACCTTGCCAAAGCGGAGACAATCGCTGCCAACCTAGGCCTGCATTGGGTTTGGCACACTTACCCACAGAAACTGTGGATAACCCTGTTCATGAAACTTGGTGATCAGCCTGCAAGCCGCGCCAATACTGGGGTGCAAGCGCTGTTCAAAAAATATCGGCAAAAAAATGTTTCTATAAAAATCAAATAGTTATACGCAGCAGAACAAAACGCTGCTGGTCAGGAACCGGGGATCAAAGGGGGAGTGCGCCGCGAGGGACGGCTTGTGCATTAAAATTGGCAGAGGAAAGCACTAAAGTGGATAACTTGCACCGAGATGGTGAGGAATTGGCTCCCCCGACTGGACTTGAACCAGTGACATACGGATTAACAGTCCGCCGTTCTACCGACTGAACTACGGGGGAACATCAGGCAAGGAGGAGCATCATACAGAGGTCGCATTTCGGGGTCAATAGCCGTCAGGGCAGGAGAGCGGATACCCAGGCCTGCCAACTCGGGGTACACTGCTCCCTTGCCGTTTTTTGTCGGGAGTCGTCATGAATAAGCCTTTCAAGCTGGCCAGCCAGTTTCAACCCGCGGGGGATCAGCCTGCAGCCATCGCCCGCCTGCTCGATGGCATCGAGTCCGGCCTCGCTCATCAGACCCTGCTCGGGGTGACCGGGTCGGGCAAGACCTTCACCATGGCCAACGTCATCGCCACCCTGAATCGCCCGACCATGATACTGGCTCCCAACAAGACCCTGGCCGCCCAGCTCTATGGGGAGATGAAGGAGTTCTTCCCCGAGAACTCGGTGGAGTACTTCGTCTCCTATTACGACTACTACCAGCCGGAAGCCTATGTGCCGACCACGGACACCTTCATCGAGAAAGATGCCTCCATCAACGATCACATCGAGCAGATGCGGTTGTCAGCCACCAAGGCGCTGTTGGAGCGGCGCGATGTGGTGATCGTCGCCTCGGTATCTGCCATCTATGGTCTGGGGGACCCCCAGGCCTACCTCAGCATGATGCTGCACCTGAAGGTGGGGGATGTGATCAACCAGCGGGATATCCTGCGCCGCCTCGCCGAGCTGCAATACACCCGTAACGACATGGCCTTCCAGCGCGGCACCTTCCGGGTGCGGGGGGAGGTGATCGACATCTATCCGGCGGAGTCGGACAAGCTGGCACTGCGGGTGGAGCTATTTGATGAAGAGGTGGAGCGCCTCTCCCAGTTCGATCCTCTGACCGGCGCCATCGAGCAGACCGTGGTGCGCTACACCATCTACCCCAAGACCCACTACGCCACGCCGCGGGAGACCATCCTCGGGGCCATCGATCACATCAAGGAGGAGCTCAAGGGACGCCGCGAGCAGTTGCTCTCCCTCAACAAGCTGGTGGAGGAACAGCGCATCAGCCAGCGCACCCAGTTCGACATCGAGATGATGCAGGAGCTGGGGTACTGCTCCGGTATCGAGAACTACAGCCGCTATCTGTCGGGGCGTGCCCCCGGCGAGCCGCCGCCCACCCTGTTTGACTACCTGCCGGGGGATGGCCTGCTCATCATCGACGAGTCCCACGTGACGGTGCCGCAGATAGGCGCCATGTTCAAAGGGGACAGATCCCGCAAGGAGACCCTGGTGGAGTACGGCTTCCGGCTCCCCTCGGCGCTCGACAACAGGCCGCTGAAGTTTGACGAGTTCGAGGCCCTGATGCCCCAGACGGTGTTCGTCTCGGCGACCCCCGGCCCCTACGAGCTGGAGAAGTCCGGCGGCGACGTGGTGCAGCAGGTGGTGCGTCCCACCGGCCTGCTGGATCCCGAAATCGAGGTGCGGCCCGTCACCACCCAGGTGGACGATCTGCTCTCCGAGATCCGGCTGCGAGTGGCGGTGGAGGAGCGAGTGCTGGTCACCACCCTCACCAAGCGGATGGCGGAAGACTTGACCGAATACCTGGCGGACCACGACGTGCGGGTACGTTACCTGCATTCGGACATAGACACAGTGGAGCGGGTGGAGATCATCCGCGATCTGCGCCTGGGCAAATTCGACGTGCTGGTGGGCATCAACCTGCTGCGAGAAGGGCTCGACATGCCGGAGGTGTCCCTGGTGGCCATCCTGGATGCGGACAAGGAGGGCTTCCTACGCTCCACCCGTTCCCTCATTCAGACCATAGGCCGCGCCGCCCGCAACCTCAACGGCAAGGTGATCCTCTACGGCGACACCATCACCAACTCCATGAAGGTGGCCATCGAGGAGACCGAACGGCGCCGTGCCCTGCAGCATGCCCACAACCTTGAACACGGCATCACGCCTATGGGCCTCAACAAGTCGGTGGGGGACATGATGGACATGGGGGGCAGCCGCACTGCTGGCAAACCCGGCAGAGGCAGTCGCAAGGCGGCCGAGCCGCAAGGGGAGTACCATGCCCGCTCCGCCAGCGAGATCGCCAAAGAGATCAAGCGGATGGAAGAGCAGATGTTCCAGCATGCCCGGGATCTGGAGTTCGAGCAGGCCGCGGCCATGCGGGATCAGATCCAGCGGTTGCGCGGCGAGTTGATCGAGTCATGAGCGGCAAGCGTTGGTTGATCTGGCGGCGCCTGCGCCGCCTCTATGCCGGTTTTCGCCACCCGGACACCCCCTGGTGGGCCAAGGGGCTGGTGATCCTCATCCTCGTCTATGGCATCAGTCCGGTGGATCTCATCCCGGATCTGGTGCCCTTCGTGGGCTGGCTCGACGACGTCAGCCTGCTGCTGTTGCTGCTCTGGGGATGGGAGTCCTGCCTGCCTGCAACGGTCAGGCAGGGGCTGGATACCCTGGAATGAAGGGCGAAGCGATACCGCAGATTGTCGGTTGCAAGGCATTGGCGTAGACTCCACGCCGTTCACTTCATGGGTATGAGAAAATGGATCTGATCCTGTTTGCAATCGACTTTATTCTGCACGTTGACGTGCACCTGAAAGAACTGTTCGAGCACTATGGTGTCTGGGTTTACGCCATCCTGTTCCTCATTATCTTCTGTGAGACCGGCCTGGTGGTGACCCCCTTCCTGCCCGGCGACTCCCTGCTGTTTGCCGCTGGTGCCCTCACCGTGGGCAGCGTGCTGGACGTACATACCCTCGCGGGGGTGCTGATCATTGCCGCCGTGCTCGGCAACGTGGTGAACTACACCATAGGCCACTTCTTCGGGGATCAACTGTTCCACAATCCCGATTCGAAGATCTTCCGTCGTGACTATTTGGTCAAGACCCACGCCTTCTATGCCAAGCATGGCGGCAAGACCATCATCATCACCCGTTTCCTGCCCATAGTGCGCACCTTTGCCCCCTTCGTGGCCGGCATGGGGGCCATGACCTACCCGCGCTTCCTGGCGTTCAACCTGATTGGCGGCTTGCTGTGGGTGTTGTCGTTCGTCTATGCAGGCCACTTCTTCGGCAACCTGCCGGTGGTGCGCCACAACTTCACTCTGCTCATCTTCGGCATCATTGCCATCTCGCTGCTGCCCATGGTCGTTGGCATGGTGAAGGCCAGGATGAGCACTGCCAAGGCTGGATGAAGGTGTGTTAAAGAAGGTCGCGTGCTGCAGAGTCTGCGATCACAAGAAAGGGGAGCCATGATGGCTCCCCTTTTCGTTATCCGAGTTTGTCTCTGTCTGAACCCGGCATCGCGGGTTTGACTGCGACAACGGTACTTAAACCGCGACCACTACAAACATCAGCAGGCGGCGACGCTGGTCACCAACCCGATGAAGAGAGCATGGAGGCGCGGGAGCAGGGGTTGGGCAAGGACTGGGCGCAGCTGATCGGGTATCAGATGAAAAGGGAGCCGATGGCTCCCTTTTGTGTGCGATCTATATCGAATGACCAGCTTCAGTTGCAGCAGCGGTCCTTGACCAGGCTGCCGATGGCGACCACCGCAAACACCAGCAGGTAGGCGTCGAAGATGGCAACCAGCCAGATGACAGGGGCATGGAGAAACGGGAGCGGCTTGGGTGGCTGACACCGCTGATGGAAAAGGGAACCGATGGCTCCCTTTTGTGTGCGATCTATATCGAATGACCAGCTTCAGTTGCAGCAGCGGCCCTTGATCAGGTTGCCGATGGCGACCACGACGAACACCAGCAGGTAGGCGGCGAAGATGAGTACCAGCCACTGCGGCATGGAGAAGCTGAGGAACTGCCAGCTGATCTCGCTGCAATCGCCGTCCGGGAAGAAGAGCCAGGGCACCCACTGATCGAGGGGAGCCCAGCTTGGGAAGTCGACAAAGCCTTCGCACACATTGAAGGGGGAGGGGTTCACCTGGTAATCCACATGCTTGAGCGCCAGTTTCAGGCCCCAGAAGGCACTGTAGCCCCACAGCAGCATGGCGCTCCAACGGAGATACCACTTCTCTGGCGCCACCATGCCGAGCAGGCCGGCAGCGAACACCCCGAGGATGGCGATCCGCTCATAGATGCACATCACACAAGGGTGCAGACCCAGCACATGCTGGAAGAAGAGGGCGCACAGCTCGAAGGCGAGGGCGGAAACGGCCAGCAGCCCCCAGGCCAGACGATGACTGGCAATTCGGCGAAGAAACTCGATCATCTGATTGATCTCACAGAGAAAAATAATGGCTGAATTAGAGCAGAGCCCCGCCTGAAAAGAAAGGGGCCAGAGGGCCCCTCGCTTCATCAGTGTGCCGCAGGTGCCAGGGTCTGCATGGCAGCGCTGCCCTGTGTCAGCCAGCCGGCCTGGTAGAACCATTCGGTGGCAGGGGCGAGCAGTTGCTCCACCGCAAAGAAACCCACCAGACCCAGCACCAGGGTGTAGGGCAGAGCCATCCACACCATGCGGCCATAGGAGAGGCGCAGCAGTGGGGCCAGTGCCGAGGTCAGCATGAACAGGAAGGCGGCCTGACCATTGGGAGTGGCCACTGACGGCAGGTTGGTCCCCGTGTTGATGGCTACCGCCAACAGATCGAAATGTTCACGGCTGATGGCGCCATTGAGCAGGGCGGTTTTCACCTCGTTGATGTAGACGGTACCGACGAAGACGTTGTCGCTCACCATGGAGAGCAAGCCGTTGGCCAGATAAAAGAGCGCGAGCTGATCCTCGGGTTTGGCAGCCAGCACCCACTGGATCACCGGCTTGAACAGCTGTTGATCGATGATCACCGCTACCACGCTGAAGAACACGGTGAGCAGGGCGGTGAATGGCAGCGCCTCATGGAAAGCCTTGCCGAGAGCGTGCTCTTCGGTGACGCCGGTGAAGGACGTCGCGAGGACTATGACGGTAAGGCCGATCAGACCCACCGCCGCCAGATGCAGAGCCAGACCAGTGATCAGCCAGATGGCGATAGCCGCCTGGACCAGCAGCTTGGCCTTCTCTTGCGGGCTGCGCTCGGCATCTTCATCGCGCTCATAGGCTTCCATGATATGGCGCACGGGCTCTGGCAACTTGGTGCCATAACCGAACCAGCGGAATTTCTCCACCAGGATGCAAGTGAGCAGACCGCAGAAGAAGACGGGGATGGTGACCGGGGCCATGCGAATGGCAAATTCACCGAAATGCCAGCCCGCCTGCTCACCGATGATGAGGTTCTGGGGCTCGCCGACCAGGGTGCAGACGCCCCCCAGGGCCGTGCCGATGGCCGCGTGCATCATCAGGCTGCGCAAAAAGGCGCGAAACTCGTTCAGGTGCTGGCGAGACAGCTCATCGATCCCCTCGTCATCCTGATGCAGATTTCCGGACTCATCGCTCGAGGCCACCTTGTGATAGATGGCGTAGAAACCGGTGGCGACGCTGATGACCACGGCGATCACGGTCAGGGCGTCGAGGAAGGCGGACAAGAAAGCCGACACCAGGCAGAAGGCGAGGGAGAGCAACGTCTTGGAATGGATGCGGACCAGCATCTTGGTGAAAACGTAGAGCAGCAGCTGTTTCATGAAATAGATGCCAGCCACCATGAACACCAGCAACAACAGCACTTCGATGTTGGCAACCAGCTCATGCTTGATCTGGTTCGCCGAGGTCATGCCGATGAGCACGGCCTCTATGGCCAGCAGGCCACCGGGTTGCAGCGGGTAACACTTGAGCGCCATGGCCAGGGTGAAGATGAACTCGACGACCAGCAACCAGCCAGCCAGGAAGGGATCCACATGGAATACGATCGGATTGATCAGCAGGAATATGACGATGGCAATCTTGTACCACCGTGGAGCATTGCCCAAAAAATTCTTTGCAAAAGCGCGCCCTAGGCTGATTGGCATAATGATGGTTCTCTGTTTTGTTGTTGGTATCTGCGTCTATGCAGTCGAGCCCGACTCGACCCGAACATCCGGATATTCACCTTTATCAAATTGATTGCACATGATTTTAATCAAGGGAGCGCTAACTATAAATAACGCCACGATGCTTGCCCAGTGGCGAGGCGCCGATATCACCATCATTTGGTCTTGGTTGGCTCCAGTCATGTTATCGCATACATATTTTTAACAAAAAGATCCGGTTAATGTGAGCAGAGGACTGACCTTCTGCTTGCCAGCATGACCGGCTTTGCTATTATTCGTGAGCCTTTTTACGTACTACAACAGAGTCACTACATGGTCATAAAAGCGCAAAGCCCTGCCGGGTTTGCCGAGGAATACATCATCGAGTCCATCTGGAACAATCGCTTTCCTCCAGGATCCATTCTGCCGGCGGAGCGCGAACTGTCCGAGCTGATTGGCGTGACTCGCACTACCTTGCGCGAAGTGCTGCAGCGCCTTGCCCGCGATGGCTGGCTCACCATCCAGCATGGCAAACCGACCAAGGTCAACAACTTCTGGGAAACCTCGGGCCTCAACATCCTGGAGACCTTGGCACGGCTCGATCAGGACAAGGTGCCGGATCTGGTGGCCCAACTGCTGTCGGCGCGCACCAACATCTGCACCATCTTCATCCGTGGCGCCATTCGCAACAACCCGGAGCAAGCCGCCGAGATCCTGCGCGGGGCCGATGAGGTCGACAATTCGGCTGAAGCCTATGCCGAGTTCGATTACCGCCTGCATCACCAGCTCTCGTTTGCTTCCGGTAATCCTATCTATGCCTTGATCCTCAACGGGTTCAAGGGGTTGTACAGCAGGGTCGGACGCTATTACTTCTCCGACAAGCAGGCGCGCGAGACGGCGGATGCCTACTACAAGACGCTGCTGGGCTTGGCCGAGACCAAGAATCACGAGGCCGTGTTCATGACGGTGCGTCAGTACGGTATCGAATCGGGCAAGTTGTGGACCCGTCTGCGCCAGGACATGCCGAGCAATCTGTGCGATAACTGATGAAGGTCACCAGAAAAAACGCGCCGAATGGCGCGTTTTTTTATGCTTCTTGTCTGCCTATCAGGTCAGACTCTTGCGATCCGGGCAGCGCCCTATGATGTCTGCGGTGAGCTCGCCGTTATCCTGCTCCAGCACCACATCGAATCCCCACAGCTGGTGCAGATGCTTGAGCACCTCGTGCCGCGACTCGCCAAGGGGGATACGGTTGTGGGGGACATAACGCAGGGTGAGGGAGCGATCTCCCTTCACCGCCACGTTGTAGACCTGAATGTTGGGCTCCAGATTGCTCAGGTTGTATTGGGCTGACAGGGTGTTGCGCACCAGACGGTAACCCTCCTCGTTATGGATGGCGGAGACCTTGAGGTAGTTCTTCAGATCGTCGTCATCGATGGCAAACAGCTTCATGTCACGCATCACCTTGGGACTGAGGAACTGGCTGATGAAGCTCTCGTCCTTGAAGTTCTGCATGGCGAAGTGCAAGGTATCGACCCAGTTGGTGCCGGCGTAATCGGGGAACCAGTATCTGTCCTCCTCGGTCGGGTTCTCGCAGATGCGGCGCAGGTCGGTGAACATGGCAAAGCCGAGGGCATAGGGGTTGATCCCCGAGTAGTAGCGGCTGTTGTAGGGGGGTTGGTACACCACGTTGGTGTGGCTGTGCAGCACCTCTATCATGAAGCGATCGCTGATCTTCCCTTCGTCATACAGGTGATTGAGGATGGTGTAGTGCCAGAAGGTGGCCCACCCCTCGTTCATCACCTGGGTCTGTTTCTGCGGGTAGAAGTACTGACTGATCTTGCGCACGATGCGTACCACTTCTCGCTGCCAGGGCTCCAGCAGAGGGGCGTTCTTCTCGATGAAGTAGAGGATGTTTTCCTGAGGTTCGGCTGGATAGCGTCTGTCCTCGATACCGGTTGCCTTGTGCTGCTTGGGCAGGGTGCGCCACAGTTCGTTGACCTGGGTTTGCAGGTAATCTTCCCGTGCCTTCTGGCGACGTTTCTCCTCTGCCAGGGAGATCTTCTGGGGCCGCTTGTAGCGATCCACCCCGAAGTTCATCAGGGCATGGCAGGAGTCAAGCAGGCGCTCGACGGCATCGATACCGTGTTTTTCCTCGCATTCGGTGATGTAGTTCTTGGCAAACAGCAGGTAGTCGATGATGGAAGAGGCATCGGTCCAGGCCTTGAACAGGTAGTTGTTCTTGAAAAAAGAGTTGTGGCCATAACAGGCGTGAGCCATCACCAGGGCCTGCATCGGCATGGTGTTCTCTTCCATCAGGTAGGCGATGCAGGGATCTGAGTTGATGACAATTTCATAAGCCAACCCCATCTGGCCGCGCTTGTAGTTGCGCTCGGTATGGATGAAGCGTTTGCCGAATGACCAGTGCTGGTAGCCGATGGGCATACCGACGCTGGAGTAGGCATCCATCATCTGCTCGGCGGTGATCACCTCGATCTGGTTGGGATAGGTATCCAGCCGATAAAACTTGGCAACCCGGGCAATCTCCTGGTGATAGATCTCCAGCAGATCGAAGTTCCAGTCAGGCCCATCGTCCAGCGGCGCTATTTTTCTCGCGGTTTCTACCATATGTGATCCCTCAAGCCGCTTGCTTCTTGAACAACTCCCGGAACACCGGATAGATGTCCTCAACCTTGCGAATATGTTCCATCGCGAAGTGGGGGTATTGGTCGGCCACCGACTCATACTCGTGCCACAGAGTCTGGTGAGCGCGGGTGGTGATCTCGATGTAGGAGTAGTAACGCACCCGCGGCATGATGTCGCGCATCAGTATCTCCCGGCATTGAGGCGAGTCATCCGCCCAGTTGTCGCCATCGGACGCCTGCGCCGCATAGATGTTCCACTGGTTGGCAGGGTAACGCTCGTTGATGATGTCATTCATCATCTTGAGCGCGCTGGAGACTATGGTGCCGCCGGTCTCCTGGGAGTAGAAGAACTCGTGCTCGTCCACCTCCTTGGCCTGGGTGTGGTGGCGAATGTAGACCACCTCGACGTTCTTGTATGTCCGGCTCAGGAACAGATAGAGCAGGATGTAGAAACGCTTGGCCATCTCCTTGGTGGCTTGATCCATGGAGCCGGAGACATCCATCAGGCAGAACATCACCGCCTGGCTGGAGGGCACGGGCCGCTTGACGAAGTTGTTGAACTTGAGATCGAAGGTGTCGATGAAGGGTACTGCCTCGATCCGCCGTTTCAGCTCCCTGATCTCTTTTTCGAGCTGTGCCATCTCGGCAAAATGTTCGTTGGGATCGACGGCCAACAGGGCCAGCCGCTCCTCCAGCTCACGCAGCTGGCGCTTCTTGCCCGCCTGCAGCGCCATGCGACGCGCCAGCGAATTTTGCAGCGAGCGCACCACGTTGATGTTGGCGGGCACCCCGTTGGAGGTGTAGCCCGCGCGGTAGGTCTTCATCTCCATCAGCTGGTTGAGCTGGGTCTTCTGCAGCCGTGGCAGCTCCAGATCCTCAAACAGCAGGTCCAGGTACTCGTCTTTCGAGATCTGGAATACGAAATCATCCGCACCTTCTCCCTGATCCGAGGCCTGGCCTTCGCCGCCATCCTGACCACTGCCCCCTCCCTTGGGGCGGTCAATCTTGTCACCGGAGACGAACTGATCGTTGCCCGGGTGCACCATCTCCCGTTTGCCGCCTTGGCCTTGATGAAAATGGGGTTCACCGATGTCCTTGGTCGGGATGCTGATGCTCTCGCCCTTGTCCACGTCCTGAATGCTGCGCTTGGAGACAGCATCCGAGACCGCTTGTTTGATCTGCTTCTTGTAGCGGCGGATGAAGCGCTGCCGATTGACAGCGCTTTTGTTTTTGCCGTTGAGCCTGCGGTCGATAAAATGCGCCATAACTCCCCCTTGAACACGGCAGGGTCAGGATGACTTGCGTACCCTGAGATACCATTCGGAGAGCAGACGCACCTGTTTGCGGGTGTAGCCTTTCTCCATCATCCGTTCGACAAAGTTATCGTGCTTCTTCTGCTCCTCGGCCGAGGTTTTGCTGTTGAAGGAGATAACCGGCAGCAGCTCTTCCGTGTTGGAGAACATCTTCTTCTCGATCACGGTGCGCAGCTTCTCGTAACTGGTCCAGTTGGGGTTACGGCCTGCATTGTTGGCCCGTGCACGCAGCACGAAGTTGACGATCTCGTTGCGAAAATCTTTCGGGTTGCTGATCCCGGCCGGTTTCTCAATTTTCTCCAGCTCGCTGTTGAGGGATGCCCGGTCAAACAGCTGGCCGGTCTCGGGGTCACGGTACTCCTGATCCTGGATCCAGAAGTCGGCGTAGGTGACGTAGCGATCGAAGATGTTCTGCCCGTACTCTGAATACGACTCGAGATAGGCGGTCTGGATCTCCTTGCCGATGAACTCCACGTAGCGCGGGGTCAGATAGCCCTTGATGAACTCAAGGTAGCGATCGTGCAGCTCTTGCGGGAACTGCTCGCGCTCTATCTGCTGCTCCAGCACATAGAAGAGGTGGACAGGGTTGGCCGCCACTTCCGCATGGTCGAAGTTGAAGACGCGGGAGAGGATCTTGAACGCAAAACGGGTGGAGAGGCCGTTCATGCCCTCGTCGACACCGGCGTAGTCGCGGTACTCCTGATAGCTCTTCGCCTTGGGATCCGTATCCTTGAGGCTCTCGCCGTCATAGACCCGCATCTTGGAGTAGAGACTGGAGTTTTCCGGCTCCTTGAGCCGCGACAGTACCGAGAATTGACCCAGCAGCTCCAGGGTGCCCGGGGCGCACTTGGCCTCGGTCAGCTCGCTGTTGAACAGCAGTTTCTCGTAGATCTTCACCTCTTCCGAGACTCGCAGGCAGTAGGGCACCTTGACGATGTACACCCGGTCGAGGAAGGCTTCGTTGTTCTTGTTGTTGCGGAACTGCTGCCACTCGGATTCGTTGGAGTGGGCAAGCAGGATGCCGTCGAAGGGGAGTGCGGAGAGCCCCTCGGTGCCGTTGTAGTTTCCTTCCTGGGTCGCGGTCAGCAAGGGGTGCAGTACCTTGATGGGGGCCTTGAACATCTCCACGAACTCCATCATCCCCTGGTTCGCCTTGCACAGCGCCCCTGAGTAGGAGTAAGCATCGGCATCATCCTGGGCATAGTGCTCCAGCATGCGGATGTCGACCTTGCCCACCAGGGAGGAGATGTCCTGGTTGTTGTCATCGCCAGGCTCGGTTTTCGCGATGGCAATTTGATCCAGGATGGAGGGGTTGACCTTCTCTACTTTGAATTTGGTGATGTCGCCGCCAAACTCATGCAGCCGCTTGGCCGCCCAAGGGGACATGATGGGCCTCAGGTAGCGGCGTGGGATACCGTACTCTTTTTCCAGGATCTCGCCGTCCTCCTCGATGTCGAACAGGCAGAAGGGGTGGTCGTTGACCGGCGATCCTTTGATGCGATAGATGGGCACTTTTTGCATCAGGGACTTGAGTTTCTCGGCCAGCGAAGATTTGCCGCCGCCAACGGGGCCGAGCAGATAGAGGATCTGCTTCTTCTCTTCCAGTCCCTGGGCGGAGTGCTTGAGGTAGGAGACGATCTGCTCGATGGCCTCTTCCATGCCATAGAAGTCTTTGAAAGCAGGATAGCGTGCGACGACGCGGTTGGAAAAGAGGCGGCTGAGGCGCGGATTGACGGAGGTGTCGATCATTTCCGGTTCGCCGATGGCAACCAGCAGTCGTTCGGCTGCGGAGGCGTAGCAGGATTTGTCCTGTTTGCACATATCCAGAAACTCCTGGATGCTGTACTCCTCCTCTCTGGCCTTTTCATACCGCTGTTGATAGTGCTCGAAGATGCCCATAACTTAGCCCTCGTTATAGTCGCTTACCCTGAAAAAGAGTGGATCACTACTTTTGTTCTGTTTACCTCTTAAGCCTAGTCAACAGCCCCCAGTAATCCATCGCATCATTGGTTTAAGTTTGTACGGGAGCTTCCCGATCCTCATGCGGGAAGAGGCAGCCAATGACATCTCTATGTTACTGACTGTTAAATTATTTTTGCCACGACAGTGATGCAAATGTCAAAGACATAAAAAATAAATGTTTGTGTGGCAGGCGCAGGAAATGATGGTTTCCCGGTTTGTGGAATCGAAGTGCAGGCAGGGCAAGGGTGGCAGGGGAGAAGGGCTGAATTTTCATTACGCTTACGTTAACGTAATGCTTGTTTTTTGGTGTTTAAGCTCTAATTTTTACATTGACGCTACATTCTGGCTGCTCTAGATTGGCCCTGTGTCGAGCAGTCATCGCTTTAGCAAGAGAGTGGGTGATTGTGCAGATACTAAGCTCTGTTTAAGCACGTTTCCGTTGGCTTGACCCTCGCATCCGCGAGGGTCTTATTTTTTCAGCGTCCGGCAAGCGGGTGATCAAGCGTCGGCAGGATAGATCGCCGACACCGCCGCCAGCACCTCGGCGAAGGGATGGGCCGCCAGCTGGCCAAAACCGGCCAGGTTTCTCGCCTTGATCCGGGTGGTCAGTGGGGTGGCGATACCGCACAGGAAGCGGGTCAGGATCCTGGGATGGCGCTGGTGACACAGGGCAATCAGAGGATCGCACCAGGCGCGCAAGCCGTGCTCGTTGGGCAAGCCCGGAGATGGCAGCGGCGGCAGCACGGCTATCTCCCCCCGGCAGACGGAGCAGTGACCACAGCGCTCGGGCGCCTCTTCATCGGCAAAATAGCGGGCCAGCTCATGGCTCAGGCAACGGGTCGAGGTAAAGAACCCCAGCAGGGCCTGCAAGCGTGCCAGCTCGCTCTGCTCTTTCTTTTCAAACAGTCCATGCAGCTCTTCGGCCAGTGCCGCCGGGTCGATATGCTGGCGCACGACTCGATACACCTCCGTCATCTGTTTGCTCTCCAGCTCGATCCAGCCCTGCTGCTGCAGATAGTCCAGTGCCGCCGCGGCGCGCTGGCGTTCCCCATGATAACCCTGCCACAGTGCATCGAAGTCCATGGTACACCAGCTGCGCGCCTGGGGCGCACACGCAAACAGCTGCTCCAGGAACTGACGGCGATCGGAATTGAAGCGGGCCAGGATCTCCCTTTTTTCCAGCACGAACTTGAAACGGTACTCGGCAAAGTAGCTGTAGGCCGGGGCAATGATCCCCGCCATCTCCAGATAGACCAGCAGGGTCTTGAGGGGCAGTTGGCGAATGTTGGTCTCGTTGGAGAGGCGCAGCAGGCTGAATTCCCACTCGGCACCGCTCTGTTGCAGGATCTGGAGCAAGCTAAGGATGGCCTCCCTGTCCGGGGTGTCCCCATAGACGAAGTTTTCCAGCACAGGCAACTGGGCGCGGCTCGCCAGCACCATACAGCGGGAGGGGAGTCCGTCACGTCCGGCGCGGCCTATCTCCTGGCTGTAGTTCTCGATGGATTTGGGCAGATCGTAGTGAATGACCCGGCGGATATCGGCCTTGTCGATGCCCATGCCAAAGGCGATGGTGGCGACGATGCAGTCGAGTCGGCCAGCCATGAAGTCGTGCTGGATCTGGCTGCGCAGGGCGGGATCCAGCCCCGCATGATAGGCACAGGCGCGGATGCCGATGGCCTGCAACTGATCGGCGCACTGCTGCGCACTCTGTTGCAGGGTGACGTAGACGATGGTGGGGGCTGCGGGATCGCGGCGCAATTCGTCACGCAGCCAACCATCACGGGCACTGCCAGCCAGCGGGATGACGGCGAGATCCAGATTGGGGCGATAGAAACCCGTCACTACCAGATCCTCGGCCTCGATGGCGAATTTGGCCTGCATGTCTGCCATGACCGCCGGGGTGGCGGTGGCGGTGAGCAGCAGTACCTGGGGAATGGCGAGATCGCGGCGATGGTCCGGCAGCTTCAGGTAGTCGGGCCGAAAGTTGTGGCCCCATTCCGAGATGCAGTGCGCCTCGTCCACCACCAGCAGGGAGAGCGGCACCTGGGCGATGAAGCGGCGAAAGCGCTCGTTCTTGAGGCGCTCCACCGAGATCATCAGGATCTTGAGCTGGCCGTCACTGGCCTGCTGCATCACCCGCCGACTCTCCTCGGGGGTCTGACTGGAGTCCAGGGTGGCGGCGGCGATCCCCTTGCGTTGCAAGAAGGCGAGCTGATCGTGCATCAGCGCCAGCAGGGGGGAGATGACCAGGGTCAGATGGGGCAGTGCCAGCGCGGGCAACTGGTAGCAGAGGGACTTGCCTGCGCCGGTCGGGAAGATGGCCGCCGCACTCTTGCCGGCCAGCAGGCGGCTGATCACCGCTTCCTGGCCGGGTCGCAGCTGATCGAAGCCGAAGTGTCGGGTCAATAAAGAGGTGATCATGGCAACAGGCTCCAGTGCAAAGTGAGCGGCATGATACCACTCTCGCCCCACATCGGCCGATGATAGGACTGGTTTGGTGACAATTTGACCGTGGTTGATATTGTGTTATCACATTGTTGTAGATTTTTTGTGAGGTAACCCTGATATTTTTCAGTGATTATGTGGAAAAAAACGGTGGCAGATGGGATATTCCTTGTCCGCAGCCCCACGCGTACTGGACAAACCCAGAAGAAGGTTTGCCAACGGCACCACCGTCCACAGGCCGGTGTCAATGCGCGCGGCAGGTTGCCAACAGGACTAATGATTCACGCACCATGAGTGCACAGGGACTATTTGATGACACAACAACACCCCCTCATAAAACTGGTCAACAGCACCAGTCTGGTTAGCCAGATCCTGGTCGGTCTGGTATTCGGTATCCTCCTTGCCATGTTCATGCCTGAATGGGCCAAGGCGGCGGGTCTGCTTGGCAGCCTGTTCGTCGGTGCCCTGAAGGCGGTCGCTCCGTTGCTGGTCTTCGTGCTGGTGATGTCGGCGATCATCGGTCACAAGCAGGGTCAGAAGACCAACATGAAGCCAATCTTGCTGCTCTATGTGCTGGGAACCTTCCTGGCCGCCGTGGTGGCCGTGATGGCGAGCTTCCTGTTCCCCTCCAACCTGCACCTGGTTGCCAGCACTGCCGAGATCACCCCGCCGGGCGGCATCACCGAGGTACTGCAGACCCTGCTGTTCAACGTGGTGACCAACCCGGTGAAGGCGCTGCTGGATGCCAACTACATCGGTATCCTGGCCTGGGCCATCGGCCTCGGCATCGCTATGCGTCACGCCAATGAGAGCACCAAGGCGCTGATTTCCGATGTGTCCCACGGGGTCTCTGCCATCGTCAAGGCCGTGATCCGCTGCGCCCCGCTCGGTATCCTGGGTCTGGTTGCCTCCACCCTGGCCGAGACAGGTTTCGATGCGCTGTTTGGCTATGCCCAACTGCTGGTGGTGCTGATCGGCTGCATGCTGTTCATCGCCTTCGTGGTCAACCCGCTCATCGTGTTCTGGAAGATCAAGCGCAATCCCTATCCGCTGGTGCTGACCTGCCTGAAAGAGAGTGGCGTGACCGCCTTCTTCACCCGCAGCTCCGCCGCCAACATCCCGGTCAACATGGCACTGGCCGAGAAACTGCGTCTGCCGGAAGACACCTATGCGGTCTCCATTCCGCTGGGCGCCACCATCAACATGGCCGGCGCCGCCATCACCATCACTGTGCTCTCCATGGCGGCGGTGCACACTTTGGGGATGGAAGTGGATATGGCCACCGCCATTTTGCTCTCCGTGGTCGCCACCGTCAGTGCCTGTGGCGCCTCCGGCGTGGCTGGCGGCTCCCTGCTGCTGATCCCGCTGGCGTGCAGCCTGTTTGGCATCAGCAATGACATTGCCATGCAGGTCGTTGCCGTGGGCTTCATCATTGGGGTGCTGCAGGACTCCGCCGAAACGGCCCTCAACAGCTCCACCGACGTGCTGTTCACCGCGGCCGCCTGCATGGCCGAGGATGAGAGCCTGCTGGAAGCGGCCCCGCTGCCCAGCCGCGAAGCCTGATCCTCTTAGCTTTCCCCTAAATACTGGCGCCCTCTTCGGAGGGCGCTTTTTATTGCCTGCGATTTCATGCCAGCAACACTGGCTCCTTCCTGCTTCCCATCTGCCCGTTGCCGCAGTGGTGTCTCTCGTTCATGGGAGTATCGGCGCCTGCCTGCTAGGGCGGTCGCGCTATCCCTCTGGAAAGGAAGGGCAGCAGGGGCGGCGGGGTCCCTAGGCTCAGGCGCTGATGGGCAGCCAGCCGCCGTGCCGCTATCGCGGCAAGGCCTCAAGGCTCGTCAGCGGGCATATGGGCGCCGATCTGGAGCATCAGAGATTCTGCTCGGCGCCGTTGCATCTGAGAGCGGGGCTGGCGAGCGACGGTACCCCGTGTATTGGATGCAAACCCAGACCCCTGCGGGGAGGCCCGAGGTGCCCGATGTAGGCGCGGTATAGCGCCCATCCTCTTGCACGGGAACCCGGCAAAGGGCTGGGGAAGGTCAGAAGGGAACATGGGTGGGGGCTCACTCGGCAGCATGGGGCAGCCAGGCTGCCATCCCTTTTGCCCACGGGCGGGATGTGAGGAAAGGGGCAGATTGCACGGGCGGCAACGCAGCAGGTGGCCGGTTGGGAAAGGTGGCTGATAGGGAAGATGGCCTTATCCAGGCCCTTGCCGAACCCGGTGCCCCGCAATGAAAACAGCCCGGCAAGCTGAGCCTGCCGGGCTGTGGGTCTCTGGCAGGGTCAACCGGCGATCCGGTTGACCCTGGCTATCGGGGACGGGGTTAGCCGACCAGTTGATAGAGGATGGCAGAGATGGCGATGAGGCCCATGGTTGCCACGAACACGTTGCTGATCTGGCCCTGGTATTTCGCCATGGCCGGGACGCGCTTGATGGCGTACATCGGCATCAGGAACAGGATGGTGGCGATGATGGGACCACCCAGGGATTCGATCATGCCGAGGATGGAGGGGTTGATCACGGCCACGCCCCACAGGGTCAGGATGAAGAAGGCGATGATGAACAGTTCGATCTTCTTGTGGTTCGGTTCCTTGCCGGAGGAGCGCATCTGCTGCATTACCATGCCCTTCAGGCCTTCACGGGCACCCAGATAGTGGCCGAAGAAGGAGGAGACGATGGCCACGAAGGCAACCAGCGGACCGAAGTAGGAGATGATGGGGCTCGCATGCTGGTTGGCCAGGTAGGAGAGCACGGCAATGTTCTGGGACTTGGCTTCTGCCAGTTGGGCCGGTGTCAGGCTCATCACGCAGGAGAAGACGAAGAACATCACGAAGCCGAGCAGGATGAGCGCGGTGCGCTTCAAGATGGCATCGGACTTGGCGACGGCGTTGTCACCGTGATCACGGCGCTGAGCCAGGGCGAAGCTGGAGATGGCCGGGCTGTGGTTGAAGGAGAACACCAGCACCGGGATGGTCAGCCACAGGGTGGTGGCGAAATCTTTGGCAGAAGGTACCTGGGCCAGGGCGGCGCCGGTCCAGTCCGGGATGAGGTACAGGGAGATGCCCGCCAGGATGGCGATGAGGGGGTACACCAGGAACTCGGTGACCTTCAGCATCAGCTTCTCACCGGCCAGCATGACCGACATCATGGCCATGATCAGCACGATGGAGAGGATCCAGCGCGGCGGCGCCGTCATCTGTAGCTGGTTGACCAGGAAGCTCTCGACGGTATTGGTGATGCCCACGCCGTAGATCAGCACTATGGGGTAGATGGCAAAGAAGTAGAGCAGGGTGATTAATTTGCCAGCGCCCACGCCGAAATGCTCTTCCACCACTTCGGTGATATCCGCATTTGGCTTCTTGGAGGAAAGCACGAAGCGCGCCAGGCCGCGGTGTGCCAGGTAGGTCATGGGGCCGACCAGCAGCGCCATCACTACCAGTGGCCAGAAGCCACCCATGCCGGCGTTGATGGGCAGGAACAGGATGCCGGCGCCGACGGCGGTGCCGAACAGGCTGATAACCCAGGTGGTGTCTTGTTTGCTCCAACCGCGTGATTGGACCGAGCTGATTCCTTGCTCCTGTGCGGCTGCAACGTCCTGTGCGCCAGTGACAGTATTGGACATGTGTCTCACCCCGAATGTGTGGTTTTAATTAGTCGGCGCAAGAATACTTTTTTTTTAATCAAAAATGTTGATCAGATTCACCTTTATGAGGCCGAAACCCGCACTTTCTTATGGAAATGTGATCAAAAGAATAAAAAATCAAAATTTATTTATCATATGCAGTGTTAGTTGAATGTTAACTGGATAATTTCTCACCCTGAAAGGTTATCAATATGTTGTCCTGACAGGTGCTGGGCCAGCTGGCGGATCATGCTGGCGGTAGCCCCCCAGATGAAGGAGTGTTGCCAGGGGATCCAGTAGATGGTGTGGCGCTTGCCCGCCCTTGGGAGGGTCAGGGCGATGTGGTGGGCCGGATCCAGCACATGGCTGAGGGGCACCTCGAAGGCCTGCGCCACCTCATCGGGGCTGAGAGCAAGCCGATAGTTGGGGTCTATCATGGCCAGCACAGGCAGGACGTCATACAGGGAAATGGTGTTGAGCGGGGTGAGGCTGCCGATGACCCGGATCTGGGAGGCGGGGATCCCGAGCTCTTCATAGGTCTCTCGCAGGGCGGTGTGGATCAGGCTCTTATCTTCCGGATCCTGGCGCCCGCCGGGGAAGCTTATCTGCCCTGGGTGGTGGCGCAGGGTGGTGCTGCGGCGGGTCAGCAACAGGTGCAGCCCCTGGGGGCGCTCCACCAGGGGGATCAGCACAGCCGCCGGCTTGATCCCCGCCAGCATCAGACGGTGGGCGGGGGCGGGGCGCTGCAACAGGAAGCGGGTCAGCAGCTCGGCGCGGTTCATCTCGATATCCATCTCGGTCCTGGTCTCCTTGGGGCGGGCGAGGGCAGTCACAGGCTCATTGGCGCAAGGCATCCAGCAGCGGCAGGATGCGGGCCACCTTGTCGTAGGTCTCCTGATATTCGGCGTCCGGGTCTGAGTCGGCGATGATGCCCCCTCCCGCCCAGCAATGGAGCCGACCAGCTTCGGCTATCAGGGTGCGAATGCAGATGCTGGTGTCCATCCGGCCGTGCTGGCTCAGATAGCCGATGCTGCCGCAATAGGCGTTTCGACGCACCGGCTCCAGCTCCTCGATGATCTCCATCGCCCGGATCTTGGGGGCCCCCGTGATGGAGCCGCCAGGGAAACAGGCCCGCAGCAGATCCACCCCCTGCCAGCGCGTATCCAGTTCCCCGTGAATGGTGGAGACCAGGTGATGCACGGCGGGGAAGGACTCCACCGCAAACAGGCTCGGCACGCTGACGGAGCCCGGGCGGCTGACCCGGCCTATGTCGTTGCGCAGCAGATCCACGATCATCAGGTTCTCCGATCTGTCCTTGTCGGCACTGGCGAGCGACTCGGCCACTTGTTTGTCGATAGCGGGATCCGGATGACGGGGCCGGGTGCCCTTGATGGGCTTGGTCTCGATGTGGCGGCCATCGAGCAGCAGGAAGCGCTCGGGGGAGAGGCTCAAAATGGCGCTACGGGGCAGCCGGACAAAGGCGGAGAAGGGAGCTTTGTTGGCGGCACTGAGGGCGAGATAGGCGGACCACTCGTCTCCTTCATAGGGGGCGCTGAAGCGCTGGGTCAGGTTGATTTGATAGCAATCCCCTGCCGCCAGATAGGTCTGGATGCGGGCGAACTTTTCGCCGTACTCGGCCCGGCTCATGTTGCTCTGCCACTCGCCCTGCAAGGCGAAGGGGGCGCAGGGCTGAGGGGCTTGCGCCGCCAGCCACTGCAGGCGTCTGGCGAGCCCGGTTTCATCTCCCCAGTGTACCAGCTGCCAGCGACCGGTCGCGACCTCCCGCAGCAGTGCCCAGTCGTAGATCCCCACCGCCATGTCGGGGACCTGGATGTCCGCACTGGCCTGGACGGGCAGACGCTCGAATCGCCGGCCCAGATCGTAGCCAAAGAGTCCCAGGGCGCCCCCGATGAAGGGCTGGTCATGCTCATCCTGTACCAGCTCCCCGAGCAGGGCTCGTTGGGTCTCGGCGAGCAGGGCGAGGGGATCGTCGTCATGATGGCTCTGGTGACCAGCCCGGGTGAGGCAGGTGCTGGCACCTCGGGTCTCCAGGGTGGCGAGCGGATCGGCGCTGATGATGTCAACGCGGTTGTCGGCGCCCGTTGGGCCTGCCGATTCCAGCAAGATGGCCCAGGCCTGGTGTTGCAAGCGGGCAAACAGGGCGTGAAGCGATGTTTGCGGGTCGAAATGGTGGATATGCAGTCTTGGTTTCATTTTTTGTTACATAGGCAACAGTTTGCGCCCGGCTCCCTAGCCGGTTCGGGTGCTCAAGCGTATCATGGCCGCCGGCATTTTTAAGAAAAACACCGTTATAAAAACACGCCGTAGTCGCCGGCTCTGTGCGCATTAGACGCCTGCCGAAGGCCCGGCTCATATGGAAGCCCTTGCTCGCGCAAGCGACGACAAGGACCAGTGAGGATGATATGAGCATCATTAGAAAACAGGACTTTATCGATTCCATTGCTGACGCCCTGCAGTACATCTCTTTCTACCACCCCCTCGATTTTGTCCACGCCGCCAAGGCTGCCTATGACCGCGAGATCAACCCGGCGGCCAAGGATGCCCTGGCCCAGATCCTGATCAACTCCCGCATGTCTGCCGAAGGGCATCGCCCCCTGTGCCAGGACACCGGCATCGTCACCTGTTTCGTCAAGATCGGCATGCAGGTGCAGTGGGACAGCGACATGACGGTGCAGGAGATGGTGGACGAGGGCACCCGCCGCGCCTACACCAATCCAGACAACCCGCTGCGCGCCAGCGTGCTGGCGGATCCGGCCGGCAGTCGCAAGAACACCAAGGACAATGCCCCTGCCGTGGTGCACATCGACATGATTCCGGGGGACAAGGTGGAAGTGAGCATAGCGGCCAAGGGCGGCGGCTCCGAGAACAAGTCCAAGATGGTGATGCTCAACCCCTCCGACGACGTGGTCGAATGGGTGCTCAAAACCGTGCCTACCATGGGCGCCGGCTGGTGCCCGCCTGGCATGCTGGGGATCGGCATCGGCGGTACCGCCGAGAAGGCGGCCGTGCTCGCCAAGGAAGCCCTGATGGAGCACATCGACATTCAGGAGCTGATCGCCCGGGGTCCCGAGACCACAGAAGAGAAGCTGCGGGTCGAGCTCTATGACAAGGTCAACCGGCTGGGGATTGGTGCCCAGGGGCTGGGGGGCCTCACCACAGTGCTGGACGTGAAGGTCAAGTCCGCCCCGACCCATGCCGCCTCCAAGCCGGTGGTGATGATCCCCAACTGCGCCGCCACCCGCCATGTTCACTTCGAGCTCGATGGCTCTGGCCCCGCCGAGTTGACTCCGCCGAGGCTGAGTGACTGGCCGGAAATCACCCGTGAAGCGGGCGGCAACGTGCGCCGGGTCAACGTCGACGGCATCACCAAGGCCGAGCTCGCCAGCTGGAAGAGCGGCGATACAGTGCTGCTCTCCGGCAAGATCCTCACCGGCCGTGACGCCGCCCACAAGCGCATTGCCGACATGCTGAAAAATGGCGAAGGCTTGCCGGAAGGGGTCGACTTCACCAACCGTTTCATCTACTACGTCGGCCCGGTCGATGCGGTACGTGACGAAGTGGTCGGCCCGGCCGGCCCAACTACCTCCACCCGGATGGACAAGTTCACCGACATGATGCTGGGGGAAACCGGCCTCATCGGCATGATAGGCAAGTCCGAGCGCGGTCCGAAAACCGTCGAGAGCATCAAGCAGCACCAGGCCGTCTATCTGATGGCTGTGGGCGGCGCCGCCTATCTGGTGGCCAAGGCCATCAGGAAGGCGCGCGTGGTAGCCTTCGCCGATCTGGGGATGGAAGCCATCTATGAGTTCGAGGTGGAAGACATGCCGGTAACAGTGGCGGTCGACTCCCAGGGCAACAACATCCATGAAACCGGCCCGGCCTACTGGTCTGCCAAAATCGCCGAGCTGGATACCAAGCTCGCCTGATCCGGTGCAAGCCCTCGCGGGGCGCCGGGCAGATGGCAGCTCATCACAGCCCATATGACAGAAGGCGACCTCAGGGTCGCCTTTCTCGTCTTGGTTGCCGCCCTGCCAGACTGACGCGCGGGGCGGGGAGCTCTGCCAGCCCGGGTCGGCACGATATGACTCAATGGTTCAGGTAGACGTCCTGCCCACCGTAACAGAGAGGCCCCCCCTGGGCAGGGGTGGGCTCGAAGAAGCGAGTCAGGACACCGGCACGCTGCCCCAGGGTGCTGAGGTGGCTGCGATCCAGGGCAACCCGTTCGGGCAACCAAGTCAAGACGGCTGCACAATGACCGTTGGCCAGGCTCTGCTCCAGCAGACGTTGCCAGTTCTTGATCTTGGGGCCGTGAACCACCAGTACCCGAGCGGGATTGATCCCCTGTGCTTGCAGTTGCTTGGCCACGGGCAGCCCTGGCGGAGCTATGAGCAAAATCCAGCCGCTGTCGCTTTGGCTCAATCTTCCCAGCGCATCCAGCAACGGGGCTTCATGGAGATCCATGGCCAGTCGATGCTCATGCTCCGCCTTGCTCTGATGGCGGGTGGGCCAGGTGGTGATCACACCGGCAGAGGAGGAGAGTGGGCGGTGACTCAGGGGCTGGCTCATATGTGTGTCCTGTATGAATAACCATGCTGTATGTGCATACAGTAGTTCTATCTCATGCCAGTGACAAGGCGTTTGTGATTAAAAATGTGAGCCGACTAACAGGGATTTTTATTAACTTATTGAATTTAAATGCTATTTATATCGATGACGGGGCGGGTGTTTTTTAACCTGTAGACAAAGCGCGGGCCGGCGCTCATGGTTATACAGTATGTATGGCAAGAGGAGGGACCAAGATGGATGTGAGCACCTTGCAACGGCTGGACGCCAATATTCTGCTCGGGATCATCAACGAGAAGCTGCGGCTGGAGTGCGATGGTCTGGAAGAGTTGCTGGCTTACTACGACATGACAGAGGATCAGCTGGCCACCCGTCTGCAGCAGATTGGTTATCACTACGACCCCATGAGTAACCAGTTCAAGGCCCATGGTTAATTCAGCTCGGGAAGCTGCCCCAATTGGGGCAGCTTCCTTTTATTGCCGCGCTGAGACACCAAACATTGAAAGCGATTTCATCGCCGGCCTAGTTGGCGTTTATTTTCACGTATTTTCAGCCGCTGGCAATCATTGAAAACCTATTCATGAATCCATCTTTTTTAATTTCACTCAATGTTTTGATTTTTAAGGTTATTTTTATTTTGTTCAGGCGAGATATAGGAAAGGGTTTTCATGGTGAAACTGTCATTTTTATGCGTTAAAGTGTGACTCACGTTAACTTTTAAACCCCCGGCTTTAGCTAGTATGCCCACGCCGGAACATATTCTGAGATAACAACAGCGCCGGTCCCTCAAGGGGATAACATTTTTTATTTGTAACGAAGGAAAATGGTTTATGGCTACCAAGAAGAAGACAGACCAGGATCTCCAACTGGATAAAGATCAGCTCAAGGCGAGTATCGTGCGTCACCTGCGTTCTACCTTGGGTACAAGCGAACAGAAAGCCTCTCCCGAAGCATGGTGGAAAGCGACCGCTGCCGCCGTCAACGAACAGGTGTACGAGCGCCTTACCCGCACTCAGCAGACTCACTTCAAGAAAGATACTCGTGCGATTCACTATCTCTCTGCTGAATTCCTGATGGGGCGTTTGACCTCCAACAACCTGCACAACCTCTCCCTGTACAAGATCTGCGAAGAGGCCCTGGGTGAACTCGGTCTGGAATTGACCGATCTGTGCGAACAAGAGCCGGACATGGCCCTTGGCAACGGCGGCCTGGGTCGTCTGGCCGCCTGCTTCATCGACTCCCTGGCCACCCTGAATTACCCGGCGGTGGGCTATGGCATCCACTACGAGCACGGCCTGTTCCGTCAGGAGATCCAGGATGGCCGCCAGATCGAGCGCCCGGACTCCTGGCGTGAATATGGCAACCCCTGGGAGATCTGCCGCCCCGAGTCGGTGCAGGAGATCCCGCTCTACGGCTACGTGGAGACCGTGTTCGGTGACAAGGGCGGCCTGAAGAAGGTGTGGCACGCCGGCCGCAAGATCAAAGGGGTGCCTTGGGACATTCCTGTGGTCGGCTTTGGCGGTCACACCGTCAACATCCTGCGCCTGTGGGAATCCCGCGCCTCCGAGTTCTTCGACTGGGACGTGTTCAACGCCGGTGGTTACATCGACTCCCAGGCCGAGAAGGCCCAGGCCGAGACCATCTCCAAGGTGCTCTACCCGAATGACGAGACAGATGCAGGCAAAGAGCTGCGCCTGATCCAGCAGTACTTCTTCTGTGCCTGCTCCATCAAGGACATCATGCGCCGCTACAAGCGGGTCCATGGTTCGGACTTCCGCAACTTTGCCGCGCAAATTGCCATCCAGCTCAACGATACCCACCCGACCGTGGCCATCCCCGAGTTGATGCGGGTGCTGGTGGACGAGGAAGACTTGAACTGGGATACCGCCTGGGCCATCTGCTACCAGGTCTTCTCCTACACCAACCACACCCTGCTGCCGGAAGCACTGGAGAAGTGGTCCGTCAGCCTGTTCGAGAAGGTGCTGCCCCGTCATCTCGAGATCATCTACGAGATCAACGCCCGCTTCCTGAACGAGCTGGTGGAGCCCAAGTGGCCGGGTAACGACGCCATCAAGGCCAAGCTCTCCATCATCGAAGAAGGGGACGTGCGCAAGGTGCGCATGGGCAACCTGTGCGTCATCGGCTCCTGCAAGGTGAACGGCGTGGCCGAGATCCACTCCAAGCTGGTGAAAGAGGATCTCTTCCCCGAGTATGCCGAGTTGTGGCCCGAGAAGATGTGCAACGTCACCAACGGCGTGACACCCCGTCGCTGGCTGCTGGCCTGCAACCCCGAGCTCGCCGCTCTCTACAACGAGGTGGTGGGCAAGGAGTGGCCGCTGCAGCTGGACAAGCTGCGCAGCGTGACCAAGTTTGCCGACGACAAGGCGTTCCAGCAGCAGTTCATGACCATCAAGCGTCACAACAAGGAGAAGCTGGTCAAGGTCATCAAGGCGGAAACCGGCATCGATGTCTCGGCCGAGGCGATCTTCGACGTCCAGATCAAGCGTCTGCACGAGTACAAGCGCCAGCAGCTGAACCTCATCCACATCATGGCGCTCTACCGTCGTCTGCTGGCGAACCCCGACTATGACATGCACCCGCGGGTGTTCATCTTCGGCTCCAAGGCGGCGCCCGGTTACAAGCTGGCCAAGGACATCATCTACGCCATCAACAAGCTGGCTGAGCGGGTCAACAACGACGCCCGCATCCAGGGCAAGCTGAAAGTGGTGTTCATGCCGAACTACCGCGTGAGCCTGGCCGAGAAGCTGATCCCGGCGGCGGATGTCTCCGAGCAGATCTCCACCGCAGGTTATGAAGCCTCAGGTACCGGCAACATGAAGATGGCACTGAACGGCGCCATCACCATAGGCACCCTGGACGGCGCCAACATCGAGATCGCCGAAGAGGCGGGGGCCGAGAACTGCGCCATCTTCGGCCTGAACGTGGACGAGGTGAAGTCCCTGAAGGCGCGCGGTTACAACCCGTACGACTTCTACTACGCCAACTCCGAGCTCAAGGCGGTGCTGGACTGGTTCGACACCGACTACTTCACGCCGGGTCGTCCGGGCGAACTCGCCTCCATCAAGCGCTCCTTGCTGGAAGGAGGGGATCCCTACCTGACCCTGGCCGATTTCGCCTCCTACTCGGAAGCGCACAAGTTGATCGATACCTGGTATCGGGATCCGGCGCTGTGGGCGAAGAAGGCCATCATCAACTCGGCCACCATGGGCAAGTTCAACTCCGACCGCTCCATCCAGGACTACGTGGACCGGATCTGGAAATTGAAGAGCTGCAACGTCGGCTGAGCACACCCAATATGAAAAAACCCCGCATCGCGGGGTTTTTTTATGTCATCTGGTCGAGGAGGCCTCAACGCTTGTCGACGATCTCGGTGCCGGCTGGCACGCGCTTCCTGCCGGTGATCATGGCCCTGATGAGATCGCCCCGGGTCAGGCGATCGAGGACGATGACCGCCAACACATGGATGAAGATGGCTATCTGCAGCGCCTTGGCAAAGAACTCGTGGAGCTCTTCCATGAGGTCTTCATCAAACAGCTGCTCGTACCCCGTCATGATCCCGGTGACCGCTGTCCCCACCAGGCAGGTCAACATCATCAGTATCATCAAGGCGCCCAGCGGATTGTGGCCGGCATGATAGGGGTGTTTGCCCTGCCAGCTGGCCTGCAGGTAGCGGCCCAGGCGGGCCGGAGTCGGAAACCACTGGGCAAACCTGGCGTAGTCGGAGCCGACCAATCCCCACAGGATGCGCAGCACCAGCAATCCGGCCAAGGCGTACCCGACATAGCGGTGATTGCGTCTGCCTTCCTCCAGGATGAACAGGTTGAGCACGCACAGCAGGACGGTGGCCCAGTGAAACACCCTGATCAGGGGATCCCAGACCCTGATGGCCTTGCTGCTTCCCATCGCTTTCTCCATGATGTTTTCCTCTCGTTGTGATCCATCCCGGCTTTCCATGCGCCGATTGCCGGAGTGCCATTGTCCGCATCATGGAGGCACTTTCTTAAGGCCGTGTTAATGACCTGAGGTGCGCCACAGGGGCAGGGCCAGTGGCAAGGAGAGAGCGAGAGGCTGGGGGAATCACCAGAGGGAGGAATAAACAGAGCCCCGACGGTGCGGGGCTCTGGTGTGTCAACAGACTTGGGGTGTTCGACGGCTCAGGGGCTTGCTCCGTCAGCATCCACAGGCCCATCAGCCTGGCCGGGGATCAGTGCAGGATATCGCCGAAGAAATAGGCCAGCAGGGTCAGGATGAGGGTAAACACCAGGTTCAGCACCAGACCGGCTCGCATCATCTCCCGTTGCTGGATATGACCGCTGGCGAAGACGATGGCGTTGGGCGGGGTTGCCACCGGCAGCATGAAGGCGCAGGAGGCGCCGACTGCGATCAGCACAGACACCACTATGGGGGAGACCCCCAGCGCCTCGGCCACACCGGCGAACAGCGGCACCAGCAGGGCGGCGGTGGCGGTGTTGGAGACCAGCTCGGTCAGGAACACCACGAAGGCGGCCAGGCAGAGCAGGATGATGAAGATGGGCATGGTGGAGAGCGCGCTGGAGAGGTGCTCCGCCAGGAAGGCGTTGGCACCGGTCTGTTTCAGGATGGCGCTCAAGGTCAGGCCACCCCCGAACAGCAGCAGCACGCCCCAGTCGGTGTTCTGGTTGATGTCATCCCAGCTGGCGACCCGGCTGACGGCGATGGCCAGGATGGCGCCCATGGCGATCAGGGTATCGAACTGGGGAATGCCGCCGAGCGCCGCGGCTAGGGGCTGGGAGCCAATCCACAGCAGCACTGTGGTCAGGAAGATGAGCAGGGTGGTCTTGCGTTGGCCGGTCCACTCTATGGTGACCCGCTCCGTGCTGACCTGGTGCGACAGGTTGGGACGCGTCACCCAATAGAGCAGGCCTATGCCCACCGGCATGAAGATGAGCACCACCGGGATGCCGAACTTCAGCCAGTCGGTGAAGCCAAGCCCCATCTGGGCGGCGGCGATGGCATTGGGGGGGCTGCCCACCAGGGTGCCGATCCCGCCGATGCTGGCGCTGTAGGCGACGCCGAGCAGGACGAACACCAGGGTGCGCCGCTCCTTGTGAATATCGAGGCCCTTGAGCATGCCGAGGGCCAGCGGCATCATCATGGCGGCGGTGGCGGTGTTGCTGATCCACATGGAGAGCGCGGCCGTGATGGTGAACAGCACTATGGCGGCCCAGCCGAGGTGACCCTTGGCGAGCTGCATCACCTTGGCGGCGATCTGGGTATCCAGCCCCTGCTTGGAGAGGGCCGCCGCCAGGGCGAAGCCGCCGAAGAAGAGGAACAGCACCGGGTTGGCGAAGTCGGTCAGCGACTTAGCCATGTCAAACACCCCGAGCAGGGTGGCGAGCACCGGGATGGACAAGGCCGTGATGGTGATGTTCACCGCCTCGGTCAGCCAGAGGATGGCGATGAAGATCAGGATGCCGAGGCCTTTGTTGACCATGGGATCAAACGGAAGCCAGGCGAGCATGGCGCAGAGCAGCAGGAGATCCAGGATGACGATCCCGGCCTTGATGTCCAGCCAGCGTGTAGGGGCGGAAGGGACTGCAGAGGTATGCATGTTGTTCTCTCGGTTAATTTATGGTTGTTGTTGTGTTGCCGAGATTACATTTATCCCCCTGCGTGAAACAGGGGGATGTGGTCAAATCATGTGGCGACTCACAGAGTCAAGTGAAAATGGATCTGCTATTAAACAGAAATTAAACATTCTGTTTTCATTTGGTCTCTGCCGTGGTGGAGAGCAGCCACTCCTTGAACAGGCTCTTTGGCAGGGAGCCGCTGCGCTGAGCCAGGATCTGGCCCCGTTGGAAGATCATCAGGGTCGGGATGCTGCGAATGGCGTAGCGGCTGGCGATGGCGGCCTCCTGTTCGGTGTCGAGCTTCACGAAGCGGATGCGGGGCTCGAGCTCCCGGGCTGTCTCTTGAAAAACGGGGGCGAACTGCAGGCAGGGGCCGCACCAGCTGGCCCAGAAGTCGACCACCACCGGCATGTCGGACTGGATCAGGGCATCAAAGTGCGCCATGCGGCCCGACACCGGGGCGTGGGAAAACAGGGGTTGGTGGCAGCGACCACACTTCGCGTTTGAGTCTGTTTTTTCGGCGGGCAGGCGATTGCGGGTGAAGCAATGGCTACAATAGGTAGTGACAAGTGACATAATTGGTTCCTTTATTCATGGCCCGGCAACATCTTTATTGCATTCACAGAGCAGACTAACGGTAACATAGCGCTCAGTTGTTTTTCACACTCGGCTGTCTGGTCGTGACCCTGAGTCACCGGATGGCTGACCATGACATGAGAATCGTGACGGGATGAAGAGTGTTGCACGGGTCAATCGTGTTGTCTTTGGCCTTATCATCGTATCGCTGCTGGCGTTTTCTGCCTATTGCTGGCAGTTGCTGAGCCAGCAACAACGCGCCTCCGATCTGAGCGTGGCCGCAGAGCTGGTCCTCAACCGGGTCAATACCGACACCGTGTATCTGCTGGGACGAGAGAAGGCCAGCGATGGCAGCGTACAGCAGCGCCTCAGCCTGCTGTCGAGCAGCCTGGATCGCTTCGTGAGCCAGGTGCGCGAAGATCCGGGCTCTGTGGATGATCCCGCTTCCCAGGCGCTGCAACGGGACATCGATAGCTATCTGCTGGATCTCGCCAGGTTCTACACCATGGAGATGACCATCGAATACCTGGCGCCTCGTTTCCAGAGCCAGCTCAAGGCACTGCTGGCAACGCTGCCGGCCGGGGCCGAGCAATCCCGCGATCTTACCGAGCTTGCCCGGTTGAGCCACTACCTCAGGCGCAGCTGGGACACAAGCGAACAGCGTCAACTGCAGCAACTGCAACAGCGGCTGATGGAGACCTCCCCCGGGCAGCCCAAGGTCTTGGCCCTCACCCGACTCAGCCAGGAGCTCAATCAGCAGGTGATGGAGTACCATCGCCTGCGTAACCAGATCGTCGAGATGAAGGGGCTGTCCTCGCTGCCGGCGTGGAAACAGAGCAAGCTGGATCAGGCCTCGTCCCTCAAGAGTCGTTTCTATCTGATGGTGCTGGGGGGGGCGCTGCTCTGCTTCTCGCTGGTGGCCGCGACCCTGTGGCGCCGCAACCAGAAGCTGAGTGAGCTGTCCCGCCACGCCGCCTTGCTGGCCCAGGCCAAGAGCGATTTTCTGGCCAACATGAGCCACGAGATCCGCACCCCCATGAATGCCATCATCGGCTTCAGTGCCCTGGCGCTGCAGACCAAGCTCGATCAGCAGCAGCGGGACTATCTCAACAAGATAAAGTCATCGTCTGATACCTTGCTGCTGCTCATCAACGACATCCTGGATTTGACCAAGGTGGAGTCCGGCAAGCTGACGCTCGAGGAGATCGACTTCGATCTCAGCGAGCAGCTCGACTCCCTGGCTGCCATGTTTGCGGACCTGGCGGAGCGCAAGCAGATCGAGGCCATCATCAACAAGTCGCCTGCGGTGCCCGATTTTCTGCGCGGCGATCCGCTGCGACTCGGTCAGGTGCTGGTCAATCTGGTCAACAACGCCATCAAGTTCACCGAACGGGGGGAGGTGGAGGTGGCCATCACTCTAGTCAATCAATACCCGATGCGGGTTTGTTTCAGCGTGCGGGACACCGGCATCGGCATAGCGCCGGAGAAACAGGCGCAGCTGTTCCAGCCCTTCACCCAGCTGGAGGCGGGCAACACCCGCAAATATGGCGGCTCGGGGCTTGGGCTCAACATCTCCCAGCGGCTGGTGGGGCTGATGGGGGGGGAGATTAAGGTGCAGAGCAAGCCCGGGGTGGGCTCCACCTTCCTGTTCGAGATCCCCCTGTCCCAGGCTGTCTACGGGGTCTCCGGGCGCCGGGTCTTCTTCGATCACCAGCCCCTCATCCTGATGATGGATGACAACGAACTGGTGCTTGAGCTCGCCAAGGACATCCTGGGCCGGGCCGGTGCCTCGGTGATCGCGGTCAACAGCCTCTCCCGTGCCCGCCAGGTGCTGCGAGAGGAGGGCCACCACATCCGGCTTGCCATCCTCGACTGGCGCATGGGGCAGGAGGACGGTCTGGATCTCGCCCTCGAGATGTACCAGCACAGCCAGTGGCGGCGTCTGCCCATACTGATGACCAGCGCCTGGTCCAGGGAGGGGCTGCACGGGCGCATGGAGAGCATGGGGCTGACCCACTTCCTGCCCAAGCCCATGACAGAGAACGCCCTGCTGGCCAAGGTGGACGAGCTGCTCAACGGCAGCTCTCATGACAGCAAGGTTCGTCAGGCCGAGGCGCAGGGCGATCAGCAGCACTTTCGGGAGCTGCTGCACGGGACCCGGGTGCTGCTGGCCGAAGACAACCGCGTCAACCAGCAACTCATCATGGAGTACCTGCGCCGGGTCGAGGCGGTGGTCACCGTGGTGGACAACGGGCGCGAGGCGGTGGAGCAGGTGGCGGAGCAGCCCTTTGACGTGATCCTGATGGATCTGCAGATGCCAGTGCTCGATGGCCTGGATGCGACCCGCCAGATCCGCAAGATGGTGGACAAACACGATGTGCCCATCATAGCACTCACCGCCAGCGCCATGCCGGGGGACCGGGAGCGCTGCCTCGGGGTCGGCATGAACGGCTATGTCACCAAGCCGGTGAGCAAGCTGGATCTCTACAACAACCTGCTGCAGTGGGTGAAGAGCGCCAGCGGCGAGCGGCGGGCGCCGCCCGAGGTCAAGCCGCCGGATCTGATGGGGGTGCTGGATCTGGAGGATGCCCTGCACCGGCTGGAGCAGGACAGGGAGGCGCTGCAGATCCTGTTCAAGCTGTTCCTCTCCGAGCACAAGGACGATCTGTGGGACATTCGCTCCGCCCTGCGCCGCCAGCAGCCCGAAGTGGCCTGCCGCCTGCTGCACACCTTGAAGGGGGTGTCGGCCAACATCTCCGCCTCCCGCCTGCAACTGCTGGCTGGCGAGCTGGAGTGGCGGCTGCGGCTGCAAGAGGAGCTGAGCGAGGGCGAACTGACCCAGTTGCAGCAGGTCTTCATCCAGACCCGGGAGGAGGTCTCCCACTTCCTGCTGACCGGCGAGCAGCAGGAGTCGGTCGCCTTCCCGTTCTCGCCCCCCGACAAGCGGCTGTGAACCGGTGAGATAGCAATCGTTCTCAAGTCGTCCGCTTCAGGCTATGATGACCCACTCCCATCGCCCCCACCTCGGGGGCGATTGTATTGAGCTTCTCTCTATGACCACGCGGCGCCGGCTGTGCCGCGAGCAAGGACTTTACTGTGAGCGTATTTTTGCGGCTTGGCTGGTTTTTCAAGGATCAGTGGCGGCGTTATCTGATGGCCATCTCCCTGCTGATGATGGTGGCCCTGTTGACAGTGATCCCCCCCAAGGTGGTGGGCTGGGTAGTGGATGGCATCGCCAGGGGGGAGCTCGATGACGGTACCCTGATGGGCTATCTGGCGGGGCTCCTTGGCCTCGGCCTGATCATCTATCTGCTGCGTTATGTGTGGCGGGTCATGCTGTTCGGGGCCTCCTACCGGCTCGCCTATGTGCTGCGCAACCGGCTATTTACCCACTTCACCCGCATGAGCCCGGACTTTTACCAGCGCCATCGTACCGGCGATCTGATGGCCCATGCCACCAACGATATCCAGGCGGTGGAGATGACGGCCGGAGAGGGGGTGCTGACCCTGGTGGACTCCTTCATCGTCGGGATCCTGGTGCTCTCCATCATGTGCAGCCAGTACTCCTGGCAGCTGACCCTGCTCTCCCTGTTGCCGCTGCCGGTGATGGCCTTCTTCATGAACCGCTTTGGCACCCAGATCTACAAGGAGTTCAAGGCGGCGCAGGGGGCCTTCTCCCGGCTCAACAACAAGACCCAGGAGGCTCTCTCCGGGGTGCGGGTGCTCAAGTCCTATGCGGTGGAGTCCCTCGAGGATCAAGGCTTCGCCGAGCTGACCCGTCAGGCGGGAGAGCGCAACATGGCGGTGGCCCGCATCGATGCCAAGTTCGATCCCGTGATTTACCTGTGCATCGGCTGCTCCTACTTCCTCGCGGTGGCCGGCGGCAGCGCCCTGGTGCTGCAAGACAAGCTGACCCTGGGGGAGCTCACCAGCTTCACCATGTACCTGGGTCAGCTGATCTGGCCCATGTTTGCCATCGCCTGGCTGTTCAACATCATAGAGCGGGGCAGCGCCGCCTACTCCCGTATCGAGAGCATGCTGAGTGAGCGCAGCGACATCGAAGAGCCCGCCCGGCCTGCGGCCTTTGTCTCGGCTCTGCCCCTTGAGGCCAGGGGCCTGGGCTATCGGCTGGAGCAGCGCAGCCTGCTTGCGGGCATCGACTTTGCCCTGCAACAAGGAGGCATGCTGGGGGTGGTGGGGCGCACCGGAGCAGGCAAGAGCTCCCTGCTCAAGCTCTTGATGCGGCTGGCCAATCCTACGGCCGGTGCCATTACCATGGGGGGCGTGCCCATCGATCAGCTGCCCTTGGGCACCCTGCGCAACCAGTTTGCCTATGTGCCCCAGGAGCCCTTCCTCTTCTCCACCACCATCGCCGCCAACATCGCCCTCGGCAAGCCGGAGGCCAGCCAGGAGGAGATAGAGCGGGTGGCGCGCATCGCCTGCGTCCACGAAGACATAGTTCGTTTCCCCAGAGGCTATGAGACCGAGGTGGGGGAGAAGGGGGTGACCCTCTCCGGCGGCCAGAAGCAGCGCCTCGCCATTGCCCGCGCCCTGCTGCTGGATGCCCCCATCCTGGTACTGGATGACGCCCTGTCGGCGGTGGATGCCCACACCGAACAGCAGATCCTGCTGGCGCTCAAGGCCCACAGACGGACCCTCATTCTGGTGAGCCACCGCATGACGGCGGTGGAGCAGGCCAACGAGATCCTGGTGCTGGAGCAGGGAGCCATCAGCGAGCGCGGTGCCCACGGTGCCCTGATGGCCCACAACGGCTGGTACGCGGACATGGTGCGCTATCAGCGCCTGGAACAAGACGTGGAGGAGAGCCTGTGAGTTCGATGATGAGACGAGTGGTTCCCCTCATCCCCAACCCTTCTCCCGCAAGGGGAGAAGGGTGCAAAGAGAGTCAATTCCCTGAGAGTGCTGTGCTGGAGGCAAGTCTGTGAACCCGACCATCAAACGGCTGCTCGCCTATTGCGCCCGTTACCCGCGCTGGCTGGTGCAGGCGGGCATCTGCCTGCTGCTGGCCACCGGCGCCGAAGTGGCCGGGCCCCTGCTCATCAAACTCTTCATCGACGACTATCTGGCGCCGCGCCAGCTGGTGTGGCCCGACATCGCCGCTCTTGCCGCCGGTTATCTCGGCCTTCAGGTGCTCTCGGCGGCGGGTTTTTACCTGCAATCCCTGCGCTTCAACCGCATCGCCCAGGCGGTGGTGCAGACCCTTCGCGAGCAGGTGTTTGCCACCGCCATCCGGCTGCCGGCCCGCTATTTCGACAAGCATCGCTCGGGCTCCCTCATCTCCCGCATCACCAATGACACAGAGGCGATCATGAACCTCTATGTGCAGGTGATAGGGTTGCTGGTGCAAAAGGTGGTGCTGCTGTGCGGCATCCTCATCTCCATGGCGCTGCTGGATCTGCGCCTGATGCTGGTGTGTGCCACCCTGCTGCCGGCGGTGGGAGCCGTGATGTGGCTCTATCAGAAACTGAGCGTGCCCGTGGTGCGGGCGACCCGCAGCCTGCTCTCCGACATCAACAGCCGGCTCAACGAGTCCCTGCAGGGGATGCCGGTCATTCAGGCCATGGTGCAGGAGCGCCACTTCGCCAATGCCTTTGCCGAGGTGAACCAGCAGCACTGGCAGGCCAGGATCAAGAGCCTCAAGATCAACGGCATACTGCTGCGTCCCCTCATCGATCTCTTCTACATGATGGTGCTCATCGGCCTGCTGGCCCTGTTTGCCCACGAGGGGTTGAGCACGGGCGGCGCCATCCAGGTGGGGGTGCTCTACGCCTTCATCAGCTATCTGGGGCGCATGATCGAGCCTCTGATCGAGATGACCAACCAGCTCAACCAGCTGCAGCAGGCCATGGTGGCGGGGGAGCGGGTCTTCGCCCTGCTCGATGAAACCCGCGAAAGCACCGAAGGCGAGAGTCCTGCGTTGCAGGGGCGGGTCAGCTTCGAGCGGGTGAGCTTCTCCTACGATGGCCAGCAGCCGGTGCTGCAGGAGGTGAGCTTTGCCACCCGTCCCGGCCAGATGCTGGCGCTGGTGGGTCACACCGGCAGCGGCAAGTCCACCATCATCAGCCTGCTGATGGGCTTCTATCCGCTGGATCAGGGCTGCATCCGTTTCGATGATCACCCCATGAGCGCGCTGTCGCTCTCGGCGGTGCGCCGCAGCATAGGCCTGGTGCAGCAGGATCCCTTCATCTTCGTCGGCACCCTGGCAGACAACCTGCGCCTCGGCCGTGACGGCATCGATGAGGCGCGGCTCTGGCAGGCCCTGGAGGAGGTGCAGTTGGCCGCCTTCGTGCGCCATCTGCCACAGGGGCTGGAGACCCTGATGGAGGAGGGGGGCAAGAACCTCTCCGCCGGTCAGCGCCAGCTGCTCTCCTTTGCCCGCGCCCTGGTGGGGGATCCGCGCATCCTCATCCTGGACGAGGCGACCGCGAGCGTGGACTCCCAGACCGAGCTCGCGCTCTCCCAGGCGCTCTCGGCGGCGCGCCGTGGCCGCACCACCATCGCCATCGCCCACCGGCTCTCCACCATAGTGGATGCGGACGAGATCCTGCTGCTCTCCCGCGGCCAGGTCAGCGAGCGCGGCACCCATGGGGAGCTGATGGCGCTGGGGGGCCACTACGCCCAGCTGTTCGAGATGCAGAGTCAGGGGGCCTGGCTCGAAGAGAAACGGGCCTGAGGTTCCTCATATAAAAACAGCCGGCAGATGCCGGCTGTGTTGTTTTTGTTATTGGGGAGGATCAGACCGTGGCCTTGCTCCGTGCGATCTGCTTGGGTTGCAGGGGCGGGAAGTCGTCGTTGAAGAAGGTATCGGCTTCCTCGATCTGGGCCTTGCGCTGCTTCTGGATGAAGCTGTCGAAGTCGCGCTTGATCTCCGGATCCTTCAAGGCCTCGTAGTCGAACACGTTGGCGGCATAGAGGTAGTTGAAGTGGATGTCGACGAAGTCGGCGCTGGCACAGGCGGAGGTGAACTTGCTGTTCTGGCGGTCGAAATTGATGCGGTACTGCTTGATCTTCGGCACATAGACCAGCTCGCTGCCCACCTTGAACACTTCCACCGTGATGCCGACCGTGATGGTCTTGTAGAAGTCCTTGTTGTTCTTCACCCCGAAGCGGATGGCATCCCCCTGTTTTTGCAGGAACTTGTTGAAGCTCGCCAGCGCCGTGGTGCCCTGGCTCACCACCACGTCCATGATGAAGTTGATGAAGTCGGTGGCGATGCTGAGCCCCTTGATGTGGCGGCTGTAGCTCTGCTGATCTATCTTGCTCGGCCCCATCAGGGGGATCTTGGAGAGGGCACGGGCCCAGAGATCCGCGTCCGTCTTGTACTGCTCGCCATAGGCCTCGGCGTAGCGGTTGATGTAGGCGGTGACCACTGAGGTGATGGCGATGAGGTAGGCCTTCTGCTCCGCCAGCTTGGCCATGACGGCGGGATCGTCCAGCAGCTCGTTGGCCACGATGAACTCCACCAGACCGTCCTTGTCGGCATAGGGATCGCTCCCCACATTCTTGGCTGTGGTGGGCAGGTTGACGTCGTTGAAGAAGGCCTCGGCCTCGGCGAACTGATCATGGTTGCTCAGGCGGCTGGCCGGGGCCTCGCGCATCAGCTGGCAGAGCACTATCTCGGCCTCGTAGTCCGACTCGCGCCACAGGGGAGCCTGGGCCTGGTTGCCGAAGGTCTTCTTGTAGGCGAGGTTGAAATCGATCAGCACAGAGCTGCAGCCGCAATCCATGGCGAAGTCGACGGCGTAGCTGAGCGGCCCGGTGGGCAGAGGTTTGCTCATCTTGCCCTTGGTGCTGAGGTTGGCATAGCACTTGAGGTACTCCCGGCCAAACAGCTCAAAGGCACGGTTGTTGTTGAAGTTGAGCAGGAAAGTACCGGCGCTCTCGCCCCCGTTGAACAACTGTTGCACGTGACTCATCTCTCTATCCTTATGGTGAGATTGGTAAACGGGTTGACCCGGTGCCGAGTGGCTACTTCCGGGCCAGCAACAGCCTAGCGAGGGGGGAGGTATTTCGTTACTGCGATTATTCTCAGTGGCGCTGGCGAGAGGGTGAACTAGCGCCTGGGCAATCCCATTTATCGTTAGCTTTCATCCGGCTAGGAGTGTAATGAAAGTGCCATATGGATTCTTAATGAAGAAAATGTCTGGCACTAAGGGGGAATGGCACCCCTTAGGCGAGGATGTCAGGGTCAGTCTCTCCCCATCGAATGCAACGGCGCCCATCATGTGATTTTCAAATGCACCCGGGAGCCGATCGCCCTCACAAGGACGGCAATGGAGGCTTGTCTATTGGGGTGGGGACTGGCAACATTTCGTTCACACTCACTCATCGGATCAGTTTGCAATGGACCTGCAACGCTTCAAAGCCAATCTGGCACTGCGCCTGTTCGCCTGGCGCTATATTCCCGTCATCGGATTCTGTGCCCCCGTCATCGAGCAGATGAACGCCAAGGCGCTGCGCATCCGCATTCCGCTGGGCTGGCGCACCCGCAACCACCTGGGCAGCATGTACTTCGGGGCGCTCGCCACCGGCGCCGATCTGGTGGGGGGCTTGCTGGTGATGGAGAAGGGGCGGGCACGGCGCAAGAAGGTGCACTTTGCCTTCAAGGATGTGCAGGGGGAGTTTCTGAAGCGCCCCGAGGGGGACGTGCAGTTTGACTGCGCGGCCGGGGAGGCCATCGACGCCATGATCGACGAGTCCCTGGCGACGGGGCAGCGCATCAACCGCCCCATCCAGGTGGTGGCCACCTGCCCGTCGCTCAACGGGGATGAGGCGATGGCGCGCTTCGTGCTGACCCTGTCGATCAAGGCCAGCTAGGCAGCCCCTGCTGGGCGTCAGGGTTCGGCCGATGGCCGGGCTCTGGTGCCATTGAGGATCAGGCCGCGAGACTTAAAGGATCTCGGGGCTGATACCTTCCTTTACCACAACTTTCATGCCGTTGAAGTTGACCACCTGCTCGGCCACTATCTTGCAGCGCTTGCGGGTCTCGACCTGACCGTCCACTTCCACCAGACCCTCTGCGACCAGCGCCTTGGCGGCACCGCCACAATCGGCCCAACCCTGATGTTTGATCAGGTCACACAAGGCAACGAAGGGGTGACCTTCGAGCAGAAACGTCTCCATGGGAAATCCTCTAGCTGGATGAATGCCTACACGGCAGGGCGGCCATTTTAGGCAGTTAGGCGGGGCAGGGAAAGGGCCAGGGCTCAATTGTCCCGAAAAAGGGGAACGGAGCGCGGCAAACAATCAGCCCGGCGAGGGCCGGGCTGATTGTGTCTGTGTGCCGTCGGTGCTCAAGGCAGCTTGACCACCGCTTCCCCCGTCACGGCGAGGGCGCCGCCTTGGGTGAAGATGCGGGTGGCCAGGGTGGCGATGGGCTTGTCGTCCCGCATGGCAATCACCTCCACCTCAGCCGTCACCTCGTCCCCGACAAAGACCGGCAGCTTGAAGCTGAGGTTCTGGCCCAGATAGATGCTCCCCTTGCCCGGCAACTGCTGGCCCAGCAGCCCGGAGAAGAGGCTGGCGAGCAACATACCGTGGACGATGGGGCGCTCGAACGCCGTGGTGGCGGCGAAGGCCGGATCCAGGTGCAAGGGGTTGAAATCCTCCGAGAGCGCGGCGAAGGCGGCCACCTCCGTCGCCCCGAACCGCTTGGTCAGGTGAGCCTTCTGGCCTATTTCAAGGGATTGTGGGCTCATGCGGCGTCCTCCTCGGTAGCGCTGGCAAACACGGGGTTGAGCCGCACCTTGACATAATGGCCGGGGGCGGGGGCCAGCCCCTCCGCCGGGATCCGCGCGGGAACGGGTTCCGACCCCTCGTCACGGCTCTGGATAAAGCCCATCATCTCGGGCCACCAGGATCCGCCCTGGTGCCTCGCCCCAGCAAGCCAGCTCTCCGGGCTCTCGGCCTCGGCCTCGCTCTGCCAGAAGCCGTACTTGTTGGCATCCGGCGGGTTGATGATGCCGGCGATGTGGCCCGATTCCGCCAGGATGAAGCGCTGCTCCCCGCCGAACAACTTCATGCCCTGCCAGGTGCCCTGCCAGAGGGCGATGTGATCGTCCACCGCCGAGACCAGCAGCACAGGGGTCTTCACCTTGGCGAGATCGATGCGGGTGTTGCGGATCTTGAGCTCCCCCTTCACCAGCTGGTTCTCCAGATAGAGACGACGCAGCAGGCTGTTGTGGGTCTTGCCCGCCACATTGGTGCTGTCGCTGTTCCAGTGCAGCAGATCGAAGGCCACCGGGCTCTGCCCCTTGAGGTAGCTGTCGATGTAGTAGTTCCAGTAGAGGCTGTTCTCCCGCAGCAGGCTGAAGGAGACCGCCAGCTGGCGCCCGTCCATGATGCCCTTGGCCTCATTTTGCGCCTCGAGCGCCGCTATGATGGGCTCGTGGATGAAGATGCCAAGCTCCCCGGGCTGGGAGAAGTCCAGCAGGGTGGTGAACAGGGTGGCGGTGCGCACCCGCTGCTTCTGGCGCCGCGCCGCCAGCCAGCCCATGGCCAAGGAGAGGGCAGTGCCGCCGATGCAGTAACCGATGCCGTGCACCTCCCGCTCGCCGGTGGCCGCCTCCACGGCGTCCAGGGCGGCGATGACCCCGTCCACCACGTAGTCGTCGAGATCGACTTGCGCCTGTGCCACCCCCGGGTTGCGCCAGGAGATCATGAACACCGTCTGGCCCTGGGCGACCAGCCAGGCCACCAGGGAGTTCTGGGGCCGCATGTCCATGATGTAGTACTTGTTGATGAAGGGGGGCACGATCAGTACCGGGGTCTTGCCCACCGTCTCGGTGGTCGGGCTGTACTGAATGAGCTCATAGAGCTCGGTGCGCTGCACCACCCGGCCCGGGGTGGTCGCCAGATCCCGGCCGAGCTCGAAGGCGGATTCGTCGGTCAGGCGGATGTTGAGCTGATCGGCGCTGCGCTCCAGATCCTCGGCCAGCAGAGCCAGCCCGCGTACCAGATTCTGGCCGTCGGACTCCAGGGTGAGTTTGAGCAGCTCCGGGTTGGTGGCCAGGAAGTTGCTGGGGGCCATGGCGTTGACGTACTGACGGGTGAAGAAACGCAGCCGTTCCCGGCTCTTCTGGGGGACGCCCTCCAGGGCATCCACCGAGGCCAGCAGGTGCCTGGCGGTGAGCAAGTAAGACTGCTTGAGGTAGTCATAGAGGGGGTGCTCGCTCCAGGCCTCGGCCTTGAAGCGGCGATCGCTGCGCTCCGGGGTGATCACCGGCTCGCTCTGCTGGCCTGCGCTCTTGAGCAGGGTGTGCTGCATCAGCTTGAGCTGATCTTGCCACCAGTTCATCTGAGACTGGATCAGTTGCCAGGGTTGCTGGCTGCCTTGCTCCAGCACCTGGCCCAGATCGTCCAGATTGGTCTGCAGAAGGGCCTGGGCTGTACGCTCTGTCTGGGCCTTGGCCATGGCCAGCAGCTTTTCATTGTAGTGGGCCAGGGCCTCGAACAGCGGGCCATAAGATGGTTGGCTCATGTGCTCTCCTTCACCCACACCCGAGGCGGGAACGAGCCCGCACCGTCGAGTCGTGGGGAGATGTGGCTGCCCGAGCGGGCAGCCAGGGGTTATCAGGCCTTGCCCGTGCTCTTCTTGATGCCGTCCGCGGTCAGGGTATCCAGCGCTTCCTTGAACTGCTGGCCGAGGGCGCTCAGCTTCTGGATGTCGTCCAGCATCTGGCGGGAGAGCTGGCTGGCGGTCTCCAGCTGCACTGTACCGAGGGTGGCCAGGCTCTGGGTATCCTGCACCTTGCTCACGGCCTGCAACTGGTTGAGGCCCAGTTCGGCGTAGGCGTTGGCGGAGGCCAGCTGCAACCGGGTCAGCTGTTCAATATTGCTGGCCAGCAACTGGTTGTAGCGGGTGAGGGGGGAGGCAAAGCCTTGCATCTGCTCGGTAAAGCTCTTGAGTATGTCCATATTCATCATGCGTCTCCATTTCGGCTGAACTGTATTGTTATGAGCCAACTGGCCCAGAGTGGGTACAACTCGTCATCCATGTTCACGTGTTGTTTGCTCTGTTCAAACACACGTTTGAGCATTCTGCAATCAAATGCGGTTTGGTGTAAATGACATAAATGTTAATTTCTGTTTGAATTTTTTTGTCAGCGTTCCTCGCCGGGAGTGGGGTCAGACGAGAGGTGACGCACGGGGCCTGGTGCACGCTCGTCCCGCCAGCGCCGCGCTGGTAGGCTGGCACGTCATTCAGACTGCCAAGGAATCCCGATGAACCCTCTCGCCCTGCTGCTCGGTTGCTCCGCGCTGGCCCTCGCCGGCACCGCCCAGGCCAGCACTCCGGTCCAGATCTCCCTGCCCGGCATCAACCTGCCTTCGTCCCACCAGGTGGAAGGCGCACGCGCCTCCTTCCTGTATGGCCGCACCGGCCAGGTGAAGGGCATTGACCTGCCGGTGTTCGCACTCTCCGACGTGGATCAGTTCACCGGTCTGCAGCTCGGCATCTTCTTCGGCGCTGGTCGGGTGCGCCATCAGTTCGGCGGGGTCGCCATCAATGCCGTCAACTGGCATGAGGGGCAGGACACCGGGGTCAACCTGGGCTTCGTCAACCTGACCAACAATGTGCAGGGGCTGAACTGGGGGGCGGTCAACATCGCCCAAGGCAATGCCTTGGCCAACGTCGGCTTTGTCAATTATGCCGAGCGCACCACCTTCCAGCTTGGTTTCATCAATGCCACAAAACACCTTGATGGTCTGCAGATAGGCCTCGCCAACTACGCCGAGAACGGCATCTTCCCCATCTTGCCCCTCATCAATTTCAAGAAATCCTTCTAGGAGGGGAGCCTGACCTTGCTTTAGGAGGCGCAGCCATTACCCTGTGCTCCATCAATAGTGCGCAAAGGTGACAGGGGCATGACAACGGAACACATGGATGCGATCGGCATCGGTTGGGATGTAAGGGGCTGGCAGGGCAATGCCCAGGCGGTGGCCGTGGTGGGCTGGCAGAGCCGCACGCAGCAGTTGCACTGGCTCGGGGTCTCCCCTCTGTTTCGATTGAGCTCCAGGGTGGCGCCGGATCTGGATGCCTTGCTGCGTCCGGCGCTGCAAGACGAGATGGCGCTGATGCAGGCGCTGGCCTGCCCGCGACTGGCACTCGGCATCGACGCCCCGCTGGCATTTCCCCGTGCCCTCGGCGAGCTGCTGGCGGGGAGGGGCGTCGAATGCGCCGTGCCCCAGCGGGAGATAGACAACCCCTATGCCTATCGGGACTGCGAGCGCTGGTTGCATCAGCAATACGGCAAGAAGCCGCTATCGGCCACCTTCGACAGACTCGGCAACAACGCCACCCTGGCGCTCTCCATGCTGCCGCGCCTTGGGGGTCTGCAGCTTGTGCCCAGGTTACAGCCCCGGGCCGAGCGCGCCGTGCTGGAGGTCTATCCGGCTCTTGCCAAGGTGGCAGGCAAGGCTTCACCTGCCAGGGAGGAGATAGTGGCCTCCTTGCCGGCTGATGTGGTGGCCGGGACGGATCGCTACGACGCCGCCCTCTGCGCCCTGATGGCGCTGCAATATGCTGCCGGGGGGGCGGTCGCCTCCCTGCCGGATCTTGTCTCTGCGCCCCCCGACTTCCCCCTGGACGAAGGCTGGGTCTATCACTTCGCCAGGCCTTAAGCCTTAACTACAAAGCCCGGGGTCATCGGCCTCGGGCTCAGTGCTATCCACGCCTCGTCGCTCTTCCTCGGTGTTTTTCCCGCCATCCGCCTGCCTGTATTAAAAACGCCCTCATATGCCATCAGACAAGAGTATGAAGAAGCCATGTCACACCGACGAGACCGAGACGGTTCTGGTTTGCCAGGTTAACAAGGGTGGAGGACGTTGGCGTAACACTCCATGGAATGGTCATTTCGCCGCATAAATGGTGAGGGTTACCGGGAATCACTGGCAGAGCCTGCTCTGCATCCGATATATTGCCCGCTTTCCTCATGCTTCTTCAGTGGTGGTGTCGATGAAACGCATTCTCTCTATCCAGTCCCACGTGGTATTTGGCTGTGCCGGCAACAGCGCCGCCGTCTTCCCCATGCGCCGTCTCGGCATGGAGGTCTGGCCCGTCAACACGGTGCAGTTTTCCAATCATACCCAGTACGCGGCAGGCTGGCAGGGAATGGCAATGCCCGCCGGCCATATCAGCGCCCTGTGCAAGGGGCTGGGGGATATAGAAGTACTGGGGCGGTGCGATGCCGTGCTGAGCGGCTATCTGGGTTCGGCGGAGCAGGGGGACGAGATCCTGACCGTGGTGGCTGCGGTCAAGGCGGCCAATCCGGCGGCTATCTATTTTTGCGATCCCGTCATGGGCCATCCGGAGAAGGGGTGTATCGTCGCCCCCGGCGTGACCCGTTTCCTCACCGAGCAAGCGCTGCCGGTGGCGGACATAATGGCCCCCAACCTGCTGGAGCTGGAGACTCTGTGTGATACCCACCTGGCGGATCTGGTCCAGACGCGCGCCGCGGCGCATCAGCTGCTGGCCCGAGGAGTGAAGATGGTGCTGGTCAAGCATCTGGGGCGTGCCGCCCGCGAACCGGGTCGCTTCGAGATGCTCTTGGCTACCCCCCAAGGGGATTACCTGATCGCCCGTCCGCTCTATGAATTTGCCCGTCAACCGGTGGGGGTGGGGGATCTCATCAGCGCCCTGATGCTGGCCAACCTGCAGGCGGGGTTTGATGCGGTGGCCGCCTTCGAGCGCACCAACGCTGCGGTCGATGCGGTGTTGCGGCATACCTGGCAGGCGGAGGCCTACGAGTTGCAGCTGATCGCGGCCCAGTCCACCTTCGCCGAGCCGCAGATCGCACACAGGGCCGAGCGGCTGGCCGACGGGGTGGTGTGATGCCGCAACCGTGATCGGCCAAGCTCATCCTTGGCTGATCACGGTTGTACGGCCTGAAAATGCTCCACAGTGGGGAAAGGATCGTAGAAGTGGTGGAGCAGCGCCTTCCACTGCTGGTATTGAGGGGAGCCGCGAAATCCCTGGGTATGATCCTCGAGCCGTTGCCAGTTCACCAGCAGCAGGTAGCGGTGGGGATCGGTCAGTGAACGTTGCAACTGGTGACCGGCGTAACCGGGCTGGGTGCTGATGATGCGCTGGGCCTGCTCGAATGCCTGCTCGAAGGCGGCAGCCTGGCCCGGGATGATCTGCAGCGGGGCGACTTCCAATATCATGATGGATCCTTGCCATTTCTCGATGAAGGGGGCCATTTCAGCAGCGAATGCACCAATAAACAAGGCCAGCCTCGGGGTCTGTCTCTTGTACGCAAGCTCCCGAACATCACTCAGATTTCTTGAGCTCTTGTTCCCGCCCGTGGGCGCCATCTTTTGTTATCGCCCCAGGGCAATTTCACATGCCACTCACCAACCCCATCCAATGAGCACAGGCACAATCTGCTCAGGTTGAACGCCATGACCCGCAGCCTTGCCCTGTTCCCGCCGAGATGGAAGGTGTCTACTGGTTCACGGCTGCGCATGCAAAACAACATGCGCTGTTACTGGTGCTGGCAGAGAGGTTCATGCTCTCCTTTGGTCATCGGAGCGTGCGCATACCAGCCAGTTATTGCTGTTGGCGGCCACAGACCAGCCGGTGGTCGGGTTGATGGCACAGAAAACATGGGCCAGTGATATTCGTCAGCAAAGCCAGCGGTACCTGCATGCCACAAGGCCTAACCAGGAGAAGGAGAGCGACAAGTGGGAGGGGAGATCAAGAGAGGTGGCCGAGATGGCCAGGGTCATCTCGACAACCCCGGTTTGGCGCAAGGGGCGGGCTTGGGCATAATGACGCCCAATCACCATGTACCTTGTCCCGCGCCTACAACGTTCGGGGAGGGGACATGGCAACGCGCAGAGGAGACAAGATGAAATTTATCGGCGCCCACGTCAGTGCGGCTGGCGGGGTGGAGAACACCATAGCCCGTGCCCAGGCTATCGGGGCCAACGCCTTCGCCCTGTTCACCAAGAATCAGCGCCAGTGGCAGGCGGCGCCTCTGTCGCAGGCCAGCATCCGCGCCTTCAAGCAGGCTTGCGACAAGGGGGGCTTTCGCCCCGAGCAGATCCTGCCCCACGACAGTTATCTCATCAACCTGGGCCACCCCGATCCCGATGCCCTGGCCAAGTCACGGGATGCATTTTTGGACGAGATAAAACGCTGCGAGCAGCTCGGGCTCTGCTATCTGAACTTTCACCCCGGCAGCCACCTCAAGCAGATCCCCGAGGCGGCGAGCCTGAAACTGGTGAGCGAGTCCATCAACTGGGCGCTGGAACGCAGCGAAGGGGTTACCGCGGTGATCGAGAACACCGCCGGCCAGGGCACCAACCTCGGCTGGTCGTTCGAGCACCTGGCCACCCTGATTGAGGGGGTGGAGGACAAGAGCCGGGTCGGCGTCTGCTTTGACACCTGCCACGCCTTCGCCGCCGGCTACGATCTGCGCACCCCGGAGTCCTGCGTCGCCGTGTTCGCCGACTTTGACCGCATCGTGGGCTTTGAGTACCTCAAGGGGATGCATATCAACGGGGCCAAGTGTACCTTCGGTAGTCGGGTCGATCGCCACCACAGCCTGCGGGAGGGGAATCTCGGGGAGGCGGTATTCCACCACATCATGAACGACCACCGTTTCGATGGCATTCCGCTTATCCTCGAGACCATAGACGAGACGATCTGGAGTGACGAGATAAGCTGGCTGCGCAGCCTGGCCAGGGCCTGAGCCGCAGGGACAGCCCGAACAGATGGTGCTGTCCCGTCCGATGGCCGGGGCCATTACCCACACGAGGAGACAAGATGCAATCACAGGGAACCGCGCCACTGCTGCGCTGGGGGATCGCCGGGGCGGGTGCCATCGCCAGGCGTTTTTGCCGCGACGTCAATCAGTACGCCAGGGGCGGGCGTGTGGTGGCGATCGCCGCCCGGGATCAGGGGCGGGCCGACGAGTTCGCCCGTGAGCAGGGGCTGGAGTTTGCCTATGGCAGCTATCAGGCCCTGGCCGAGAGCCCCGAGGTGGAGGCCGTCTATGTGGCGGTGATCCACCCACAGCACGCCGCCCTGATCAGGCAGATGCTGCTGGCGGGCAAGCACGTGCTGGTGGAGAAACCGGCGGTGACCCGGCTGAGGGATTGGGACGCCCTGGTGGCACTCGCCCATGAGCGCGGCCTGTTGCTGCTGGAAGCCATGAAGGTGATGTGTTTCCCCGCCATGCGTGCCCTGCTGCAGCGGCTGCCTCTGCTGCCCGCGCCCCGCAACCTGCGCGCGGCGTTTGGCTCGGCCCCGCCCCGGGTCGGCAAACTGTTCGATCCTGCCCTGGACGGCGGCGCCGCCTGGGATGTGGGGGTCTACCCGCTGTGGCTCTATGCCGCCCTCTGCGAGCGACTGGGGCTCGCGACCAAGGCCCCCGAGGTGGTGCTGGAACGGGCACCGGGGGAGGTGGACCTCGCGGCCCGCTTCAACTTCGGTGACCCCTTCTCGGCCGAGCTAGGCGCCTCCATCGCCGAAGATCTCGACAGAGAAGCCTGGCTCTCGGGGGAGGAGTGGACCCTGGTCATCGAGGGCAAGTGGTGGAACCCCCAGCACATTCGCTGGCAGGGCGGTACGCCGCCGGCCGCCTGGCCGGAGGACATCTACCTGCCGGTGCAGGGAGGCGGCATGCAACACGAGGCGGATCATTTCACCGACTGTATCCGCCACCGGCTGCTGGACTCTCCCTGGCTGCCCCATGCCCTGACGCGGCGGGTGCTTGGCTGGGTCGAGACGGGGCTGCATGGTGCGGGCCGATAGCGCCACTCTTTTTCCCGCACTCCAGAGGACGCCACGGCGTCCTCTGGGTTTTTGGTGCTGTTCCTGAGCCGGGGCGGCTCAGGGGGCAGGCAGGGTCTGGGCGCGGCAGAAGGCCAGGAAGCGGCGCAGGGCCGCGGAGTGGAACTTCTGCTTGTGCCAGACGAGGGAGAGCTGGCGGGGGAAGCTCTGGCTCGGGGTGAGCGCCACCAGGCGGCCGCTGTGCAGGCGATCGGAGACCGCGAGGCGGGAGATAAAGGAGATGCCGAGCCCCTTCTCCACCGCCAGCATCACCGCCTCCAGGGTGTTGAGCTCGAGCCCCGCCTGCCAGCGCGGCAGCCTGGGCTGGATCTGCTGCTCGAACTGCTCGCGGCTCCCCGACTGGGGTTCGCGCAGCACCCAGGTTTCGCCTGCGAGCAGGGAAAGGGGCAGATCCCGCTGCCCCGCCAGGGGGTGCTGGGGCGGGGCTATGATCAGCATCTCGTCTTCAAGCCAGAACTCGCTCACCAGCTCCGGGTGATGGTTCTCCCCCTCGATGAGAGCCAGATCCAGTTCGAAGTGGGCAAGGGAGTGGCACAGCAGGTGGGTGTTGGCGATGGTCACTCTGGGGGCGGAGCCCAGCTCCTGGGCGCCGCCTGCCAGCAGACTGGGCAGCAGATAGTTGCCTATGGTCTGGCTGGCCCCCAGGCGCAGCTGGCCGCTCGGTTCGGCATCCGGACTGAACAACTGCTCTATCTCCTGCATGCGGGTCAGCAGCTCCTCGGCGGCCGGTTGCAGCAGGCGCCCTTCGTTGTTGAGCTGGAGCCTGGGATGTACCCGATCGAACAGCGGGGTGGCGAGCTGGCGCTCCAGCTCCTGCAACGACTGGGAGACGGCCCCCTTGCTGAGGCAGAGCTCGCTGGCCGTGCCCCCCAGGTTGCCGTGGCGGGCTATGGTGGCGAACACCTTGAGTTGTTGCAGGGTCAGCTTCATGTCGTTTGATTTTCCTAAACGCTTAGTTCAATTCATTTAGATATCGTAAACGATAGACCCTCTTTATCCTATGCACATCGTCATCCACAAGAGGGTACCAGTCATGATCGCACGCACCCGTCGCTCCCTTGCCGCCGCCCCGACCCCCATGGCCGGGCTGGCACTCGGGATCGCCAGCCTCGGCTGGTGTTGGGAAAATGCCGGTCAGTTCGATGGCCGCCTGCAACTGCTGGGGGCCGCCATCGCCGCCGTGCTGCTCCTCGTTCTCACCTTCAAGTTCCTGCTGCACCCGCGTCTGCTGTGGCAGGATCTCGCCCACCCCGTGGTGGGCAGCGTGGTGCCCACCTATGCCATGGGAACCATGGTGGTCTCCAAGGCGGTCGGGCTGCTGGCACCGACCCTGGGTCAGGGGCTCTGGCTGTTTGCGGTGATCCTTCACCTGGTGTTCCTCGCCACCTTCGTCTGGCACAGGGCCAAGGCGTTTGAAATTCACCACATGGTGCCGAGCTGGTTCGTGCCGCCGGTGGGGATCATCGTGGCCGATGTCGCCTACCCGGGTGGCCCCTTCGCTGCCCTGGCCAATGGCCTGCTCTGGTTCGGCATGGCCTGCTACGGCCTGATGCTGCCGCTGATGCTCTATCGCCTCATCTTCAGCCACGAGGTGCCGGATGCTGCCAAGCCCACCATCGCCATCCTGGCGGCTCCTGCCAGCCTGTCGCTCGCCGGCTACCTGACCGTGAGCCAGGATCCCTCCCTGCTGCTGGTGGCCGTGCTGCTGGGGATAGCCGTGCTGATGACAGGCATCATCTACCTGGCCTTCATCAAGCTGCTGCGCCTGCCGTTCTCTCCGGGTTATGCCGCCTTCACCTTCCCCCTGGTGATCGGCGCCACCGCCCTGTTCAAGGTGGGTCAGTTGCTGTCGCAGTGGCCAGAGGCGGTCGACTATGTTGCGCAGATCAATCAGCTGGCCTATCTGGAACTCGGTGCGGCGACCCTGATCGTCGGCTATGTGGCGCTGCGTTACCTGATGTTTTTCCTGCCGCTGGGCCAGGTCGGCATGCTGGATCAGCCCGTGCGTCGCTAAGGTGCAGCCGGTCTCATCAACGAGCAGACCCCGCCTGGCGGGGTCTGCTGCATAAGGGCCTGGCTCAAGGAGTGAGCGGCAGTCACCGACAGGGTGACAGGAGCCTGCAGTCAATTCGTGAAAAGGCTCAAATAGTCGCTCATTCAGGTGATATTAAGGTGGTTTTCACTGGTATTACCTGTCAGGATGGCCGCAATTGCCCACTTTCACCGTTTGATAGTACCCATGCCCTCCCAAGATCCCGTGTTTGATTCTGCCTTCCAGACCCGTTTGCTGCACCCGCGTTACTGGCTGAGCTGGCTCGCCCTTGGTGTGCTCGGCGTGCTCGCCTATGTGCCGCCCCGTTTGCGTGACAAGCTGGCTGACGCCTTGGCGCCCCTGGTGCTCAAGATCTCGAAGAAGCAGGTCTACATCGCCAGAACCAACCTCGCCATCTGCTTCAAGGAGCAGAGCGAGGCAGAGCGGGACGCCATTCTGATGACCTCGATCCGGGTCGGCCTCAAGAGCCTGCTGGGGTTCGGCGAGTTCACGGTGCGCAGCCCTGAGTACCTGATGAAGCGCATCCAGGTGAGCGGATGGGAACACATTGAGGCCGAGCAAGCCGCCGGCCGTCCGGTGATCCTGGTGGTGCCCCACAGCTGGCCCATCGATGCGGCGGGCTACTACTTCTCTCAGCGGGGCCTGCCCATGTGCACCATGATGAAGAGCGCCCGCAACCCTGTGTTCGACTGGCACATCAACCGCGAGCGGGCCAAGAATGGCTGCCGCGTCTATGAGCGCAGCGCCGGCATCAAGCCGGTCATCAAGGCGGTGAAATCCGGCCTGAGCTTCTTCTACCTGCCGGATCAGGATCATGGTCGCGAGGCGAGCCTGTTCGTCCCCTTCTTCAAGCATCCCAAGGCGACCCTGCCGGCCCTGCCACGGCTGGTCAAGCTGACCGGTGCCCGCGCGGTGCCGGTGCTGGCCTGCTATGACGAGGCGGCGCACTGCTACCGGCTGGAGATCGAGGCCCCCTTCGCCGACTACCCGAGCGATGACCTGATGGCCGATACCTGCCGCATGAACGATTGCGTGGAGCGGCAGCTGACTCGCCACCCGGGACAGTACATGTGGTTCCTCAAGATCTTCGATACTCGCGAGGATCAAGAGGGGGAAGACGGCCTCTATGAAGAGGGGATCCGTCGTATCCGCAAGGGACTCAGCCCCCATTCCTGAACCGCAGCTTGATACACATTTCCAAGTGGCCCCATGTGGGCCACTTTTTATTTCTAACTAGTCGGATCAGTGACTTGGAAACCCCGCTTGGGGGATACCGGGTAGAAAAAAATGTCAGGATCACTAAAATGACGGTCTGTTTTGATGATTCGATGGCGACCATGTCCGCACAAGATCCGGTGTTTGACACCTCCTTTCATCTGCGTCTGCTGCACCCCCGTCTGTGGGGTAGTTGGCTTGCGCTTGCCCTGCTCTCCCTGCTGGCCTGGATCCCGGCCAGCTACAGAGACAAGCTGGCCGATGCCCTGGCCCCCCTGTTGCTGCGCTTCTCCAGGAAGCAGGCCTACATCGCCGAGACCAACCTCAAGATCTGTTTCCCCGCGCTGGATGCGGCCGGGCGCGAGCGGTTGCTGCTCAAGTCCATCCGGGTCGGCCTCAAGACCTTCATGGGCTTTGGCGAGCTAACCTGGCGCAGCCCCGCCTTCCTCAAACGGCGGATCAAGGTGCGTGGCTGGGAGCATATCGAAGCCGAGCTGGCCGCCGGGCGCCCCATGATCTTCGTGGTGCCCCACACCTGGGCGGTGGACATGATCGGCCGCTACCTGACCGATGAGGGGGTGCCCCTGTGCACCATGATGAAGAGCCCCAAGGATGCGGTGTTCGACTGGTATATCAACCGCGAGCGCAGCAAAGGCGGGCGTGTCTACGAGCGCAGCGTCGGCATCAAGCCGGCCATCAAGGCCCTGCGCAGCGGCGACAGCTTCTTCTATCTGCCGGATCAGGATCATGGCCGGGAGGCGAGCATCTTCGTGCCCTTCTTCGGCCACCCCAAGGCGACCCTGCCGGCCCTGCCCAAGCTGGTGAAGCTGACCGGCGCCCGGGCCATGCCCATCCTGGCCTGCTATGACGAGGATGAGGGCTGCTACCGGCTCGAGGTGGAGCCGCCGTTCGACCCTTATCCCACCCTGGATCTGGAGGCGGACGTCAACACCATGAATCGCACAGTGGAGCAGCAGCTCGGCCGCTTCCCCGAGCAGTACATGTGGTTTCTCAAGATTTTCGAGACTCAGGCGGATAACGAAGGGGAGGATGGTCTCTACGAAGAAGGGATCCGGCGCATCCGCCAGGGGCTGCCCCCCGAGCATTGAACCACAGGGCTCCCTTGCGGGTCGTGTTGACAACCAGGGAGAGGCGGTTGGCGCGGGGCACACCAGGCCACCCCCGGCAAGTGGCCGGTGGGGGACCAAAGCGGGGCCCTGTCTGGCCTCCCGTCATGTGCAAACAGGCGCAAACAAGGTGCAAACAAGGTGCAAATAAGGTAAAAGGGCGGTCATGAAAATTCCAAATCGAATCCAACCTCTGGTTGATGACGGCCTGGTCGACGATGTCATCAGCCGGCTGATGAGCGGCAAAGAAGCCGACGTCTATGTGGTGCGCTGCGGCGACGAGATCCGCTGCGCCAAAGTCTATAAAGAGGCCTCCAAACGCAGCTTCAAGCAGGCCGTGGTCTATCAGGAAGGGCGCAAGGTGCGGGGCAGCCGCGATGCCCGCGCCATGGAGAAGGGCTCCAAGTACGGTCGCAAGCAGCACGAAGAGGTATGGCAGAACACCGAGGTGGATGCCCTGTTCAAGCTGGCTGCCGCCGGCGTGCGGGTGCCCACCCCCTATGTCTGCCTGGACGGCGTGCTCTTGATGGAGCTCATCACTGACGCCGACGGCAACGTCGCGCCCCGCCTCAACGACGTGGCGCTCTCGCCCGAGCAGGCGCTCATCGATCACGGCAAGGTGATCCGCTACGTGGTGCGCATGCTCTGCGCCGGCCTCATCCACGGGGATCTCTCCGAGTTCAACGTGCTGGTGGACGAGCAGGGCCCCGTCATCATCGACCTGCCCCAGGTGGTGAATGCCGCCGCCAACAACCAGGCCAGGGCAATGCTGGAGCGGGACGTCAACAATATGCGCAACTACTACGGCATCTATGCCCCCGAGCTGCTCAAGACCCGTTATGCCAGGGAGATGTGGTCCCTGTTCGAAGATGGCAAGCTCGGCCCGGAAACCGAGCTGACCGGCCTGTTCGAGGAGAGTGCCGAGGCCATCGATGTGGATGGGGTGCTGCACGAGATCGAGAGTGCACAGGAAGAGGCCATGGCCCGTCGTGCCAGGCTGAAGGCCGAGCAGGAAGAGGAGTTCTGATGCGCACTTGAGGCGCGCCTCCTGTCTACTTTCCCTGTGTCAGGGCACCGACCTCTATCAGGCTGGTTGTGCAAAGGGGTTGCAATGACGAGAGGGGCTATGTGCCCCTCTTTGTTTAAGTGGTGGATCAGCCGGGAACATGGTTGCCACTTCACAAGCCGGCTCCGCAAGTCTGCCTGCTGGTTCGGCGTGCAACCACAAACACCAGTGTACACACGGCGATCGGCACCAGAAAATCCAGCACACTCCCCAGTTCCCAGACGCTGGGATCGAATCCTCCCCACCAAGGCATGTTGATCCTTCGCCCCTGCCCGAACAGCGCTATCCATCTATATTCTGCCTGTGTCTGCTCTCGTGCGACAAACCATATGCACCCCATGAGGCCACCATATCCCCAGTGCCCAAAGCGGTATCCGAAGAGTATCTGGACGGAGACAGCTGCGCTGGCGTGATAGAAGGGTGATAAATCCATAAACAATCCTTGCTGCTCACCAAGAACGCCCGCTACCGGCCGTGTTGAAACGATCGATTCCACGTCTGGCAGGTCTGCAGGCAGCTCTCGATTCGATATGTGCCGTTACGGTAAGTCTGTCTTGTCGGGCTCAGAGCCCGGCAAGGGGCGGAGCGACTAGGCGCGGCCCAACGTAACCCACCACCTCGCCGAAGCGGGGGTGACCGCTCTCCCAATCCGCGGCGGCGGTGCGAATGGCCTCGGGGTTGAAGCTCACGAAGTTCCACCAGATCTGCAGCGGCTTGGTCAGGGGCTCGCCGCCGATGAGCAGCAGGCGGGTGTCTGGGCCGAGTGTCACCCTCAGCGCCCGGGTGCCCGGTGGCAGATAGAGGAGCTGCTCTGGGGCGAGCGTTTCCCCTGCTATGGTCGCTTCTCCCTGCAAGGGGAAGAGCCCGTGCTCGAAGGCGGGATCCAGGGAGAGGGTGATTTCTCCCCCCTGTGGGGCGTGCAGATCCAGCCCCAGGATGGGGGAGAAGTGCAGGGTGGGGGCGCGCTGGCCGCTGTGCTCGCCGATGAGCAGGGTGAGATCGATCCCCTCTTGCTGCCAGCGGGGGAGTCTCGGGTAGTGATCGAAGCGGGGCGGGGTGTGCTGATCCGCCTCGGGCAGGGCTATCCAGAGCTGGGCGGCGTGCAAGTCGGGATGGCCGGCCAGGGACTCCTCGGTGTGGGCTATGCCCCGTCCGGCGGTCATCAGATTCACCTGGCCCGGGCGGATCACCTGCTCGCTGCCCAGGCTGTCCCGGTGGAGGATCTCCCCCGCCAGCATCCAGGTGAAGGTCTGCAGGGCGATATGGGGATGGGGCCCCACATCCAGCCCGGGGGCGCCGGGTGCGAAGCGGGTCGGCCCTATGTGGTCGAGAAAGCACCAGGGCCCTATGGTGCGTCGCTCCTTGACCGGGAGGGCGCGGGCCACCGGGATGCCGCCCACGTCGGTGAGGCGGGAGGAAATGCGTTGCCACTGTTGCGTCATGTCGTGCTCCTTGCAATGGGTTGATGGCGTATGGTTTTTCGCCCTAACGGCGGCGGATCGCCGGGAAGCTTCTCATGGGGGCGAAGCCGGGTCTTATCGCCGGTCTGACGGTGGGGGTGCGCACCGGCGTGGTCATGGTGCGAGGGAGGTGGGGTCCGGCATCCACCTTGGGCTGAGTGGAGGGGGTCAGCAAACTGTTGTCGGCCTTGGGCTGCGCCCCGGGGACTAGCAGGCCATTCTCGGTTCTGGGGAGAGTGCCGCCTCTGTCGTCCAGCGGTGAGCGCGGGGAGTTGTCCGGGTTGCTGATGCTGGGTCTGTTCTGCCGGTTGTCACGCAGCGCCTGTTGCTGCGCTGGCGTCATGGCATTCCAGCGGATCGCCAGATCCCCTCGCAGGGCGGCCACGTCTGGCTGGCCAGGGTTCTCCTGCCAATCCTGATACTTCTCCCTGATCTCTTGCTGGCGCTCCGGATCGAGCCCGCTCCACCACTTCTTGATCAGCTCGTCGAACTCCCCCTGGTTGTCGCAGCACCAGGGGTAGTAGTCATCCCAATAGCCGTAATAGTCGTCATACCACCAGTAAGAGGCGCCATAGACGCCACCAGTGCTGGCCCCCGCATCGCCGCCTGATGAGGAGGTGTTGCTGCAGCCTGCAAGGCCCAGGGCCAGCAGGGGAATAAGGAGGACGATGCGCATGATGCTCCCGGTGCCATGAAAGGACGCAATGGACGGATGATAGCCTGACTATGCACCAATCCGGCCGCAGATGGCAGACCCACCCCCCATAAGGCGCCAGGCCGCCCCATGACGCGGGGGAATTGCGGCCGGGCACTGTATGAACGTACAATAGTCCCATCCCAAGGCCGACCCCCTATTCTTCATGACTGCGACCCAGCCCCCCGTTCCCGCCACCCCGCCGCTCGACGGTTTTATCCTGACCCGCCACGGTCGGGACGTGCGTGGCCGCAACGGGCAGGCTGCCACGACCGAAATCGTGATGTGGCTCTGGAGTGCCCAGGGGCCGGTGCGACTGGTGGTGCCGGGGCAGGAGCCGGTCTTCTTCCTGCCACAGAGCCACATGGCCGAAGCCGCCGAGTTGTTCAAGGGCGCCGGGGTTAGTGGGCGGTTTCGCCGCCTGCCCATGCACACCTTCGATGGCCGCCCTGTGGTGGGCTGCTATTTTGCCACCCTGAGCGCCTTTCACCGCGCCATCGAGCTGCTGCTCATTCGCGGGCTGGAGCACTTTGAGGCGGATATCCGGCTGCCGGAGCGCTTCCTGATGGAACGCTTCATCACCGCCGGCGTGCGCTTCGATGGCCGGGCGGTAAAAAAGGGGGGCAGGCAGGGCTACTGGGAGGTGAACGAGGCGCGCTGCGCGCCCCAGGCGGTGACGCCGACCCTCTCCTGGGTGTCCCTGGACGTGGAGTGTGCCATGGACGGGGCGCTTTTCTCGGTCGGCCTTTACAGCGAGCAGGATGCGCGGGTCATCATGATAGGCAACCCGGAGGCGGATGCCGACAGCTGGGGCACTCAGGTCGAGTGGGTGGCGGATGAAAGCGCCCTGCTCGGCGCGCTGGAGAGCTGGTTCACTCTGCACGATCCGGATCTGGTGATCGGCTGGAACGTGGTGAACTTTGACTTTCGCCTGCTGCTGCGCCGCGCCGAGCTGGGCAAGCGGCGGCTGCGGCTGGGGCGAGGACGCGAGCTCTGCTTCTGGCGCTCGTCGCGGGGGGATCCCCAGACCGGCAACGTCATCATCCCCGGGCGCATGGTGCTCGATGGCATAGATACTCTCAAAAGCGCCACCTGGCAGTTTGCCAGCTACAGCCTGGATGCGGTGGCCAGCGAGTTGCTCGGTCGCGGCAAGGATATCGAGGACGTGGCGAACCGGGGGGAGAAGATCACCGAGCTGTTCCACTCCGACAAGGAGGCGCTGGCCCGCTACAACCTGGAAGACTGCAAGCTGGTGTGGGAGATCTTCGACTACTGCCACCTCATCCCCTTTGCCATAGAGCGCGCCTCCCTCACTGGTCTCGAACTGGACCGGGTGGGGGGCTCTGTGGCCGCCTTTACCAACCTCTACCTGCCGCGGCTGCATCGCGGCGGCTACGTGGCCCCCAATCTGCCCGCCGACGGGGGGCTGGCGAGCCCCGGCGGCTATGTGATGGACTCCAAGCCCGGCCTCTATCGTCACGTGCTGGTGCTCGACTTCAAGAGCCTGTATCCCAGCATCATCCGCACCTTCTTCATCGATCCCATGGGACTGGTGGAGGGGTTGCAGCACCCCGAACAGGCCATTCCCGGCTTTCGCGGCGCCCTGTTCTCCCGCAGCCGGCACTTCCTGCCGGATCTCATCGCCACCCTGTGGGCGGCGCGGGATAGGGCCAAGGCGGCCAGCAACAAGGCGCTTTCCCAGGCCATCAAGATCATCATGAACTCCTTCTACGGCGTGCTGGGATCGGGGGGCTGCCGCTTCTATGATCCTAGGCTGGCATCATCGATCACTTTGCGCGGTCACAGCATCATGCAGCAGACCCGGGAGTGGATAGAGGCCAAGGGGTTCGAGGTGATCTATGGCGACACCGACTCCACCTTCGTTCACCTGAACAGGGAGACCAGCCCGCAGCAGGCCGAACAGATAGGCCGCGAGCTGGCCACCATGATCAACGATAACTGGACGGCGCTGATCAGGCGTGAGTTCGATCTGCCCTGTTATCTCGAGATCGAATACGAGACCCACTACCGCCGCTTCCTGATGCCGACCATCCGCGGGCTGGAGAAGGGGAGCAAGAAGCGCTATGCCGGCCTGGTCGGCGGCGAGGGGCAGGAGGGGAGTGAGCAGCTGGTGTTCAAGGGGCTCGAATCTGTGCGCACCGACTGGACTATGCTGGCCAAGCAGTTTCAGACCCGCCTCTATGAGCTGGTGTTTCACGATGAAGATCCCAGCGGCTATGTGCGCACCATGGTGGATGAGACCCGTGCTGGCCTGCACGACGATCTGCTCATCTACCGCAAGCGGCTGCGCCAAAAACTCGAGGAGTATCAGAAGAATGTGCCGCCCCACGTGCGGGCGGCGCGCCTGGCGGACGAAGAGAACCTGCGCCGCGGCTTGCCCCAGCGCTATCAGCACAGGGGCACCATCGCCTATCTGATGACCCTCAACGGCCCAGAGCCGCTGGAGTACAGGCGCAGCGCCATCGACTACGAGCACTACATCGACAAGCAGCTGAGGCCCATCGCCGACGCCATCCTCCCCTTCATCGGCGAGTCGTTCGACCGTATCTGCGGCCAGCAGCTGGATCTCTTCTAGCGAGCCAGCCCCCGCAGCCGGGGCTGATCCGGGTCAGGATGACCGGGAGGACAGGGCAACGTCAGAATGCAAAAAGCCCGCTCAAGGAGCGGGCTTTTCAAATTTGGTGCGTCCTAGTGGATTCGAACCACCGACCCCCACCATGTCAAGGTGATGCTCTAACCAGCTGAGCTAAGGACGCAGGGTGCGCGATGCGGCTTTTTCATTTGCAGGGGAGTGGTGGGTTTAATTGGATTCGAACCAACGACCCCTACCATGTCAAGGTAGTGCTCTAACCAACTGAGCTATAAACCCACATCTGCAATTTATTCAAACTGTTATGGTGCGTCCTAGTGGATTCGAACCACCGACCCCCACCATGTCAAGGTGATGCTCTAACCAGCTGAGCTAAGGACGCATAACAGTGTCGTGATGGTGCGTCCTAGTGGATTCGAACCACCGACCCCCACCATGTCAAGGTGGTGCTCTAACCAGCTGAGCTAAGGACGCATCGCGAAAAGTGGTGGGTTTAATTGGATTCGAACCAACGACCCCTACCATGTCAAGGTAGTGCTCTAACCAACTGAGCTATAAACCCGCTTTTCATCATGCAAGCGAACACGACGTTGCTTGCGTGGTCGGCATACTACCCATGCCCCCAAAGGCTGTCAACAAGGGACATGCACAAAGGAGACTGTTTGCCCAGTTCTTGCGCAGCCTGTTGATTTTGCAGGCGAGCAGCTCGATTGAGCGGCGTCGTGGCGCCCTTTATTGGGCCCGGGAAAGCGCGGTGCAGGCCTCCGGGCTCGCGAAGCGGCCATAGATGAACCTCAGCCGCGCCCCCAGCATCAGGGCGGCGCCGGTGAGGCCGACGATGAAGCCGACCCAGAAACCCTGCGGCCCCATGCGCGGCACCACCCAGTCGGTCAGCCCCAGGATCATGCCGGTGGGCAGCCCCATGCCCCAGTAGGCGATGATGGTGATGTAGAAGATGGCCTGGGTGTCCTTGTAGCCGCGCAGGGCGGCGGCGGCCACCACCTGCACCGAATCGGAGATCTGGTAGATGGCGGCGAAGAACAGCAGGGTGGCGGCCAGCGTGATCACCTGGAGATCATCGGTATAGATGCCTGCGATGGGCTCGCGCAGCAACACCGTCAGGGCGGCGGTACCGGCGGCCACCGCCATGCCGAGCATCAGACCGGTGCGGGCGGCGACCCGGGCCTGCTCCGGCTGGCCTTCCCCTATGCTGTGGCCGACTCTGATGGTCACACCGACGCCAATGGAGAGCGGCAGCATGAACACCAGGCTGGAGAAGTTCAGCGCTATCTGGTGGCTTGCCACTGTTTCGGCGCCGAAGGGGGCCAGCATCAGTGCCACCACGGTGAACAGGGTTACCTCGCAGAAGATGGCCATGGCGATGGGGAACCCTAAGCGAAACAGGCGCCAGATCCGGCTGCCGTTGGGGCGTGCCAGCTGGGCGAACAGGTTGATCTTCTTGAAGTGGGGGGAGAGCTTCACGTAGGCGATCATCGCCAGCAGCATGGCCCAGAGTACGATGGCGGTGGCCACGCCGCAGCCGACCCCGCCGAGTTTCGGCATGCCAAAGTGGCCGTGGATGAAGATGTAGTTGGCGGGGATGTTGACCGCCAGCCCGACAAACCCGATCACCATGGTGGGCATGGTATGGGAGAGCCCCTCGCTGAAGTTGCGCAGCACCTGGAACAGCACGAAGGCGGGCAGGCCCCACAGGATGGCGTGCAGGTAACCGGCGGTCTTCTCCGCCATCACGGGATCCACATCCATGAACTGCAGCGCCAGCGGACTGAAGTAGAGTGCCAGCATGGCGATGGGGGTCACCATCAGCGCCAGCCAGAAGCCCTGGTGCACGGCCGGGCGGATCTCGTCCCGTTTGCGGGCCCCGTTGAGCTGGGAAACGATGGGGGTGAGCGCCATGATGATGCCCTGCACCAGCAAGATGATCGGCAGCCAGAAGCTGGAGGCCACCGACACGGCGGCGAGATCCACGGCGCTGACCTGACCCGCCATCACGGTATCGACGAAGTTCATGGCGATCTGGGCCACCTGGGCCACCAGTATGGGGCTGGCTAGACGAACGAGCTGCTTCGCCTCGGTCCAATAACGTTGCACTGACACCTCCGAGTGGATCAGATAAAAGAGAAAAGAACGGGTAAATGAGAGGGGCTTTGGTCTCCTCGGCAGGAAGAAACAAAGCGCGGGGGTGTCATTCTAGCCTGAAAATCCGCCAACGTGGAAGGTTGGCGGCGCATTTCTACCCGGGATCAGGCGTCCTCGTGATCGCTGATCAGCAGGTTGGCGGCGGCGTAGGCGGCCTGCTCGCGAAGGTCTGCCGGCACCCTATCGTCGCTTGCCACGGCGTTGAGCGCCCGTACGCTGGCGGCGATGGCTTGGGGTACATATCCCTGTTCACCTGAGCCTATCTGGTTGTAGGCGATGCGAATGGCTTCACAGCACTGATATACCTGCATTTTTGTTTCCTCGTTAAGCCTGGATTGAATGGGGTCACTATAACGATCGGGGCCCGCCTTGTCAGCCGGCACCCTTGTCTTGCACTGTGGCCGGGGGTAACCTGCCGACAATTTTATTACAGCGTGGAGACGAGACATGTTCACCGGCATAGTACAGGGAACCGCCGAACTGGTGGCCATCGAAGAGCTGCCCAACTTCCGCACCCATGTGATCCGCATGCCGAGCCCGGCCTGGGGTGAGGGGCTGGCGCTTGGCGCCTCCGTGGCCCACAACGGCTGCTGCCTGACGGTCACCCGGGTGGAGGGGGACCTGGTCAGCTTCGATCTGATGCAGGAGACCCTGCGCCTGACCAACCTCGGTGCGCTCGGGGTAGGGGACAAGGTAAATGTGGAGCGGGCCGCCCGCTTTGGCGACGAGATTGGCGGCCATGCCATGTCCGGCCACATCATGGGCACGGCCGAGGTGACCTCGGTCATCGACACCCCCAACAATCGCCAGGTGTGGTACCGCCTCGCCCCCGAACTGATGAAATACGTGCTGACCAAGGGCTACATCGGCATCGACGGCATCAGCCTGACCATAGGCGAGGTGCGCGGCAGCGAGTTTTGCGTCAACCTCATTCCCGAGACCCTGGCCCGCACCAACCTGGGCTGGATCAAGGCGGGCTGGCAAACCAATATCGAGATCGATCCCCAGACCCAGGCCATCGTCGACACAGTGGAGCGGGTGCTGGCGGCGCGCCAGCCAGCCTGATCCGCCTGCGTTCACCCCTCAAGCTGGGCCTGCATCATGGGGGCCTGTCCTATCCGTGGCTGTAAAGGCTTCAGTCAACGCAGAACCCAGGCCGTCATGGGCCTGTGTCCGCATCTTGCAGTGTCTGATCCAGACGAAGCCCATCAAGATGACGGGCCCAAAGCGATGAACAGGAGAACCCTGTGGCGAGGAGAAACACCATGCCCGGTGTGGCCGGCACCCCCTTGGCCTGCTGTGTCTCACGGAGCCTGGCTGTCTGACGCTGGCCGAAGGATGAAACCGGACCTACACTTCGAGTGTCTGGCACATCCATGAGCCGACAACCATCACATAAGCGACAAGGCCCCTTGGCGAACTTCAGGATGATTTGAGGTTCTCCGAGGGGCTTTTTTCTATGGGATCATTTTGAGGGGCTCAGGTACCTGAGGAGAAGCGAGCCTGGATTCGACAGCATGGCGTCGCTTCAGTCCTCATCCCCAGCGCAGGGCGACGCATCACGTATGCACCCGATGATACAGGCATGCCTCATGCAGGCCGAGCCATCGAAACGGCAATCAGAACATCTGCTCGTCGTCCGCATCCACAAACAGCTGCAGGCAGTCGCGAGCGTCATCCCGGTGCAATCGCAGGTGGATCGGATTGCAACAGGCCATGCAGTCCTCGTAGAACTCCTGATCCCCTTGGCTGGCATCCAGCTCGACCCGGGTGTGGTGGCCGCAGTGCGGGCAGACGATGCGCTTGCTGATGTATTCGATCATGGTGACCTCCTCGGGCCCTTGGGCCGCCTCTGTTCCCTGATTCTAGTCGGCAAGAGGCGGCCCAACCGCGAGCGGGCGCACGTTTATGACAGGGTTCAAGGGATGCACGGTGCCCCGATATTCTGATCCGACACGCCCTTGGCCCCGGATGGATTCAAGCCACCCAGCGGGTCAGCATGTCGGCATCCAGCTCAGCGAGCGAATGCAGCTGGTGATCGGCGATGGCGAGGCGTGGATCGCCGACAAGGGCCGGGTCCGGCACAATCAGCGCCTTCATGGAGGCCGCCTTGGCCGCCAGCAGGCCGGTGAAGCTGTCCTCAATGGCGAAGCAGTGCACGGGCTCCACTCCCAGCTTCTCGGCGGCGTGGATATAGACATCCGGGTGGGGCTTGCCAAAGCGCTCCACCTCGGCGGAGTGGACCGCCATGAAGCGATCCCGGATGCCGAGTTTGCCGAGCACCGCCTCCACCATGGTGAAGGGGGAAGAGGTAGCGAGCCCGATCTTGAGGCCACGGGCCTCGATGAGGTCGAGGGCTTCCAGCACGCCGGCCTTGGCCTGACCCTCCTGCAGGATGAGCGCTATCACCTGATCCAGGATGCGCTGGACCACCTCTTCCTGGGTCGGGCCGTTCCAGGGGCGCAGGCGATACCAGTGGGCCACCAGCTGATCGATGCGCACCCCTATGGTGGAGTTGCAGTCCTCCTCGGTGTGGAAGTGGCCCAGCTCGGAGAAGACGGCCATCTGGGCCCGTTGCCAAAAGGGTTCCGAGTCGATCAGAACACCATCCATATCGAAGATCACGGCAGTTAACATCTTGTACTCCTGACATAGGTGAAGGGGGGATTATAAGCCCGGCGCTTCAATGGAAAAGGGGCAGAAGCCTGCCCCTTGCGCCGGATCACGCAGATAAACGTTTGTTTTTACGTGACAAAGAGAGCGCTCTAGAAGAGCACCTCGACCCGGGCGGCGACCGCCTTGGCCTGTTCGACCGCTTCATTGCAATCTTCGCCCCGGGCCAGCGCCACGCCGAGACGGCGGCGACCGGCGATCTCGGGTTTGCCGAACAGACGCAACTGGGCACCCGGTACCAGAGCCAGAGCCTCGCCAATGGCGCCATAGCGTATGTTCTGGCTGTGGCCTTCCCGCAACACCACGGCGGAGGCGCTCGGCCCGAACTGGGTGATGGTGCCGACCGGCAGCCCCAGAATGGCCCGTACGTGCAGGGCAAACTCGGAGAGATCCTGGGAAATCAGCGTCACCATGCCGGTGTCGTGGGGGCGGGGTGACACTTCGCTGAACCACACCTCGTCGCCCCTGATGAAGAGCTCCACCCCGAACAGGCCATGACCGCCGAGGGCCTCGACCACCTTGGCCGCGACCTCTTTGGCGCGGGCCAACGCCAGCTCGCTCATGGCTTGCGGCTGCCAGGATTCGCGGTAGTCACCGTCTTCCTGACGATGGCCTATGGGATCGCAGAAGTGAATGCCGTCCACGGCACGCACCGTGAGCAAGGTTATCTCGTACTCGAAGGGGACGAAGCCTTCGACTATCACCTTGCCACGACCGGCGCGGCCACCCTCCTGGGCATAGGTCCAGCTCTCGTCCAGTTTGGCAAGATCGCGCAGCAGGCTCTGGCCCTTGCCGGAGGAGCTCATCACGGGTTTCACCACGCAGGGCAGGCCGATGGCCTCGACGGCGGCGACGAACTCCTCCTTGCTCTGGGCGAAGCGGTAGGAAGAGGTGGGCAGGCCCAGCTCTTCGGCGGCGAGGCGGCGGATCCCCTCCCTGTTCATGGTGAGCTGGGTGGCGCGGGCGTTGGGCACGACCCTGACCCCTTCCTGCTCAAGCTGCGCCAGGGTATCGGTGGCGATGGCTTCAATCTCGGGGATGATAAGGTCGGGCTTGACCTCGGCCACCAGGGCGCGCAGGGCGGCACCATCGAGCATGTCCAGCACGTGGGCTTTGTGGGCAACCTGCATGGCGGGAGCATTGGCGTAGCGGTCGGCGGCAATCACTTCTATGCCAAGGCGTTGCAGCTCGATGGCGACTTCCTTGCCGAGTTCGCCTGAACCGAGCAGCAGGGCACGGGTGGCAGCGGGGCGGGTGGCGGTTCCAAACATCTGATCTCTCCTGATGTCCATGGTCAGGGTTGCTGACCCGAGTGAGTAAAAAAAAGAGGCACGCATGGCGTACCTCAGGAAACGGATTTGTGGGCGCGCTGCTCCAGATGGGTCAGCAGCGTGATGGCGCCTATGATGATGGCGGCGCCGAGCCACAATCGGCCGGGAGGCGCCCAGCCAAACACCAGCCAGCCCGCCAGTACGTTCATGGGCAGCTTGGCAAAGTCAAAGGGTTGCACGAAGGAGGCCTCGGCCACGCTGTAGGCGCGGGCGATGGACATCTGGGCCAGGGCCGACAGCACCCCGGAGGCCGCCACCAGCAGCCACTGGATCTCGCTTGGCCACTGCCATTCCGGCAGGGCCAGCATGGCGTTGAAGGGGGTGCTGAAGATGAGCAGGTAGACCACTATGGTGTGGGACGATTCGCTCGCCGCCTGATAGCGCACCAGCAGGGAGTAACCGGCCCAGAACAGGGCGGCCGCCACCGGCAGCAGGGAAGCCCAGCTGAAGTCATCGGTCCAGGGGGCCAGGATCAACATGGCCCCGACAAAGCCCGCCAGGGTGGCCAGGATGCGTGCCCGGCTCACCTGCTCCTTGAGCAGCAAGGCGGAGCCGAGGGTGGCGAACAGGGGGGAGGTCATCAAGAGTGCTATGCCCTGCCAGATGGGCACGGGCACCGCCAGCGCCCAGAGCCAGAACTGGATGCCGATGACTGCCAGGGCGACGCGCAGCAGGTGCAGCCGCAGCTGGTTGGTCATCAGGGATTGGCGCAGGCCGTGACGAACGAGCCAGGGCAGCAGGCAGATCAGGGCGACCAGGTATTGGTGAAAAGCGACCTGGGTCGAGGGGAGGCCGAGCTTGAAGCTGACAAACTGGCTCAGGCTGTTGACGGCGGCAAAGCAGAGGCCTGCCACCATCATCCAGACTGCACCGGCAAAGGGGGAGTGCCTGCGGGAGGGTGCCATGGGATCCGGGTCACTTAAAAAAAGTGCGGCGGATCATAACGGCAATCGTTTGTTCTGCCAAGGCCGGGGTGCTTGGTGAATACCCTGCTGGCGAGGAAGTGCGCAATCATCAAAATATTTGAATAACTTGAGCATCTATTTTCGCTATCCGCCTTGAAACTCAATCTTTATAGTGACCTCCATCGACAGCCAAGCTGTTCAACCGACAACCAAATGGAGTTTCACCATGGCCAACATCCTCGTTCTCAAGTCCAGCATCCTGGGCCAGTATTCCCAATCCAACGCCCTGATCGACGGCTACCTGGCCGAGCGCCAGGGTGACAGCGTCACTGTGCGTGATCTGGCAACCCTGAATCTGCCGGTGCTCGACGGCGAGCTGGCCATGGGCCTGCGCGGTGGCGAAAACCTCAACGAGCGTCAGCTGGCCGTGCTGGCCCAGTCCGACGAGCTGGTGGCCGAGCTCAAGGCGAGCGATCTGGTGATCATCGCAGCCCCCATGTACAACTTCAACATCCCGACCCAGCTGAAGAACTGGATCGATCTGGTGGCCCGTGCCGGCGTTACCTTCCGCTACACCGAGACCGGCCCGGTCGGCCTGGTGGAGAACACCCGCGCCCTGGTGGTCAGCCCCCGTGGTGGCATGCATGTGGGCAATGCCACCGATCTGGTGACCCCCTACATGCGCACCGTGCTGGGCTTCATCGGCATCAACGAGGTGGACTTCATCTACGCCGAGGGCATGGGCATGGGTCCCGAGGCGCAGGCCAAGGGCATAGAGCAGGCCAAGGAGCAGCTGGAAACCCTGGCATACTGATGCCGTGACGTTTGCCTGCTCACCCAGGTCCAGAAACAACAACGCAGCCATCAGGCTGCGTTGCTGTTTTCAGATGGCGGACGCCACTCTTCAATCCCAGATGAAGCGACGGCAGCCGCTGCCGACCAGCAGGCAGACCGCCACCAAGGATCCCAGCAGCAGGCTGCTGAGCCACTGCTCCGTACTCTGGGGCAGATGAGGGGAGAAGAGGCCGATCGTGAAGAGGGCGCTGATGATGATCAGGCTGGTCTGTCGGGTCAGGATCATGGTGTCGTCCTTGGCTTATGGTGAGCAAATTAAGGCTAACCGCCGTCTGTGACAGCCTGATGTATCCATACCTCAGGCTCATGGTCCAGCGGGGTTGCCTCTCACCTTAGCAGTTTTTGCCGCCACGGCCAGCGCCACGAGACAGCTTGTGATCCGGATCCCTATCTGAACTGCTTTTGATCAGGCTGGTAGTGAAAATCGCCGCCAGCCAGCCGTGCAATCAGGGCCTCCTTGTCGAGATCCTGCGCCCGGCAGAGATCGTCCAGATCGGTGTAATGATCACGAAGCTGCATGTTGACCAGGCTCAGCAGCATGTTGATGTCCATGGTGGCAAAGCGGGTCAGTGTCATGATTGTTGCTCGCTGTCCAGCAGGTGGAGTTGTTCGATGGCGTCGCTCACGCTTTGCAGGTGCAGCCGTATGCTCTGGCGCGCCTCGGCGGGCAGGTAGTCGGTGAGGGTGTGCTGCCAGCTGCCCGCTTCGGTCTTGAGCTGCTGGAACAGGGTGAGCCCCGCCGGGGTGAAGGAGACCAGACTGATGCGCTTGTCCTGGGCGCTGCTCTCGGTGAACAGAATGCCCTTCTCCACCAGACGGTGGATCTCGCGGGAGATCCGCACCTTGTCCATCCCGCTCGCCTCCACCAGCTCTTTCTGGCTGATGGGATAGTGGGGGCCAAGCACCATCATCAGGCGCCATTGGGGCACCGTCAGCTGGTACCGCTGCTGGTAAAACTGTTCAAAGGTATCGCGCACCATTTCAGCGGCATGGACCAGCTGATAGGGGGGGTAGTGCGCGAGCAGCTCTATGATCTTCGACATATGACATCCTGCTGTGGCGGCTGCATCGGGTGCAGTTTCTCTTGATACTTTGACCTTGATGATACGTAACACAAGGGCATTTGTCTGAACGGGCACCAGAAAAATGTGCGTTTGCGCACGTGTTGCGTCATGGACCCGGCAACCAGGGCCTCAACTGGCCTTGTTGATTACACTTTTACGCAGCCAGATCAAGGCATTATGAGCAAACCAGGCCTCGCGGCTCTGGAGCGCATAGAGCGCGGCCTCGTCGCGGCTTCCCCCCTGCCAGTGGCGGGGCTCCTGCTTGGGCAGTCTGCGCTGGCCCAGCAGGGTGGCGGGCACATGGGGGGTAGCGCCGCCTGCTCGCCTTCGGTGACAAACACCATCAGCGCCTTGTTGTAGAGCAGCCAGCAGGAGGCTTCATTGAAGCGCAGCAGCAGGCCCAGCAGGGCGGCCCAATCCCCTTGCCTGGCATAGAGGCTGGAGAGGGGATGGCGACAGCCCGGCTCGTCGGCCAGGCACAGGTCGAGCAGGGCCAGGTATGCATCGCGCGCCTGCTCCCGTTGCCCCAGTCGCAGCAGGCAATCGGCCCGGCCCGCCTGGGCCGCGATCAGTGGGCGGGCCTCGGGGGCGCTCCAGCCGCAGCCTGCGTGCTGTTGCCAGAAGGCTTCGTCGAACAGGGGGCTGGCATCGGCAATGATGCGGTCGAACCAGGGGAGGCGGGCGAGGGGATCGCGGCACTGCGCCGCCTGCTCGAACCACTGCCGCCACTGGCGGCTCTGTTCGTTGTCGGGAAGGGGTTCTTCTTCATGTCGTGCCTCATCCTGATCCAGGGTCAGCAGGAGGTTGAGGGCCGTCTTCATCTGCTGGCGCTGACGCTTGCAAAAATCCAGGAAGGGCAGCTCGCTGGCCGCGGCCTGGTGGAGCATCCGGGCCATGGGCTTGTCACGGAACAGGCAGAGCTCGGCCACCAGGCTGAAGCGGTGGCGGGTGGCGGGATCGTTCAGATCCGTCGGCGTGGGCCAGCGGGCCACCCCCTGACTGAAGCCGTAGCTCCACTGGCCGAGGGGATGGCTCTGTTCGAACACCTGTTCCGGGGTCTCGTTAGAGAGCCTGCACTGGCTCGGCAGGGCCAGCTGGGCATCATCGGCCAGGGCCTCCAGCTCGGCGATCAGGTGATGCAGCGCCTCGGCACTCTTCTCGTCAAGCTCGGCCTCAAGGGGCAGCAGCCCGGCCAGGGGATCTTGCCAGTCAGGGGCTGTTGGCCCCGTCAGACGGGCGCAGAGAAAGCCATGCAGGGCCGGGTAACTCATGTCCTGCTGGCTGTGGTTCTGGATCCATTGATTGAGATGACGGGTACGAGTGGCTGGGTTCATCGACGCTTCCTCCGGATTTGACGGCCGCGAAGTCTACCTAAAAGTGGGGTTATTTGCAGCCAAGGGGTGACCAAGTGCTGATAATATCGCCAGTACGGGGTCGCCCCGAGGTGAAAATCCTGCGCGGGGGCGGGCAAGGGACTAGGTCCTGTCACGGCTCTGGGGTAACATGCGCGCCTGCATGAAAAACCTGAGCCCTTGCACTTCCTCAGTCGACGACAGGGGCGATGCACATTATTAGGGGCCATGAATTGCAGGCCCATCCGGATATTGAAAGAAGAGATCACCATGTTACAGATTGGCAAGATGAACACCCTCACCGTCGTTGAGCTCGAAGATCGTGGCGCCTGGCTGGCCGCGGGGGAATATGGCGAGCTGCTGTTGCCCAAGCGTCAGCTGCCGGAAGGCGTCGCCGAAGATGGCGAGGTGTCCGTCTTTCTCTATCTGGACGCGGATTGCGAGCCGGTGATCACCACCGACAAGCCCTTTGCCATGGTGGGTGACATTGTCGGCCTCAAGGTGGTCAACGCCAACAAGATCGGCGCCTTCCTCGACTGGGGCATGAAAAAGGATCTGTTCGTGCCAAGCCGCGAGCAGAACAAGCCGATGCAGGTGGGCCATGTCTATCTGGTGCACCTGATGCTGGACAACGAGGGACGCATGGTGGGCACCAGCCGCCTCGAGCGCTTCCTGCGCGTCGATCCCCCCTTCAAGGCCGGTGACGAGGTGACTGCGTTGCCCGGGGAACACACTCCACTCGGCATCAAAGCCGTGGTCAATGGTCAGTACTCCGGCATGCTGTTCAAGAACGAGGTGTTCGGCCGCCTGATGACGGGCCGACCGTTGACCGCCTGGGTCAAGCAGGTCCGTGAGGATGGCAAGCTGGATCTGACCCTGCAAAAACCGGGGCAGGATCGGATGGATGATGCCGGCGGCCGTATTCTCACCCGCCTGCAGAAGCAGGGCGGCAGCCTGGCGGTGGGGGACAAGAGCGAGCCCGAGCTCATCTACAAGATGTTCAACATGAGCAAGGGCACCTTCAAGAAGGCCATCGGCGGGCTCTACAAGCAGGGCAAGATCGTCATCGAAGACAACTGCATCACGCTCGTTGCTGCCGAACGCGCACCGGACGGCGAATAAGGTGCCGAGCCCCTGCATCGGCGACTGCCGGGCCAAGGACGGGCTCTGCCTCGGTTGCGGCCGCACCCTGACCGAGATAGGCCAGTGGTCCGCCATGGACAGCGAGGCCCAGCTGGCCCGCATGGCCGAGCTGGACGGCACGCGCAGCACCCATCAGTGTCCGGGATGCGGCGAGCCGGCGTTTTGCGCCGTCTCCGCCGGTGAACCCATAGAGCGTTGCTGGTGCAGCCAGCTGCCTTCCTTGCCCATGAGCGAGGCGAGCGCCTGCTGGTGCCGCCGTTGTCTGGTCAAGGCCATAGCGGCTCGCCCCTGAAGGGGTAAACAGCAGAGACGAAAAAGGCGCCAGGGGCGCCTTTTCTTATGCCTGTTGCTGGCGGTGCCAGCGAACATGGACCTGGTGTTCGCTCTGATCCCGCGGCAGCAGGAAGGTGGCGTAGATCACCTCGAACTCCTCCTGATGATCCAGCAAGCCGACCCACACCTCGGCCCAACGCTCCATGTCGACCGGCACGCCGAGCTCGGTCGACCAGTCGGCGTTGGGCAGGGTCGCCTCGACGGCGCCACGCTGCTCAAATTCGAGGGTGATGTCGACGATTTGTTCGGGGGCCAGCATGTCGGCGGCCTGCTCCAGAAACTGATCATAGGCCCACTCGACCAGCTGATCCGGGCTACGTTGTTCCATGAAATCACTCCAGATACGTCCAGGTTCGCCACTTTAGCAATTATTGGGGATGGCGACCAGCGTATGAGGCCGGTAACCCCGTGCTGTCAAATGGCCGAAACAGGGGATAAGGTTAACAGAGCTGCCGCCATCGGGCGGCATCACGAGGCATGTGGGCAGCATGAAGCGACGACAGCACAGGCGGCAGATCAAGCGGCGACGGGAGACCTGGTGGTGGCACTATTTACCGCTGCACCGGGAGGTCGTCGGCGGCCATCTGGGGCCGCCCTCCGATCCCCTCGATGAACCTAGCCGGCCTCGTGTACCCGGTTCAGGGTGATCTGACCGAGCTGACTCATCTGGCGGCGGATCCAGGCCGAGCGCTGCTGCACATAGGGCGAGGGGGGCTTGACCCGGTAGCGCCAGGGATTGGGCAGGGCGGCGGCCAGCAAGGAGGCCTCGTAACGGGTCAGGCGAGCCGCCGGTTTACCGAAGTAGTGCCTGGCGGCGGCTTCGGCGCCATAGATGCCGGGCCCGAACTCCACGATGTTCAGGTACACCTCGAGGATGCGGGACTTGTCCCAGCCCAGCTCCATCAGCAGGGTGAACCAGGCCTCAATCCCCTTGCGCAGGAAGCTGCGATCGCTCCACATGAAGAGGTTTTTGGCCGTCTGCTGGCTCAGGGTACTGGCGCCGCGCACCCGCCTGCTTTGCTGGTTGTGCTTGAGTGCCGAGCTGATGGCGTCCATATCGAAGCCATTGTGATCGGCGAAGCGCTGATCCTCGGCGGCGATCACCGCCAGCTGCAACTCCCGAGAAATGCGTTCGAGCGGCACCCAGTCGTGCTTGACCTCGGCCACCTTGGCGGGCGGAAACAGCGCCCGCTCGAGGCGCCAGGTCCACATGGGGGGATCGATGAAGCGCAGCAGCGCCACCGAGACGATGGAGCTGACCAGCGCCGCCAGCAGCAGCTTGCCGAGCCAGCCCAGCAGGCGACGCCAGCGCGTCGGTCTCACGGGCTCGGGCTCTGAGTCCCACTCATAGTGACCGGGATCGTCGGGATCCGGAATTATTGGGGCAGCCATTCGATGTGGCAGAACTTCTCGTCGACACGGCGGGAGAGCAGCATGCGGGCGAACAGGTGCTCATACTCTTGCTCGGCATTGCCAAGGCCAATCCAGATCTCGGCGTACTCGGCATCACTCACGGCAAACCCCACGTCCGCTTCCCAGTCATCGGCGGGATCCGTCTCTGCCAGCAGGCCGCGGTCGTTGAACGCCTGGTTGAACAGGGCTATCTCCTGCTCGGGCAGGTTGTCCGAGGCCAGCTCCATGAAGAGTTCGAGGGCGGTATCGAGCAGTTCCTCGACGCTGTGCATTTCGTCATTCAAAGACATAAGAGCTGTGTTCCAGATGAGGGGGGAGAGGTCCCGTCGGCAGGGCCGAGGGGCGGGCAGTATTCTAGCTGGCCCCGCACGCCTTGGCGAGATGCCTCTGCGCCAGGCAATAAAAAACCGGATCCTGACAAAGGATCCGGTCTTCACTGGGGAAAAGGGTCACGCATGGGGCGTCAGCTCATCCCTTCTTCTGGTCGTCGGCGAAGGTGATGTTGAGCTCCAGCACCGACAGCTCGTCACTCTTCTGATCGAGCTGGACGGTGATCTTGTCCGGATCGATCTGCACATATTTACGGATCACGTCGAGGATATCCTGCTTGAGCTGGGGCAGGTAATCCGGCCCCCCTCTGGATGAACGCTCGTGGGCAACGATGATCTGCAACCGCTCTTTGGCCAGTTGTGCGGTGTTCTGTTTCTTGTTGGAACGAAAATAATCCAATAATGACATGTTTAACTCCCGAACAGTCGGCTAAAGAAGCCCTTCTTCTCTTCTTCCAGAAAACGAAAATCCTTGGTATCGCCCAGCAGGCGCGCGACGGCGTCTTCATAGGCCTGACCGGCATCGGACTCCTTGTCCAGAATGACCGGCTCCCCCGAGTTGGAGGCACGCAGCACCGCCTGGGACTCCGGGATCACTCCGAGCAGTTTGATGGCCAGGATCTCCTGCACATCCTGCACGCTCAGCATGTCGCCACGGCTGACGCGAGTCGGGCAGTAGCGGGTCAGCAACAGGTGTTCCTTGATGGGGTCTTCACCGCGCTCGGCGCGACGGGACTTGGAGGCCAGGATGCCGAGGATGCGATCCGAGTCGCGCACGGAAGAGACTTCCGGGTTGGTGGTGACGATGGCCTCGTCGGCAAAGTAGAGCGCCATCAGGGCGCCAGACTCGATGCCGGCGGGAGAGTCGCAGACGATGTAGTCAAACTTCATCTCAGCCAGCTGATCCAGGATCTTCTCGACCCCTTCACGGGTCAGGGCGTCCTTGTCCCGGGTCTGGGAGGCGGGCAGGATGAAGAGGTTTTCCGAGCGCTTGTCCTTGATGAGTGCCTGGTTGAGGTTGGCCTCACCGTTGATCACATTGACGAAGTCATACACCACGCGCCGCTCGCAGCCCATGATGAGATCCAGGTTTCGCAGGCCAATGTCAAAATCGATGACCACTGTCTTGTGGCCACGCTGGGCTAAGCCGGTGCTCAGGGCCGCGCTGGTTGTGGTCTTGCCAACGCCACCTTTGCCCGATGTAACGACTATGATTCGCGCCATTCTCGCTTCCTTGTAACTCTATTTGATGCGGTCTATTCGGAGTTGTTCGTTGTCCAGTCGGATATGGACTGGCTCTTGTATCAGGCCTGCCGGCAAGGCATCGCTGAGCTGGAAGGTGCCCGCGATGGAGAGCAGCTCGGCCTGCAATTGCTGGCAATAAATGCGGGCAAGAGGATTGCCCTTGGCCCCCGCGATGGCTCGGCCACGCAGGGCGCCATAAATATGAATGCTGTCGTCGGCGATGACTTCGGCTCCCGGACTGACCGAGCCCAGCACCACCAGGGAGGTGCCGGCAGCATAGATCTGCTGGCCGGAGCGCACCGGCCCGACGTGGACCTTGCTCGGCTCCATAGGAGCCTGAACCGGGGCGACCGGAGCCGCCTCCACGGGGTCAGGTGTTGGTGCCGCAGGCTCGGGATCGGCCTTGCGGCTCTTGCCCGACACCATGACCGCCAGCCCGGCCGCCTTGGCCGCCGTCTTCATCGCCTCATCCCGCGCCCCCGTGATGCCGACCAGCACGAAATCTTCCGACTCGACCAGCTCCCTGAGCTGCTCGAAATCCGGGATCTCGCTGAGGCGTTCCACATTGAGGACGAGGGGGGCACAATTAAAAAACTGGGGGGCCTGCGCAACCTTGGCCTCCAGCAGTTGTCGGATCCGGTCCGGATTGCCATCGCTGAGATGCAACACAGAAATAGTGAAGGTGGTCCCTTTCAATTCGTTATCGCGTTCAACCATGAATCTTCCCCGAACCGAGACGGTAATACGTTATTGTTATTCAATTCCTGATGTTATAGTTTGCCACCACCAGAGGCAATGAACCCGTCGGATTATATCAATTTCCATGTTGTGTGCAGTCTATAAAAGTCGCAAAAAAGCCGAGACCTATCTCTTTATTGAAAGAAGAGAGGACTTTTCCCGTGTGCCAGAGGCACTGATGAGTACCTTCGGACGTCCCGAGCTGGTCTTGATGACCAAGCTGGACCCGGCCAAGCCCCTGGGGATCGCCTCCACCGAGCGGGTGATGGCAGCCTTGCAGAGCCAGGGCTTCTACCTGCAGGTGCCTCCGCCACCGGAAAATCTGCTGGAGCAGCACAAGGCACAATTAAAGGGCGCCCGCTGATGCAGGGTCGGCCGGTGCTGTTATTGTTGGGCGCACTATTAAGTGCATCCGCGCAGGCCGGCGCCGATTTTGACCATTATGTGACGAGTCTCAAACAGCAAGCCCTGGCGGCCGGCATCCAGCCTGCGACGGTAACGGCCGCCTTTGCCGATATTCGCCTTATCGAGGCGGCCATCAAGCACGACAAAAATCAGCCGGAATTCAAACTGACCCTGGATTCCTATATTCCCCGCGCCGTGCCCCAATGGAAAGTCAAGCAGGCCAGATCCTTATATCGCCAGCATCTGCCGCTGCTCACGAAAATAGGTGATGAATATGGGGTGCAGCCCCGTTTTATTGTCGCCTTGTGGGGCATAGAAACCAATTTCGGCAAACTCACCGGTAATTTCCCGCTGATCTCCTCCCTGGCGACCCTGGCCTGGGACGGGCGACGGGAAGCCTTCTTCAAGGATCAGCTGTTCGATGCCCTGCGCATCATAGAGCAGGGGCACGTGAGCCCCGCCGCCTTCAAGGGCTCCTGGGCGGGTGCCATGGGGCAGGTGCAGTTCATGCCCTCGTCATTTCTCAAATACGCGGTCGATCAGGACGGGGATGGCAGGAAGGATCTGTGGGGCAATCTGGCGGATGTGTTTGGATCGGCAGCCAATTATCTGCATCAGAATGGCTGGCGGGAAGATGAGACCTGGGGACGGCGGGTGAAGGTGCCTGACTCCCTCAATCCTGCCCTGTTCGGGCTTGAGACCCGCAAGCCGCTGTCGGCCTGGCAGGCTCTGGGGGTACGGCAACTGGACGGTTCGCCGCTGCCGAAGGCCGACATGCAGGCCTCCCTCATTCGGCCCGATGATGTCCATGGCCGCAGTTATCTTGCCTATGAGAATTATCGGGTGCTGCGCCACTGGAACCGCTCCCCCTATTTCGTGGTGGCGGTCGGCACCCTGGCGGATCGGATAGTGGAATAAAAGTGGAATAAAAGCGGGCAAGGAGCGAAATAGGATGCGGGAATAGTCTCTCCCCATTCTGACACCTGACGGATAAGCCAGGCCCATCTGAACGAATTGCCCGCTTCTTTTTTATTCTTTATGCCAATGCGACTGCCGTTGAGAAAATCACAGACAAAAAAAGGCGGGAATCTCTCCCGCCTTGTTTGTATCTGCTGTCTGCCGCTTATTCGCAGGCAACCTGCATCACCTTGATGGCCAGGCCACCGCGGGAGGTCTCACGGTACTTGGAGTCCATGTCCTTGCCGGTGATGTACATGGTCTCGATGACCTTGTCCAGGGAGACACGGGGCTTGGAGGTACGACGCAGGGCCATGCGGGAGGAGTTGACCGCCTTCATGGCGGCGATGGCGTTGCGCTCGATGCAGGGGACCTGTACCTGGCCGGCGACCGGATCGCAGGTCAGACCCAGATTGTGCTCCATGCCGATCTCGGCCGCTTCACACACCTGCTCCGGGCTGCCGCCCATCAGTTCGGTCAAGCCGGCGGCGGCCATGGAGCAGGAGACACCCACCTCACCCTGGCAACCCACTTCGGCACCCGAGATGGAAGCGTTCATCTTGTAGAGCATGCCGACGGCGGCGGCGGCCAGGTAGAAACGGGTGTATTCGTCGCGGCCGACCGGCTGGATGAACTTGTCGTAGTAGGCCAGCACGGCCGGGATGATGCCCGCGGCGCCGTTGGTCGGAGCCGTGACGACGCGGCCACCGGCGGCGTTCTCTTCACTCACCGCCAGGGCGAACATGTTGACCCAGTCCACGATGCTCATGGGGTCGTTGGAGAGATGCTCGTTGGTGGTCAGCTGACGGTAGAGGGGGGCGGCACGGCGCGGCACCCGCAGCGGGCCGGCCAGGACACCCTCGGTGCGGCAGCCGCGCTCTATCCCTTCACGCATGGTGGTCCAGATCTTGCCGAGCTTCTTGTAGATCTCTTCCGGGGTATTGAAGCACTTCTCGTTCTCCAGCATCAGGGCGGAGATGGAGAGGCCGGTCTGGCCGCAGTGGGCGAGCAGCTCGGCGGCGCTCTTGAAGGGGTAGTTGACGGTCATGTCGCCGCTGTCGGCCTTGCCGAAGCTCTCTTCGTCGACGATGAAGCCACCGCCGATGGAGTAATAGGTCTTACTGTAGACGGCCTCGTCTTCGATGAAGGCGGTCAGCTTCATGCCGTTCTCGTGCAGGGGCAGGGCCTCGTCATGGAACACCATGGCGCCTTTCGGGAAGCTGACGGTGTGGCAGTGCAGGCCGATGGGCAGGCGACCGGTCTGCTCGACCCGGGAGATGAATTCAGGAATGCCGTCGATGTCGACATTTTCCGGCAGGTTACCGGCCAGACCCATGATGATGGCGGTGTCGGTGTGGTGGCCTTTGCCGGTCCAGGAGAGGGAGCCATAGACGTCAACCTGGATCCGGGTGATGTCACGGATCTTGCCGCTAGCACGCAGATCATCCACGAACTGTTTGGCAGCTTTCATCGGGCCGACAGTGTGGGAAGAGGAGGGGCCAACACCGATTTTGAAGATATCAAAAACGCTGATCATGTAACAATTACCTCAGGGTAGAAGGGGGCGCCATGCCCGCTCGCAGAAAGGGTGATCCATGGGACGGGTCTGTCGTCACAAAGGCCGGGAAACCAGATAACCGCAGTGTAACGGCTTCCTGCCTAAAAAAAGTTGAAATAGATCTATTTTTGTTGAATTCACGGCGCGAGTATAAAATTTATTTTGATGGTTATCCATTTTGTTAAGCGCGAGGCAAACGTTTTGCAAAAAAATACCCGGCCAAGCCGGGTATCTGAGGGTCATCTGAGATCGTTTTTACTCAGGTTTAACATTCGGTGATGTTGACGGCGAGGCCGCCGCGGGCGGTCTCCTTGTACTTGGTCTTCATGTCGTTGCCGGTTTCCCACATGGTTCTGATCACCTTGTCCAGCGACACCTTGTGCTCGCCGGTGCCACGCAGGGCGAGGCGGGCGGCATTGATCGCCTTGACCGCTCCCATGGCGTTGCGCTCTATGCAGGGCACCTGCACCAGGCCGCCGATGGGATCGCACGTCAAACCCAGGTTGTGCTCCATGCCGATCTCGGCGGCGTTCTCGACCACGGCCGGACTGCCGCCCAGCAGCTCGGCCAGAGCGCCGGCGGCCATGGAGCAGGCGACCCCCACTTCTCCCTGACAACCCACCTCGGCCCCCGACAGGGAGGCGTTCTTCTTGTACAAGATGCCGATGGCGGCGGCGGTGAGGAAGTACTGCATCAGCAGCTCGTCATCCACCTTGCGCACGAAGCGATCGTAATAGTGCAGCACGGCGGGGATGATGCCGGCGGCGCCGTTGGTGGGGGCGGTCACCACCCGGCCACCGGCGGCATTCTCCTCGTTGACGGCCAGCGCAAACAGGTCCACCCACTCCATCACCATCAGGGGATCCTTGTTGAAGTTGGTCTCGCCACAGAGCTGGCGATAGAGGGCCGGGGCGCGCCGTTTCACCTTGAGGCCACCCGGCAATACCCCCTCGCTCCTGCAACCGCGCTCGACACAACCCTGCATCGCCTGCCAGATCTTGCGCAGGCCCGCCTTGATCTCGGCTTCACTGCGAAACACCTTTTCATTGGCCAGCATCAACCCCGAGATGGAGAGGCCGCTCTCCTGGCAGTGGGCCAGCAACTGGGCCCCGCTCTCGAACGGGTAGGGCACGGGGTGGGCGGCATCGAAGCGGGCGGCCTCTTCGCGGGCGTTGGCGAAGTGGCTCTCTTCGATGATGAAGCCGCCGCCGATGGAGTAGTAGGTCTGCTCAAACAGCAGGGCGTCACCCGCGAAGGCGCGCAGGGTCATGCCGTTGGAGTGGGCGGGCAGGGTCTTGCGCCGATTGAAGAGGATGGCGCCGACGCGAGGGAACTGGCTCGGTTGCTCACCCCCCAGGCGCAGGGTCTGGCTGTGTTCCACCTGATCGAGGAAGGCGGGGATGGCCTCGATGTCCACGGATTCCGGCTCGAACCCGGCCAACCCCAGGATGATGGCCTTGCCGGTGCCATGACCCTTGCCGGTCTGGCCGAGGGAGCCGTAGCACTCGACCACGACGCGTTCGGTGCGGGAGAGGAGTGCGCTCTGCTTGAGGGTGTGCACGAAGGCGCAGGCTGCCCGCATCGGCCCCACTGTGTGGGAGGAGGAGGGACCAATCCCGATGGAAAACAGGTCGAAGACACTGATCATGACGTACTCCGATTATGGATTTCGTCTAAACATTGTAAATTTTTTGTAGTCGATGAAAAGGGGGGAAGCAACAGCCTGTGATGGCGGTGTGGAAATGGGGCAAGACAGGGGGATCAGGGGTGCCAGGAGGAGCGGATCTGCATCTCATGGCACCCCTGCGGGGCTATCAGTCGAGGAACTCGCACAGGTAGGCGGTGGCTGTCTTCACTTCCAGCTTGAAGGAGGAGTGACCGGCCACGTCGAAGGACTCGCCCTGATGGTAGCTGTGCCACTCGTCTTCATCGGCCAGCTGGATGCGAAGGGCACCCTTGATCACCGTCATCCGCTCCGGGGCGGCGGTGTTGAACTGGTAATCACCCGCTTCCATCACACCGACCGTGGCTTTCTCGCCTTTTTGCTCGAAACCGATGGATTTAACATTTCCGTCAAAATATTCGTTAACTTTCAGCATCTTTTCTTCCCTGTATGCACGTTTGCAGAGCAAAAGTAGCACATTATTTTGGCGATTGTCATGGTGAAATAGGGAAAAAACGGAGAGTTTCTTGTGGGTCTCAACTTTGTGAAAAACCATAAAAATTCGTTTCGTTCAGGGATCACGATGTTAAACGGGTAATAAATATGAGATAAAGCGCGCCGCCAGAGCAATGGAGAGGATTTGACGCTCTGGGTGGTCATTTGCACTGCCAAAGTGTGAGTAATTGCTTAATAAAGGAACATTCTGTGTTGACAAAAGGATTAATTAAAAATATCGGCTTCCAGGTCGTGGTCGCCATGATCCTGGGGGCGCTGGTGGGTGCCCTCATGGGTGAGCAGGCGACCGTCTTCGCCCCCCTGGGGACGCTCTTCATCCAGCTGATCAAGATGCTGGTGATCCCGCTGGTGGCGGTTGCCATCCTGTCCGGGGCCGCCAATCTGGGGGCCAGCCCGGCCGCGGGCAAGATAGGGGTGACCACGCTCGCCTTCTTCCTCGGTACCTCCGCCCTGGCGGTGCTGCTGGCGCTGGTGATGGGTCAAGTCTTCAAGCCCGGTGTCGGGGTCGATTTCGGCTCCACGGCCGCCATGTTCTCCGGTGACTACGCCGACAAGGGCGCCCTGCCGGATGCCGTGGCTACCCTGCTTGGGATGATCCCGACCAATGTGTTCAGCGCCCTGAACGAGGCGAACATACTGCAGATCCTGGTGTTCTGCATGTTCCTCGGCATCGCCCTGGCCAAGCAGCCCCGCGAGCGCGCCAAGCCGCTGGTGGATGGCCTCAACACCCTGGTGGACGCCTTCGTCTGGATGATCAACAAGGTGATGCTGATAGCCCCCATCGGGGTCTTCGGCCTGATGGCCGATGCCATCGGCACCTATGGCTTCGACGTGCTGACCCTGGTGCTCAAGCTGTTCGTGGTCTATGTCGCAGCCATCCTCATCTTCGGCTTCGTGGTCTACCCGATGCTGATCGCCTTCTTCTCCAACACGCCGGTACGCAAGTACTTCTCGGCGATGAAGAAGCCGCAGATCGTGGCCTTCTCTACCGCCTCGTCCATGGCGACCCTGCCGGTCAACATGGAGACCTGCGAGCACGATCTGAAGGTGACCAACGCCACCGCCTCCTTCGTGCTGCCGCTGGGTGCCACCATCAACATGAGCGGCAACGCCATCTATTACGGTCTGGTGGCCATCTTCTTCGCCCAGGTCTACAACATCGATCTCACCATGGGCGCCTGGGCGGCCATCATAGTCACCTCGACCCTGGGTGCCATCGGTCAGGCTGGCGTGCCGGGCCCGAGCTTCCTGGTGGTGGCCGTGCTGCTGGCGGCCGGCATTCCCATCGAGGGGCTGCCGCTGTTGTTCGCGCTGGATCGCCTGTTCGACATGATCCGTACCGCGCTCAACATCACCGGCGATGCGGCTTGCGCCATCATAGTCGATCGCTACAGCCCGGATTACGATCCGAACCGCTGGAGCAAGGAAGCCTGAGACCAGGCCCACTGCCATGAATGACAAGAGGGAGGCGCAAGCCTCCCTCTTTTTATTTGCCTCGGACCGGAATGGTCGTCCCTTCCTTGTCGACTCAGGGAGTCAGCTGGCCCAGCGCCTGCCGGCAGCGCTGCTCGGCCGCCTCCAGCTCCAGCAAGACCATCTGGATGTCTTCCAGCTGCTGCTGCAGTGTCTCCCGCTTGTCGGCCACCAGCCCCAGCATGGTCTGCAACTGGGAGCGACTGCTCTTGTCCGCGTCATAGAGATCGAACAGCTCCCGGATGTCCGCGAGGCTGAAGCCCAGCCGTTTGCCACGCAAGGTCAGCTTGAGGCGCACCCTGTCCTGGCGGCTGTAGATCCGGGTCTGTCCCTGGCGCGTCGGGTTCAGCAGGCCCTGATCCTCGTAGAAGCGGATACTGCGGGTGGTCACATCGAATTCACGGGCCAGCTCGCTGATGCTGAAGGTCCGGGCGTCATCCTTGGATTTGGTCATAGGGCTGTCTTGGCTGTCATCTGGTTGTCAATGCAGGCTGGCACCTTACCCAAACGTCAACTTCCCCGCAAGTCTTGTTCCGGGGACGGCGGCGGCATATGTTATCCCAATGTAACAAGGAGAGTGCGATTGATGGATATAGTGATTGTGGCGGCCAAACGTACCCCCATGGGGGCCTTTCAGGGGGCCCTGAGCGCCTTGAGTGCACCCGAGCTCGGCGCCTGCGCCATCCGCGCCGCCCTGGGGGCGGCCGGGATGGGGGGGGATCGGGTCGATGAGGTCTATCTGGGCAATGTGCTGAGCGCCGGGGTCGGGCAGGCACCGGCCCGGCAGGCGGCACTCAAGGCCGGGCTGCCGGACAGCGTGCCCTGCACCACCCTCAACAAGGTGTGCGGCTCCGGCATGAAAGCGGTGATGCTGGCGGCAGACGGGCTGCGGCTGGGGGAGGTGGACGTGGTGGTGGCGGGCGGCATGGAGAGCATGAGCCGGGCCCCCTATTTGCTGGACAAGGCGCGCAGCGGTTTTCGCATGGGTCACCAAAGCGTGCTGGATCACATGTTCCTCGACGGTTTGCAGGATGCCTACGAGGGGCACCTGATGGGCCACTATGCCCAGCTGAGCGCGGACAGAGCCGGGCTGACCCGGGCCGACATGGATGCCTTCGCCATCGCCTCTCTCGAGCGGGCCCTGGCAGCCCAGCGAAGCGGCGCCTTCGGGGCAGAGCTGGCGCCCGTGGTGGCCGGGGACACCCTGTTGCTGGCCGACGACGAGCAACCGGAGAAGGCCAGGCCCGACAAGATACCGACCCTGAAACCGGCCTTCAGCAAGACGGGCACCATCACGGCGGCCAATGCCAGCTCCATCTCGGACGGGGCGGCGGCGCTGGTGCTGATGCGGGCCGAGACGGCCCATCAACTGGGCTTGCCGGTGCTGGCCAGGGTGGTGGGATACCAGAGCCATGCCGCCCTGCCGGCGGAGTTTACCAGCGCCCCGGTGGGGGCCATCGACAAGTTGCTGGCCCGGGTGGACTGGTCGGTGGAGGAGGTGGATTTGTTCGAGGTGAACGAGGCCTTCGCCATGGTGAGCATGCTGGCGATGGCGGGGTGCCAGATCCCCCATCACAAGCTGAACGTAAACGGAGGCGCCTGCGCCCTGGGGCATCCCCTGGGGGCCAGCGGTGCCCGCATCCTGGTGACGCTGGTCCATGCCCTGCGCACGCGCGGGCTCAGGCGAGGGGTGGCGAGTCTGTGCATCGGGGGCGGAGAGGCGACGGCCATGGCCATCGAGCTGGTGTGAGCCCTTGGTCCCAACACCGGCCCCAGGCCGGTCCGGTGTTGAGGCCGTTTCCCTCTGTTTCTCCCTCCACTCATTACTTATGTCCGGCAGCGGGTTGCTCAGGCAACCCGTTTGTCTCCCTCCATGTCGCTCTATCAACCCCTGGTTTTCCAACTGTGCTTTTCGCTCGTCATGTCACCTGGCCTGATGGATAGACGGTGGCGAAAAGTCCGGTTTTGGTGGGGAACATGGACTGATTTGCTTTCATTCAGCCGGGATTAAGCCTGATGACCGTTTTCGACACTGGTCTGCTTTGTGGCGGGAGATGGGCTCCCTACTATTCGCCTCTGTTTTACTGTCCTCGCACCGTTCCCGTGCGCCACTGACCCACGGCAGTGTTCCGTCGTTGCCGTCATGGCCACTGCGACGATCAATGCCCGCTTGCGGTGGGCACCCACAAGAGAAACTCAGATGACTACGCCATTCAAGCGCAGCACCCTTGCCAGCGTGCTGGCACTGCTTGCTACCCATGCCTCAGCCTCCGGCTTCCAGATCAACGAACACTCCGCCGCCGGCCTTGGCCGAGCCTTCGCAGGTGAGGGGGCCATCGCCGACAGCGCCGCCGTGCTGGGTCGCAACCCCGCTGCCATGATGATGTTCGACAAGACCGCCGTCTCGGTAGCGGCCACCATGGTCGATCCGGATTACAGCGTGGACGGGGCCTTTGTCACCGATCTGCCGGGTAGCCGGTTTGACTCCAGCACGCCGGCAAGTCATGGTAACGCCGGCCCCAACGCGGTCATCCCCGCCGCCTACATGATCCACCCCGTCAACGACCAGTGGGCCGTCGGTTTCGCCATGATGACCAACTACGGCCTGGGCACCCGCTTCGACGACAGCTTCGGGGCGGGCAGCCATCCTGCCGCCGGCCTGTTGGCGGGTGAGACGTCCCTGATGAGCGTCAATCTGAACCCCAATGTCGCCTATCGCGTCAACGAGCAGTGGAGCCTCGGGGCCGGTATCAACTACACCCTCGCCACCGGTTACGTCGATAGGGTCGATGCCAATGGAAACGCCAATGGTGCTCACAATACCCTGGCCAACTTCGATGGCGCCGGCAACGGTTGGGGCTGGAACCTCGGTACCCTGTTCGAGATCAACCAGGATAACCGCCTGGCGCTGACCTATCGCTCCCAGATCGATGTGGAGCTGGAGGGGGATTACACCGGGGCTGTGGGGGCGCCCGGCTATAAGGCCGAGGCCACGGTCGATGTGCCCATGCCCGCCATCGCCGAGTTTTCCGGCTACCACCGCCTGACCCCGCAATTTGCACTGCACTACTCCGTGATGTGGACCGACTGGAGCGCCTTTGAAAAACTGGAAGCCGTCAGCAGCCAGTGCAACCTGCCGGGTGGCGTCTGTCTGAGCAAGAACGAGCAACTACAGGATGCGATGCGCTACGCGGTCGGGGCGACCTGGTATGTGAACCCGCAGTGGGAAGCGAGGGTCGGGGTGGCCTATGACGAATCCGCCGTGCAGAGCGAGCACGCCACCATCAGTCTGCCGGATGCAGACAAGTGGTGGTACAGCGCGGGGGCGACCTATCACATCGATGAGAGCAAGAGCATCGATTTTGGCATGGCCTATATCAATGGGGAAGCGAGCGGAGTGAAGGAAGGGATCCACAACAACGACCCGGGTCAGCCGTTCTATTTCGAAGGCAACAATGAAGGCAATGCCTTCCTGGCCTCGGTCCAGTTCAATATGGTGTTCTGAACGAAACGTCCCCTCGCGGGACGTTTTTGTTATGAGATGACATGAGGGAAAACCATGGCGGGTTCGCGGGTTCAGTCCATCCCTTCCATGGCCTGGAGCTGCTGATTGACCCAGGCGGTGGCGGCGAGATAGAGGTGGCTGACCTTCTCCTCGTTGAGGCCGAGGCGCGCGGTGCTGGCGGCGATCCGTTGCCAGTTGGCCTTCTCGTACTCTTCACAGAACGCGAGGTAGAACCCCAGGTTGCCCTTGCGCTCCAGCAGGGCGGCACGGATCTCGGCGGTCAGCGGTATGGTGCCGAGCAACTGATCCAGCGGCTGCCCCATCAGCACATCCAGCAGGGAGAAGAGCCCGGTGATGAAGGCTTGCTGAGCCTGCTGGGTGGGGGCATGGGTCTGTGCCAGCAGCTCGCAGAAGCGGGCACGGATGAGGGACATCTGGTAGAGCTCGGCACTCTTGTCGTGACCGGCACTGGTGGCGGCGATCAGGGCCACGAAGCGTTTCAGCTGGGCGTGACCCAGGGAGCTGGCGGCCTGGCGAAACGAGGCGATGGGCTGGGGAAAGTGCTTGAGATGGTTGACGTAACGCAGCAGTTTGAGGGAGAGGGAGAGATCCTGATTGAGCAGTTGCTCAATCTTGTCCAGATCCGGCTCGGCCTGATTGACCACCTTCAGCAGTTGCATCACCACCAGCTGGGTCGGGGGCATGGTGGTCTGCTGCACCATCTGGGGCCTGCTAAAGAAGAAGCCTTGGAACAACTCGACCCCGAGCCCCTTCATCCGTTCAAACTCGGCCTTGTCCTCTACCTTTTCGGCGAGATAGGTGAGCGGCAGGTGGCGATGGGTCTGCATGAACCGCTCGATGCTGGCAAGCGGCGTGGCCCGCAGATCGAACTTGATGATGTGGATATAGGGAAGGAACCTGTCCCAGGCCGGGACCAGGGTGAAATCATCCAGCGCCAGCCGATAGCCCAGCCCGTGGAGCTGGATCACCTTGTCCAGCAGCGCATCGTCGGGCTCGGCATCTTCCAGTATCTCGATCACCACCTTGTCCTGGGGCAGGCATTCGGCCAGACCGTCCAGCAGCAGGGAGTGAGGGAAGTTGATGAAGCAGGGGTGTCCGCCAAGCAGTTGATCGATGTTCTGTTGCAGAAATTGCTCTGTCACCAGTCGGGAGGTTGCCAGCTGTGCGGAGATGGGGGGAAACACATTATCCAGGCTGTCGCGAAACAGCAGCTCATAGGCATGGGTTTTCAACTCCCGATCCAGGATGGGCTGCCTTGCTACATAGGAATACATGCATCTCTCCAGCATGGGTGAAGGCTTGATTCTATGGTGAAGCGGATCACTATGCCAGTGCCGACCGGGTCGAAACGGTCAGCAACTGGCAGAGTGCAGCCAAGGTTGGCAGGATCAGAACAGGTAGTTGAGCTGCAGGCCAGCCAGCCAGGCATCCCCTTCCGAGGTGCCCTGGAAGGTGGAGGTAGTTTGTGCCATCCCGGGTCTGAGCTGCATGGTCTCGTTCACCTCGACTTTTTTGCCATCGATCAGGGTCAGCCCCAGATCCAGCGACAGGTTGCGATCTATCTGGTAACCCACCCCGGCGCTGTACCACACCCGATCCGAGTCCGGGATGGAGATGGTGCGGCGATCGGCGGGCACCGGGCTGCGATCGTAGGCCAGGCCGGAGCGCAGCTGCCACTTCGGATCTAGGCGATAGGTCAGGCCGAGGGCGTAGCGCCAGCTGTCTTCCCAGTGCTCGTCCTTGATGTGCATGGTGCCATGGTGATCGAGCTCGGACTCGAGCTGGACGAACTTGCTCCAGTTGGTCCAGTTGATGCTCGAATGCAACGCCAGGGCCGGGGTCAGCTGATGGAACAGGGCCAGCTCCGCAGTGGCGGGTAGCGGCAGGTCCAGGGTGCCGGTGTCGGTGAAGGTACGGCCCAGCAGATCGGTGCCGACAGCATCCCCTGAGAGGGTCAGGGTCACGTCATGGCGATAGGAGAGACCGAGGCGGGTGGCAGGGGACAACTCCAGCAAAGTGCCGAGATGCCAGCCGAGGGCCCAGCCATCCCCCTTGAGGTGCTTGGCAATCTTGTTGTTGGAGGGGAAGGTACCGCCCACTTCCCCTTCCCCCTGTATGGCGGAAAGCCCGGCGCCGACCGACCAGTGCTGGTTGATGCGATAGGCCAGGGAGGCGCCGAGATCCACCGTCTTGATGTCGGAGACGTTGCCGAAGTGACCGGCGTTGTAGTTGTCCGGCATCTGGACGCCGAGGCCATAGTAGGAGGTCGCCGCCAGCCCCAGCCACCATTGATCATTCAGGGGCATGATGAGATAGGCATTGGGCACCCAGGCACCGTCCGCGATGTCGTTGGCGCTTGCATCCAGGGTCACCGGTCCCTGGGCGGTGGGGACCCGGGTCAGCCCCTCGATGTTGACGTCAGGCTGGATATGGATGACGCCCCCGGAGAAGGCGGTGCGCTCGAAGCGGGTCATGGCCGCGGCGTTACGGGCGAGCACGCTGGCATTGTCGGCGATGGCGGCTTCACCGGCGAAGGCGCGGCCCATGCCGGTGGCCGATTGTTCCGCCAGCTGGAAACCGGCCGCCTGGGCCTGACTCGATAGCACCAACAGGGCGATGAGGGAGGGCTTGATGGTCGACTGCATTGTTTTCCTCGGGATGAACTTGGAATTCATTCTGTGATTTGGTTGGGGGCGGGATTTTATATGGTATGACCAGTAAGGCAACGGGGGCGGGGGCAGAGAGGACAAAACGGGATTAAATGCTGGAGGTATTGCCTCTAATAGCTTGATAAAAAACAAAAAGAGTACAGCTGTTTGCTACAGCTGTGCGCCGAGATGGGGATGTCGCATAAAAAAAGAGCGCCCGGAGGCGTAATGCCGATCAGTTAAGGATCCATTGACCGATCCTCCTGATATGCAAAAATCCGAAACCAGTTGATTTGGTTTCGGATTTTTTATGCGTATCGAACAGGCTCTCGACTTCCTTCACGCCAGTAATGCTGCTCAGTTTGACTCACTCTCGGACCTCATTCCTCCCGAGCTGATTACTGCCCTGCTCCACGAAGAAGGGGTCGTTACTCTGCGCCGTCGCCGCATGCCCATGGAGCGGCTGGTCTGGGCCATCATCGGCATGGCCATGTTCCGCCACGTTCCCATGACCCAGCTCGTCAATCAGCTCGATATCCTGCTGCCGGGTGAGCGTCTCTTCGTCGTCCCCAGCGCCTTTCTGCAAGCCCGCCAGAAGCTCGGGGATAAAAGCATCGAGCGCCTGTTCCACGAGACCGCTGCCAGTTGGTATCAACCGTCTCACCACCCGGACTGGGCCGGCCTGCAACTGCTGGCCGTCGATGGGGTGATGTGGCGTACCCCCGACACCGCCGAGAACACGGCGGCCTTCGCCAAACCCAAGACCCGGCAGGGCGAGACGGCTTATCCGCAGGTACGCATGCTTTGCCAGATGGCGCTGACCAGCCATCTGCTCACCCAGGCCGTGATGGAGAGCTGCACCGTCAGCGAGATGGTGCTGGCGGAGCAGCTTATTGAACGCACACCGGACCACTCGCTGACCCTGTTCGACAAGGGCTTTTACTCGCTCGGGCTGCTCCATGCCTGGCAGACGACGGGCCGTGAGCGGCACTGGCTACTGCCGCTCAAGCAGGGTACGCAGTACGACGTGGTCCGCAAACTGGGGCGCCAGGATGCGCTGGTGCACCTCAAGACCAGCCCGCAGGCGAGGAAGAAATGGCCGCAGTTGCCCGCGACGATGGTGGCCCGACTGCTGACCCGAACCATCAACGGCAAGGCGCGACAGGTGCTGACCTCGATGGTCGACCCGATGCGCTTCCCGGGGGCGGACATCGTCACGCTCTATGGTCATCGCTGGGAAATCGAGCTGGGGTATCGGGAGATGAAACACAGCCTGCAACAGCACAAGCTGACCCTGCGCAGCAAGAAGGCGGTGGGCATACGGCAAGAGTTGTGGGGCGTGCTGCTGGCGTACAACCTGCTACGCAGTCAGATGGTGAAGATGGCGGCGAGCCTGAAGGGATACACGGCGAGCCAGCTGAGTTTTCACATGGCGTCGGTATACCTCATCCATGAACTGAGCGCGATGCCGTATGTGTCGCCGGGCAACATCCCGGGGCGAGTGGCCGAGCTGGAGCAGCAGGCGGGGCAGTTCATTTTGCCTCAGCGCAGGGAGCGAAGTTATCCGCGCTGCGTGAAGGCAAGGCCCCAGAAATATGCGGTGAAAAAGCCAGTAAAAACAATGCCAGTCAGGCTTAACTGACTGGCATTACGCCCGGAGGCGCTCTGTTTTATCGCGATGAAATCAGAACTTCATGTTGAACTGGGCAGATGCCAGGAAGGCGTTGCCGTGGGAAGTGCCCTTCCAGCGAACCGGATCGGTATGGCTGGTCAGACCTTCGTTCACGTCCACTTCCTTGCCATCCAGATAGGCCATGCCGAAATCGACGCTCATGTCCTGATCGATGTGGTAGGTGGCGCCGGCGCTGTACCAGACACGGTCGGAGTCAGGAATGCTCAGGCTGCGGTATTCCGGCTCGATCGGGCTGTTGTCGTAGGCGAAGCCGATGCGGGCTTCCCAGGACGGGTTGACGTACCAGGTACCGCCAAGGGAGTAACGGGTAGAATCCTTGAACTTCTCGTCTTTTTGCAGGCAGACCCCACCGGCACAGGCGTTGCTGGTGGCCTTGAGCTCCTGGAAGGCGCTCCAGTCGGTCCAGTTGACGGAGTAGTGCACCGCGAACTGCTGGTTCAGACGGTGGTAACCGGCGAATTCGGCCTGGGCAGGCAGATCCAGCTTCAGGTTGCCATCGACGGTCCGGTAGCCGGAGGTCAGCCCCTTGAAGTCTCCGTCAAAGCTCAAGTCCACCTGGGAGCGGTAGGTCAGGGCCAGGCGGTTGTTCTCATTGATCTCGTACAGGGTACCGACGTTCCAGCCAAAGCCCCAGGTATCACCCTTGAGGTGAGCGATGGCGGTGTCGCTGTTGTGAACGATACCTGTCTTGGCAGTCAGACCCGGTGCCAGGGCTCCGGCATAGCGGTTCAGCTCGGCCTGGGCATAGACGGCATTGATGCCGGCACCCACGCTGAAGTTGGAGTTGATGCGATAGGCGATGTTGGGGTTGATGTTGAAGGTCAACAGCTCGGTATCGCCGGCACCGGCACCGGCCGGGAAGGTCTTGGAGTACTCGGTGGAGAGGCCGTAGTTGGAGAACAGGCCAATCCCCCAGGCCCACTGATCGTTCAGGGGCTGGATGAAATAGGTGGCCGGCACGAAGGCATCTGGCGCGATGTCGCTCTCGCTGGAAGAGGCCAGCTTGGCCGGACCGGCATAGATGTCGCCCGCGACATCCACGTCGGGCTTGATATAGGTACCGGAAACAGACAGTGCCATCTTGTCGAAGGTGGTCATGGCGGCCGGGTTGCGGGACAGCACGGACGCATTGTCGGCGATGGCTGCTTCCCCGGCATAGGCGCGGCCCAGACCGGAAGCCGAGTGTTCGTTCAGCTGGAACGCGGCGGCGAAGGTCTGAGTGCTGGCCAGGGTGACGGCCGCGGCGATCAGGCTTTTCTTGAAAAAGGCAGTTGTCATAGTGTTCTCTCTTTGTAAGCAGATTTTCTGTCGACATCAGGGCTCTTTGGCCGCTATAGACGACAAGATCTGTTGTTATGTCAGCTTCTTCCCATTCATTTCTGGCGTGATTCTATGGATCTGGTAGGAGGTAAGAAATCAGACCAGTGACAGCAGAATACATAAAAGTTTCCATTGTGTTAATCATTTGTTTTAACTTGCCGTTTAAATGGTCTGTTTTATCCATTATTGAATGAATAATATACAATGGGTGTCGTTTGTATCGTTCAAAAAAAATAGTAAAAATGTGACTTCAGGTGGGTATCAAGCGGGAAGTTGTCGGGATTCGGAGATGAACAGGCAGACAACGACGGTGTCTGCCTGTGATATGGAGGGGACGGAGGCCCAGTCAGCCCCAGTCAAGTTCTGTTAAATGGACCAGTGCAGGCGTGACTCAAGCTGCTGGGCAACCGGGGTCAATGACTCCTGCATGTCTCCAATCAACACCATGTTTGCCCCCTTGAGCGGCAGTATCTCCCCCTTGAGGGTACCGTCTGCAAAATCGGGCTGGATCGTGAGTGGCACATGCTTGGGCACCAGGAACAGGGTGACCGGGCCCATCTTGCCCTGAATCACCATGTGCAGGGCCGGCCCCTGATAAAAGGCACAGTGATTGACATAGGTTACCTTCATGCCGGGCATGCCCATCAGGGTGGCGCCATATTTTTCCATCTTGGCATTGATGGTCTGCAGGCTGACCTTCTCATCCACCCCCTGGATGAAGGGCTCCTCCCCATAGACGTGGGCCATGGCCACCTGGGCCAGAGACAGTGGTTCCGATGCCGGTGGCCAGCTGATCCAGCGGGTACTCATGCCGAGCAGGAAGGCGACCGATGCCGCCATGGCGAGCGGGCGCCAGCCTCTGCCTTTGGTCGTGGAGGGCAGTGGCATCACATCGTCGTCCGCCTCCATCGCCTGGCGGAGCAGGATCCGCTCGGCGAGACCGGCGGGCACCTCCACCTCCAGGGTGCGGCGCAGTTTGCTGTCCAGCTGCTTCATCTCGTCCAGATGCTTGCGATTGGCGGAAGAGGCCTCTGCCGCGGCGAGGAAGGCCGGATCCCTGTCCGAGGGATGGGTGATGGCCCGGCGGCGAAATTCAAGCTCATCCATTGGTGTGACCTCTCTGTTGTACCGCAGCCTCCATGGCCTCTTTGATCTGGTTGCGAGCCCGGAACAGCCGCGTCATGACGGTGTTCTTGTTCAGGCCGAGCTGGGCGGCGATCTCCTCGCCGCTGAATCCCCCCAGCACCTGCAACAGCAGGGGTTCCTTATATTCGGCAGGCAGGCGGGCGATGTGGCGCCGAAGCCATTCGTGTTCCATCTCCTGCTCGCTGTGCAGCGCATCCGGATCGCTTTGGGGATGCTCGTCGAGATCGATGAGATCGAACTGCTTGCGCTCGAAGCGCCGGGCATTTTCCCGCCGCAAGATGGTGATGAGCCAGGCCTTGGCGGCCTTGTCATCGACCAGGGAGTCGAGCGCCTTCCAGGCTCGCAGGAAGGTCTCCTGCACCAGATCCTCGGCGACTTGGGGATCCCGGCACAGCCAGTAGGCGTAGCGGTAGATGTCCCCGTGCAGGGCATGCACCAGGGCCTCGTATTTCGTTTGTTTGTCTGCCATATCCCCATAGACCGGGGTGGCCGAGGGATCCTTTCCCGTTCCTGCCTTTTTTTTTCTAAAAAAACCTAACGTCATGAATGCGATTCCTTTTTCATGAGTGGTTTGCCGCAGGCGTCAAGGATGTGCCCACGCCAGTTTTCTGAGGACATAGGCTATCGCAAAAGTCTCCCTGGCGCACAGCGACTGGGCGAGCCTCTGCCAGTCGACCCCTTGGCCGGCAGCGCCAGGGGCGGCAAAACAGGCCCTGTCCAGGTCATCGAGCAGCGTGCCCATGGCGGGATCGCTATGACAGGGCATGTTGACCAGGTGCTGGCAAGGCCGTCCCAAGCGCAGCGCTGCCCAGGCCAGCAAGGCCCATCTGGCCGGGTCAGGCTCCTGGGTCGCCAGGGCCCCTTGCAGCCGATAGAAGGCGAGCCAGCGCGGCCCGCCTTGGCACAGGGCGCGCAGCAGCAGCGCCCACAGCACCCAGTGGAGGCTCTCTGCGCCCGGCGCCTTGGCGGGATCGGAGGGGGCGGCGTCGCCCTCGATGTGCAGGGTCTGCGTCGGCAGGCGGGCCTGCTCGATGCGCCCGGACCGGGTGTTGAACCAGGAGAGGGTTAAGGCGGGCAGGGTATAGCTGCCTGGGGCTTGTGCGGTCAGGGCCTGGCGCCACTGGCGTTCGAAGCGCAGCGCCCCCTTGGCCACGAAACGCTCCTGCTGCTGCTCGCCGTCCGGTTTCATCGAAAGACCCTGCGGCAATGCCGGGGCCGGGATCTGTGGCAGGCGGTTGCCATCCCCTCCTTCCATCACCAGGGTGAGGGTGCGGATCACCGGCTCCCCGACGCTGGCTCCCCTGGCCGGACTGAACTGCTGGCGCAGGATCAGGCTGCTCGCCACCGGTTCCACCGGTGCCTTGTCTACCTTGACGAAAAGGGTGGCCGCTCTGGCGGAAAGCAGATCCCCCGCGTCGTTTTGCGCGGCGGTGTCCGGGTCCTGGGGCAATCGACCCTGGAAACGGGGGGACTCCAGGGGATGCAGCCCGGGCTCCCTGGCCTGGAGCAGCCACTTGCGGATCAGGCGCCCTGGCATGCCGGGACTGGCGGGGGACTCCCAGCGATCGTCGCCGAGGCGGCGTATGGTGAAGCCTTGACCGAGGGGCTCGCCGAGGTTGGGGGCCTCCATGTTGGCGGGCAGCCAGAGGCTCAGCTCATAGATGAAGGGTTGTCCCGGGTAGAGGGGGCCCTGATGCAGCACCCTGGCCTGCAGCTCCACGGGGGAAGGACGCGCCTCGGGTTGTGGCATCAGGGTGCCCGTCCGGGGGGGCGTCGGAATGGGCAGCGCGGGCGTCTGTTCGGCGCCGAGGGTCAAAGGAGGCACCTGGCGGGGACTGGTTTCCAGCAGGTGAAGCGGGATCTGCCAGCGGATCAGGCTGCTCACCTCGGTGTTGACGCGGCTGATGCTGACCCGGCCTACCGCAAACTGGCGCAGCAGGGGGAGCAGGCTGAGTTCGTCGCCCTTGAGATCCCCGTCGGCTTCGATGACGAGCAACCAGTCGCGATCGCTCTCCCCCGCCAGCAGCTCGGCGCGAGGTGGGGCCGCCTGCACTTGAGAGGTCTGTACCTGGGCGGCCAGCAGCATGGCGAGCAGCCAGCAGCCGCTTAGGCCCTTCATAAACCGGATGAATGAACGCAGCCAGCGGATCACCAGGGCTCCTCCACCTTGAGAAGGGGGCGGCGTTCGGCCTCCTTGCGCAGCCGCTGCTCCAGCAAGAGCACGGGGGGCGCCGGGGGGCGGGGGTTGTCCGGGGCGGCAGAGGGTTCGGGGGGCTCGCCGCTCTCGGGGGCCTGAGCAGAAGGGGCCGCCTGGGGGGGGCTGGCCTGCAGCAACGCCAGGTTATGGAGGGCATCCTGGTGTCCGGGCTCCTGCTTGAGGGCGGCCAGGTAGGCCAGCTCGGCCCCCTTGAGATCCCCGAGCCAGACCAGCGCATTGCCCCTGTTGTAGTGGGCGGTGGCCGTGTCGGCCCGGCCATAGGCGGCGACGGCCCTGGCATGGTCACCGGCCCTGTACCAGGCATTGCCCTGCCAGACGGGGTCCTGGAAGGCGCGGGCTGCCTCCTGATAACGCCCCTGGGAGAAGGCGTGCCAGCCCGGCACTTCCTGGGCGGGCCACCAGGGGGCGGGCGCCGCCTGCAGGGGGGGCGGGGGGATGAACACCACCATGAGCAGCAGCAACCACTGGGCCCCTATGCGGGCCAGCAGCGCCAGGGGCAGCAGAGGAAGCAGCAACCAGGGGCCGAGATCGAGGGACTGGGCCCCGGTCTGGGTCTGGCTCATGGGCAGGGGGACAAAGGAGGGGAGCCCGGCCTGCAGCCATTGCAATCTTCCCCCTGTGCTGGCCGCGAGATCCGCCATGGCGGCGCCGTCCGGTGCCGGAAGAGTCTGCCCCAGGGCGCTGCCCCTGCCCCCCTCGGCGGGGGGCAGGGGCAGCGCAGTGCTCTCACCGGCATTGGCCAGCAGAATGTCGAGTCGGGGGGATGGCGACTGTGGGCAGAAGAGGGTGTCCAGGCAGGGCCAGAGAGTGGCGATGCGCGCCATCTGGCTGTCCGAGAGGCCGTCGGTGATGAGCAGCAGGCGTGCCTGCTGGCCCGGGGGGATCTGCGCCAGGGCCAGTGCCACGGCCCGCTCCGGCGCGCTGCCCTGAAGCGGCATGATGGCCGGGCGCAAGTCCGGCAGCAGCAGCGAGATGGCCTGATGATCCCGGGTAGGGGGCATGGCGAGGTAGGCATCCCCGGCAAACAGGATGAGTCCGAGGGGATGGGGCGCCTGCCGGGCCGCCGCCTCGGCCAGCATGTCCTGAAGCAACAGGCGCACCCGGGTCGCCCGATCCGGGAGCAGATCCTTGGCCTGCATGGAGCTTGAGAGATCCAGCAACCAAATGTCGAGGGCAGGGCTGCTGACGGTCTGGCTCTGCTGGCGCAGGGCGGGGCCCGCGAGAGCCAGGATCACCGGCAGGGTGGCCAGCCAGAGCCAGGGGATGGCCCGGCCCCGGGCCGGCAACAAATAGGCCTGCATGGCGGGGGCCAGCAGGGGGCGCTGCCGACGACGGCGCCACCCCTGCCACAGCCAGGGCAGCAGGGCCAGCAGCCAGAGCGGGCGCAGCAGCATCAGCTCCATAATGACGCTCCTTCAAGCCACTTATTCATGGGGTGGCTCCGGCGCGTCTCTGTCCGTTCGCCGCCCCGGCCGGCGCAGTCGGGTCGGCCACACCAGCAGCAGCCAGGCGAGCGCCAGGGGCCAGGGATAGAGCTCATGGTGGGGACGATAGAGGGTCTGCGGACGGGCGGCCGGCTCTAGGGTGTCTATGGCCTGATTGATGGCCGAGAGATCGGCCTGGCTGCGGGCGCGAAAATAGCGGCCATGGCCCAGCTCGGCCAGTTGCTGCAACAAGGGTTCATCCAGCTCCGCGCTGGGATCGGCCCCTCCCAGGGGGGAGGCGAAGGTGTCGGGATCGGCCCCCACCCCCAGGGTATAGAGGCGGATGCCTGCGGCGGCGGCCCGCCTGGCCTCGATCAGGGGGTCTGCGTTGCCCGCGGTGTTGCGCCCGTCCGTCACCAGCAGCAGGGCGGTGGGGCGGGCGGGGTCGGCGTGCTGGCGGGCCAGTAGTATGGCCTCGCCGAGCGCCGTGGTGCGACCCACCAGATCGAAATCGAGCTCGCGGGTCAGTGCCAGCAGGGCCCGGGTCTCCTGGGTCAGGGGGGAGAGCAGGTAGGCGTGATCCGCAAAGACGATGAGGGCGATGCGATCGCCGGGGCGATCGCCGATGAGCTGCGCTATCTGCTGGCGCACCGCAGAGAGGCGATCACGCTGCTCCCCCTCGTCCAGCATGTCCTGGGTGCGCATGCTGTCGGAGAGATCCACCGCCAGGATGAGATCCCGGCTGGCCTGGTAGTGAATGAGGGGGGGCTCCTGCCACTGGGGGCGGCACAGGGCCAGCACCAGGGCACACCAGCACAGGGCCATGCGCCACAGGGGTTGCCCGGCCTGGGGCAGCAGCAGGGGGAAGCCGGCATGGGCCAGCCTGGCGCGGCCGGTGCGGGAGCGCGGGGGCAGCCCGAAGCGCACCAGCAGCGGCAGCGCCAGGGCGAGGGCAAACCAGGGCCAGGCGAGGATCATCTAGCCCCTCCGCTGCGCCTGCGGCGCCACAACACAGGGCGCGCCATCCAGCGCGGAGCGCTGACGCAGCGGCGTCCCCAGCTGAGGTAGGCAAGGCGCAGCCGTGCCCGCTGCCCCCCATCCGGCGCGTCCGAGCCATAGAGCCAGTCCGGCCACTGGGGGGCGAACTCGCCAAAATGGCAGCCCCCCTGGCGGTCGAGCCAGGCGAGCCACTCCTCCCCTTGCAGGGAACGCGCCTCTGGCCAGCGGGCGATGGCCGCCTCTCTCAGCGCGGCGTGCAGGTCAGGCACCAGATCGGCGGCCTGCCAGTCTATCTGGCGTGCCCAGCGGCGCTGACGCCACAGGGTGTTTATGGTGGCCCCGATCAGCAAGGCGGCGAGCACGGCGATCAGCAGCCAGCCCCAGGCCAGCAGACGGGGATCGCTCGCGCTCTCCAGGGGGGGGCCCGGATGGATGTCGCGAAGCTGTCCCTGGATCTCCTGAAGCCGCGTCAGCGAGGCGATCTCCCCAGGCGGGTGCTGGAGGGGGGGAGTTTGGGGGACGCTCAGAACAGACGGCATCCAGCCTCCTGCCACTGGCGTTGCAGCGGCAAGCCGTTGTCGAGGCGGTAGAGGCGCTGCACCAGGGGCAGCAACTGCTGCTGGCAAGCGTCGGCCTGCTGCCTCGCCGCGGCCTGGTAGCGCCAGCGAAAGAGGGCCTGTCCGGCGTCGAGCCAGCCGCTGCGCTTGCCCGATTGCACCGCCAGTTGCCCCTGCTCGGGCAGGGCCGCCTCCAGGGGGTCCCGGATCTGCCAATAGTGGATGTCGTGGCGCTGGCCGAGGCGTTGCAACTGCTGGCTGAGCCCCTGATCAAGGGACTGATGGTGGCTGATCACTGTCAGTCTGGCGCCATGGGGCAGGCTGAGGCGTGCAAGGGTCTGGGCCAGGGAGCTGGCCAGGGGAGCGCGATCCAGCCCCGACTCATAGTGGTGACAGAGCGCCTCCAGCAGGGGGATCAGGGAGTCACGCTGAGACTCGCTACGGGTCTCCACCCCGTGGCAGACCAGGGTGTTTGCCTGCTTCTCCCCCTGCCACAGCAAGGCGGCGGCAAGCTCGCAGCCGAGGCGGGCCTTGAGCTGGGGGCCAGAGCCGAAATACATGGCGGGGGAGAGGTCCAGCAGCAGCCAGTGGGCCTGCTCCTGCTCTTCGGCATACAGCCGGGTGTGGGGGCGGCCGAGGCGTGCGGTGACCCGCCAGTCGATGTGGCGCACCTCGTCCCCGGCCTGATAGAGGCGCAGCTCACGAAAATTCAGGCCCGGCTGGCGCCCGAGCCGCCCTTGACGGGCCTGGTGAATGCGCGCCCGCTGACCCTGTCTCGCCCAGAGCCGGATGGCCAGCAACCGGGCCAGGGGCAGGGCGATGTCGGGATGGGCGCGGGGATCAGCGGATCTGGTCATGGGGGCAGATCATCAGGGGCATGGCGCAGGGCTGGCGGGCTGTCAGGGACATGGGATGGCATCCAGCAGACGGGCGATCAGGGTGTCGTTGTCGAGATTGTCCGCCAGGGCCTGATAACTGGGAATGAGGCGGTGACGCAAGATGGCCGGGGCCAGTTGCTGGATGTCTTCCGGCAGCACGAAGTCGCGCCCGGCGAGCCAGGCTCGGGCGCGGGCGGCGCGGGCCAGGCCTATGCTGGCCCTGGGGCTGGCGCCTACCGCAATGAGGGATTCGAGCTCGGGGCAGAGGCCGCTGCCGGGGCGGGTGGCACAGATCAGCTGCACCAGATAGTGCTCTAGCCGGGTCTGCATCTGCACGGCCTGCACCGCGCTGCGAGCCGAGAGCAAGGCGGCCTGGCTCAGGGTCACGGGGGGCGGCGGCAGGGCGTCGCCCCCGGCGTTGAGCTGCAAGATGGCCAGCTCCATGGCGGGGCTGGGGTAATCCACCATGAGTTTGAGCAGGAAACGATCGAGCTGGGCCTCTGGCAAGGGATAGGTGCCCTCCTGCTCTATGGGGTTCTGGGTCGCCGCCACCATAAAGAGCGGCGGCAGGCGCCAGCTCTTCTTGCCCACCGTGATCTGATGCTCGGCCATGGCCTCCAGCAGGGCGGACTGCACCTTGGCCGGAGCCCGGTTGATCTCGTCCGCCAGCACCAGGTGGTTGAACAAGGGGCCGGGCTGGAACACGAAGCTGGCATCTTGCGGGTGAAACACCTCGCTGCCGGTGAGATCGGCGGGGAGCAGATCCGGGGTGAACTGGATGCGGGCGAAGCGGCCCTCGACGGCGCCGGCCAGCGCCTTGACGGCCCGGGTCTTGGCAAGGCCAGGCGCCCCCTCGATCAACACATGTCCTTCACATAGCAGGGCGATCAGCAGCCCCTCGATGAGGATGTCCTGTCCCAGGATCTGACTGCCAAGATAGTCCCCAAGTGCTCTGAATTCTGCCGCCGCCATGCAATGAACCCGTTGTTTTTATGGAAGTTGATCTTTTTATACTCCAGTTGGTCCCCAAGGGCGAGGGAGGGGGCCAAGATGGGGACAATTTAGTTTCAATCAGCCGTATGAAAGTTGTGATTGGATTGTTAAGATGTGGCGCTATGAGGTCAGACCTCTCCCTTTTAATCTTCTCGTTTAACCAAGGAGCCAGGATGAAACAGCCATTGAAACTGACGACTCGCCAGGGCGAACGGATTGCCGTCGTGGCGGGTCTGCGAACCCCCTTTGCCAAGCAAGCCACGGCCTTCCACGGCGTGCCTGCGGTGGATCTCGGCAAACTGGTGGTGAGTGAGCTGCTCGCCCGCACCGATCTCGATCCCAATCTCATCGACCAGCTGGTGTTCGGCCAGGTGGTCCAGATGCCGGAAGCGCCCAACATCGCCCGCGAGATCGTGCTCGGCACCGGCATGAGCGTCAGCACAGATGCCTATAGCGTGTCGCGCGCCTGCGCCACCAGTTTCCAGGCAGTGGCCAACGTCACCGAATCCATCATGGCCGGCACGGTCGACATCGCCATCGCAGGCGGGGCCGACTCCTCTTCCGTGCTCCCCATCGGGGTGAGCAAGACCCTGGCCCGCGCCCTGGTGGATCTCAACAAGGCGCGCAATCTGCAGCAGCGTTTCAATATCCTGCGTCGTCTGCGCATCAAGGATCTGATGCCGGTGCCGCCCGCAGTGGCCGAGTACTCCACCGGCCTCTCCATGGGACAGACTGCCGAGCAGATGGCCAAGAGCCACCATATCAGCCGCGAGGCGCAAGATGCCCTGGCCCACCGCTCCCATACGCTGGCGGCGCAAGCCTGGGCCGAGGGCAAGCTCAGTGGCGAGGTGTTCACCGCCCATGTGCCCCCCTACAAGTCGCCGCTGGAGCGGGACAACAACATCCGCGAAAGCTCGGATCTGGCGAGTTACGCCAAGCTAAAGCCGGTGTTTGACCGGCTGCATGGCTCCGTCACCGCCGCCAACGCCACCCCGCTCACCGACGGCGCCGCCGCCGTGCTGCTGATGCGCGAAGGGCGGGCGAAGGAGTTGGGGTTGGAGCCGCTTGGTTATATCCGCAGCTTCGCATTTTCCGCCATCGACGTCTGGCAGGACATGCTGATGGGCCCCTCCTATGCCACGCCGCTGGCGCTGGACAGGGCTGGTATCACGCTGGCCGATCTGACCCTCATCGACATGCACGAAGCCTTTGCCGCCCAGACCCTGGCCAACCTCAAGATGTTTGCCAGTGCCGAATTTGCCCGCGACAAATTGGGCCGGGGCCAGGCCATCGGCGAGGTGGATATGGACAAATTCAACGTCCTCGGCGGCTCTTTGGCCTATGGCCACCCCTTTGCCGCCACAGGTGCGCGCATGATCACCCAGACCCTGCACGAGCTGCGGCGTCGGGGTGGGGGACTGGGGCTCAACACCGCCTGTGCGGCGGGTGGGCTGGGTGTGGCCATGGTGCTGGAGGTTGAATGATGAGCGCTAAGACTTTTTCACTGGATATTCGCAAAGACGGCATCGGCATCCTCACCATGGATGTGCCCGGTGAGAGCATGAACACCCTGAAGGCCGCCTTCGCAGACGAGATCCGCACCGTGTTGGCCGAGATAAAGGGGAACCGCGATCTGATCGGCCTGGTGATCGCTTCCGGCAAGAAGGACTCCTTCATCGCCGGGGCCGATATCAGCATGCTGGCTGCCTGCACCACTGCTCAGGACGCCGAGACGCTGTCGCGAGAAGGGCAGATTGTGTTTGCCGAGATCGAGGCGCTGACCATACCGGTGATCGCCGCCATTCACGGCCCCTGCCTCGGTGGCGGGCTGGAGCTGGCGCTCGCCTGCCATGGCCGAGTGGTGACCGAGCACGGCAAGACGGTGCTGGGCCTGCCGGAAGTACAGCTAGGTCTGCTGCCGGGCTCCGGCGGTACCCAGCGTCTACCGCGCCTCATCGGGGTGGCCAAGGCGCTGGATCTGATGCTGACCGGCAAGCAGGTGCGGGCCAAGCAGGCCAAGAAACTGGGGCTGGTGGACGATGTGGTGCCGCCTTCCATCCTGCTGGAGGCCGCCATCAAGCTTGCCAAGAAGGGCAAGCCCCGCCATCAGCTGAAGCGGGATCTGCAGGGCAAGGTGCTGGAGACCAACGCCCTGGGTCGCAAGGTGCTGTTCGATCAGGCCCGCAAGGGAGTAAAAGCCAAGACCCGTGGCAACTACCCGGCCCCTGAGCGGATCCTCGAGGTGGTGCGCATCGGCGTGGAGGAGGGGATGCAGGCCGGCCTCGCCGCCGAGTCCCGCCACTTTGGCGAGCTGGTGATGACGGCGGAGTCTGCCGCCCTGCGCTCGATTTTCTTCGCCACCACAGAGATGAAGAAAGAGGTCAGCTACCAGGGCGCCGAGCCGCGCAAGGTGGCCCATGCCGCCGTGCTGGGCGGGGGCCTGATGGGGGGCGGCATCGCCTTCGTCACCGCCACCAAGGCCGGGGTGCCGGTGCGGATCAAGGACGTAGGGAGCGCCGGCATCGGCAACGCCATGCGCTACAGCTATGACCTGCTGGCCAGGAAGCTCAAGCGCCGCCAACTGCTGCGCAGCGAGCTGGAGAAGCAGATGAGCCTGCTCACCGGCACCCTGGACTATTCCGGTTTCCACCGGGTGGACATGGTGGTGGAGGCGGTATTTGAAGATCTCGCCCTCAAGCACCAGATGGTGGCGGACGTGGAGCGCGAGTGCGGTGAACACACCGTCTTTGCCTCCAACACCTCCTCCCTGCCCATCCACCAGATAGCGGCCAATGCCGCCCATCCGGAGCGGGTGGTGGGGCTGCACTACTTCAGCCCGGTGGACAAGATGCCGCTCGCGGAAGTCATCCCTCACGCCGGCACCAGCGCCGAGACGGTGGCCACCACCCTGGCCTTCGCCCGGGCCCAGGGCAAGACGCCTATCGTGGTGAAAGACGAGGCGGGCTTCTACGTCAATCGCATCCTGGCCCCCTACATGAACGAGGCGGCGCGCCTGGTGCTGGAAGGGGAACCGGTGGAGGTGCTGGACAGTGCCCTGCTGGACTTCGGCTTTCCGGTGGGTCCCATCACCCTGCTCGATGAGGTCGGTATCGACGTGGGGGCCAAGATCTCCCCCATCCTCGAGAAAGAGCTCGGCGGCGAGCAGTTCCAGGCCCCCAAGGCCTTTGACAAGCTGCTGCAAGACGATCGCAAGGGGCGCAAGAACGGCAAGGGCTTCTACCTCTACGGCAAGGCGGCGCCGCGCAACAAGCTCACCGGCAAGGAGGGCAAGAAAACGGTGGACGAGAGCGTCTACGCAGTGCTCGGGGTCAAGGTATCGCCCAAGCTGGCCCGCCAGGAGATCGCCGAGCGCTGCGTGCTGCTGATGCTCAACGAAGCGGCCATGGCGCTCGACAGCGGCGTGGTGGCCTCGGCCCGTGACGGCGACATAGGTGCCATCTTCGGCATCGGCTTCCCGCCCTTCCTGGGCGGCCCCTTCCGCTACATGGACAGCCTCGGCATCGATCACCTGGTGGGGCGCCTCGAGTACTACCAGAAGCGCCACGGCGATCGCTTCGCCCCCTGCGCACGCCTCAAGGCAATGGCGGCGGAGCAACAGCGCTTCTACTGATCCCGGGCGACATGCAAAGGATGTACGCGAGGCGACCCCGGGGTCGCCTCGCTTTTTTGTCTGACCGTGGGCTGGGAAGGGGGGAACGCTCGCCTCCATGGACAAAAAAGCGGCACATCAGGGGCCAAATCATTGATCTGGCGCAAACTGGTGCCCCATTTATTACTTTGGTGGCATAGGACTCAGGCACCGGTTGAGGTCAAATAGCCTTATCAGGAACGGGGACTACTCCGTCACGAAAGGGACACCCATTTCACTGGATGAAGGACACGTTATGAGTCTGCTTGAACAAACCATCTGGAACATATTGGGATACGGGGCCATGCCCTTTATCTTCCTGAGCGGCTTCGTGGCCGTGGCAGTGATCTGCTGCCTGCTGCTCAATGCCTTCGGGGTCAAGTCCGCCGAGAAGTGAGTCACTCTCGTTCATGCCGCCAAATGCCAGTCTCACGACTGGCATTTGTTTTATGTGTCTTTTAAAGCACTTATCCAGGTCCAAGTGGGGAAACCTTGGTCAATATGGTCGAACCCGGCGGCCATTTTGATTACACTGGCGCCCGGCATGTCCGCCCTTTTCTCTTTTATCAGGTGTTCACGATTTCTATGGCGCTCAAGGCAACCATCTTCAAGGCCCAGATCAGCTTGTCTGACATGGACCGCAATCTCTATCAGGACTTCTCCCTCACCCTGGCCCGTCACCCCTCCGAGACCGACGAGCGGATGATGATCCGGCTGGCGGCCTTTGCCTGGCACGCCGCCGAGCGGCTGGAGTTCACCAAGGGACTCTCGGCGGACGACGAGCCAGAGCTTTGGCGCAAGAACTACTCCGACGAGATCGAGCTCTGGATTGAACTCGGCCAGCCCGACGAGAAGCGCCTCAAGAAAGCGTGCAACCGCTCCCGTCAAGTGGTGCTCTATCTCTACGGTGGCCGCGGCACCAGCGTCTGGTGGAAGCAGAACCAGGGCAAGCTCGGCCTGCACGACAACCTGACCGTGATCGAGCTCTCCGACAGCCAGACCCTGCCCCTGACCGCCATGGTGGAGCGTACCATGCAGCTCACCTGCACCATCTCGGACGGCCAGCTCTGGGTCAGCAACGGCACTCTGGAGGTCACCCTGGATCCCGTGGTGCTGATGGGGCGCCCCGCCCGCGAACTCTAAGACGGACTCCCCATGCTCAGTGCCCTGCTCGATATCGTCATCCCGGTGTTTGCGGTGGCGGGCCTCGGCGCCCTCTACGGGCGGCTGCGCGGGGGAGCCGAACTCGGTTACATCAACCGGGCCAACATAGAGCTCTTCTCCCCGGCGCTGGTTTTCTCGGCGCTGGTGAAGTACCCGCTGGATCTTGCGGCCCATCTGCCGCTTATCGCGGCCGGGGCCCTGGTGATCCTGCTGCCGGGCCTTCTGCTCTCCCTGCTCAGACTCAAGGGCATAGAGCGAGCGGCGCTCATCTTGCCCGCCATGTTTCGCAATACCGGCAACCTCGGCATCCCGCTGATGGTGCTGGCCTTTGGTGAGCAGCAGCTCGGCGCCATCGTCATCCTCTTCGTGCTCTCCAATCTGCTCCACTTCTCGGTGGGCATGTTTATCCTCTCGGCCAATGCCTCGCGCTGGCTCTGGCTGCGCAGCCCCATGCTGTGGGCGGCTCTGGCAGGACTGCTGGTGGCCAACTTGCAGATCCCGCTGCCGGACTATCTGGTGACCAGCGCCTCCCTGCTCGGCCAGATAGCGGTGCCCCTGATGCTGTTTGCCTTAGGCATCCGGCTGATGGAGGGGGAGCTGGGCCACCTGGGGCTGGCGCTTAAATGCAACCTGCTCTATCTGCTGGCGGGGGGGATCTCTCTTGGGATCGCCGTCTGGCTGCTGCCCCTGGATCCTGACTGGATACCGCTCCTGACACTCTCGGTGGCGCTGCCCCCGGCGGTGCTCAACTACATGCTGTGCGAGCAGTACCTGTGCCAGCCCGACAAGGTGGCCAGCATAGTACTCGGTGGTAATGCGCTCTCCGTGCTGGTGATCCCCCTGGCAGTCTGGCTGGCGCTGCATCTGGGGAGTTGACCCGGTTTTTTCAAGGACGCCTGATGGCGTCCTTTTTATTGCTATCGCGAATGTCCGATTACGCTTTGCTCATCGAACCTACGGCTCCTAAACCCGATTGGTTCTGTTCCCCTTGACCTTGCTGGTGATCCCTTTCGGAAACCAGCCCCCTTTACCCACCCGTGCCCGTACCTTTTTTTGATACTGCTCAGGGGATAGCACCTTGGGGGTTTTGTGGCGGGTGCCGTTGCAGTGCCGACAGGCGGCAACGATATTAGAGGGCTGATCAGAGCCCCCATTGCCGCGTGGCTTTAAATGCTCTCCTGTGCACTGCAATAGCCGGGCTTCGGCAGGGGTTAGGCTGTACTGATGCATCAGTGCGGCAGGGGAGGATTCCCACATAGGCAGTCCGCAATAGAAGCAGTGAAAGGATTGGCGAACGGCAGCTTGGTGGCGTTGTTTGGCGATGTTACCCATGGTCGTGACCTCAATAAATTTGATATTGAAGTCCGTAACGGTATGGATTGAATGATTGCCGGACGGACTTCGGTTCAAGTTGAAGTCCCGTCGGCCTGACTGGCTCAGAGCGGGTACTGACCGGCACAACCGGATCAGCCTTACACCGCTCTCCACAGATACAGCGACAGTCAATTAATAGCGGCAGATCCATTGATTGTAAAGCCAACAAAACAAGAGGATATACATGGCATCGTAGATGCAAACAGGTCCATTCATGGAGGTATTATGGAAGGTACTGCGTATATATCTGACTAGAGTGCGATAGATGCCAAGCATATCGCCTTGTTTCGGGTTAGACGAAGGGGGGGGGGGGGGAGAGCGGAGAGGGAGGAATGAGATAAAAACTGGACGGCCAAGGCCGCCCTGTTTATTGATGGGTGGCGGGTTGTGGCTGACCATCCTTGCGTAGCTGGGTATAGAGGCCAAACCCGGCCAGCAGGCCGGTGAGGGCCAGCAGCAGCCAGATGGCTGTGGCGGGGCGGCTGCCTGCATCCCCCAGCATAAAACCGATAAGCAGGTTGCCAAAGAGCGCCATGCAGCCCCCGGCGCTGGCATAGAAGCCGTAGTAGCTGGCGAGTTGTTCAGGGGGCGCGTAGCGGGGCAGCTGGGCGGCAAAGAGCGGGAAGCAGAGGATGGAGCCCAAGGAAAGCAGGGCCACCTGCGCCAGGACGCCCAACGTCGGCCAGGGGGAGAGCAGCGGCAGGGCCAGATAGCTCAGGCCCATTACCCCGATCCCCAGCCCCATGGCGAGCGGCACCCCAAGGCGGCGCTCCACCAGACGGGACGCCGGGAGCTGGAGCAGAACGCCGATCACCGCCGAGAGGGTGAAGACGCTGCCGAGCAGCTGGGTGGCGTCCGGCAGGCTCTGGATATGGGCGGGCAGGGCGAGATAGAGCTGGTGGAACAGGATCTGGTAGCTGCCCGCCAGCAGGGTGAACATCATAAAGGGGCGCTGGCGCAAAATGGTGCCCCACTGGCGCAAAATGGCGCCGCGCGGGGTCTGGTTGCTCACCGGGCGCTTGGGCAGCACCCGGTACTGCAGCACCCCGAGCAGGGCGAACAGGCTCGCCGCCAGAATACCCGTCAGGGCATAGCTCTGCTGGGTCAGTGCCAGGCCGAGCAGAGGACCGAGCAGCATGCCCGCCTGGCTGGCGAGGTTGTGCAGGGCGAAGGCGCGCTGACGCTGGCTCGGGGTGCCGCATTCGCTCGCCAGATAGGCCTGGGCGCAGGGGGTGAAGAGGGCCCCGGCAAAGCCGGTCAGGGCCGCCGCCAGCAGCAGTATGGGCAGGGACTCGGCCCAGCCCAGCAGCAGGAAGCCGGCCGAGCGCACCAGGCAACCCCAGACGATGGCGGGGTGATAGCCGATGCGATCCCCGAGCGTCCCCCCCAAGAGGAAGAGCCCCTGCTGGCTGAAGACCCGCATTCCCATGACCAGGCCGCATGCCCAGCCGGCGAGGCCCAGCCCGCTGCCCATGTGCTGGGCGAGGAAGGGCATCATCATGTAAAAGCCGAGGTTGAACGCCAGACCATTGATGATGAGCAGGCGGGCGGCCGGGCTCATGCCCTGCCAGTCCCGCCAGTAGGAGGCGCCGCTCATCTTGTGTGTACCCGGGAGCCGGTTGCGGGACATGCCGAAGGGGCCGTCATGATTGTCTTCGCAGGGTACGCAGGAAGGGGGTGCCGCTCTGGTCGTGGCTTATCTGCACCGGCACCTGATAGAGGCGCTCGATGAGGGCTGCATCGAGCACCCGGGCGGGGGGGCCGAAGGCTTGCAAGTCGCCCCCTGCCAGCACGATCAGCTGATCGGCGAACTGGGCCGCCAGGTTGAGATCGTGCAGCACCACCAGGGTGATCCACTGCTGCTCCCGGGTCTGCTGACAGAGGTGCTCCATCAGCTGCATCTGGTGATGCAGGTCCAGGGCGCTGACCGGCTCGTCCAGCATCATGATGCGGGGATCGCGCAGCAGCACCTGGGCAAAGAGCACCATCTGCCGCTGGCCGCCGCTCAAGGAGTAGAGGGGGCGATCCGCCAGATGGGCGATGCCAAGGGCCTGCAGGGCGCGGCCGGCCGCCAGTATGTCCTCGTCCGCCAGACGCATGGAGAGGCTGTCGAGGCGCCCCAGCACCACCACCTCGATGACGCTCAAGTCCAGCTCCAGCTGGATGTTCTGGGGCATGTAGCCAAACTGCTGGCGCCACTTGGCTTGGGTCATCTGGCGGGCGCTCTGGCCCCCCAGGCGGATGTCGCCGCTGCCCGGGGTCAATTCCCCAAAGAGGGCGCGCAGCAGCGAGGTCTTGCCGGTCCCGTTCGGGCCGATGATCACATGGACCTGGCCCGTGTGCAGGGTGAGGTCGAGCTCCCGCAGCAGGGTCTGCTGGCCGAGGGAGAGGGAGAGTCGGGTTATCTCAAGCACGTTTACGCCCCCTGCCGAGGATCAGCCAGATGAAGAAGGGCACGCCAATCAGGGCGGTGACGATGCCGATGGGAAAGAGAGCGCCTGGAATGATGGACTTGGAGAGCACCGAGGCCGCCGACAACATGCAGGCGCCGCACAGGGCCGAGAGGGGGATCAGGAAGCGCTGATCTTCCCCCACCAGCATGCGGGCGATGTGGGGGGCCACCAGGCCGACGAAGCCGATGATGCCGACGAAGCTGGTGGCGGTGGCGGTGAGCAGGGCGACCAGGATCAGGGTCTTCATGCGCAACCTGTCCACGTTGACCCCGAGGCTGCGGGCCCTGGCTTCCCCCAGACGCAGGCTGGTGAGGGCCCAGGCATCCCGATAGATGAGCAGGGTGCAGATCAGGGTGACGGCGGCGGTGATGATCAGGGAGTCCCAGGTGGTGCGCATCAGGCTGCCAAACAGCCAGAACATGATCTGCTGGTTGAGCTCGGGAGAGGAGAGGAACTGCAGCAGGGAGAGCAGGGACTGGAACAGGAACAGCAGGGCGATGCCCGCCAGGATCAGGGTCTGGCTGTTGATGTTGCGCATCATGGCGAGGCCGAACAAGAGGCTGGCGGCAAACATGCACAGAATGAAGGCACCGGCCGGAATGGCAATCAGGGGAGGGAGCCCGAGACCGCCGCTATAGAGCGCCAGTGCGGCGCCAAGCCCGGCCGCCGCCGCGAGCCCCAGGGTGAAGGGGCTGGCCAGGGGGTTGTCCAGCAGGGTCTGCATCTGGACGCCGCCAAGGCCGAGCGAGGCGCCGACCACCAGCGCCATCAGGGCGATGGGCAGGCGCATGTCATGGACTATGGTGCGGGTCATGGAGTCCGCCTGGGCGGGGGAGAGCAGGGCATCGACCACCTCCCCAAGGGGCAGCAGGGAGGGGCCGGTGGCGATGTCGAGCACTAGCGTAATGCACAGCACCAGGGTGAGCAGCGCCAGCCAGTGCCAGCGACGGCGCTCCCGTTGCCGCTGGCGGGTGAGGGTCTGCTGCAGGGCAGCCAAATCATTCATGATGACAATCCTGAAGCGGGCGCCATGAGGGCGCCCGGTTAAAGAGGGATGACGAAGAGGGCTCTGCCGAGGTGGGCAGAGCCCGAACGACCGGATTTAGTTTGCTTCACCCTGCTTGATACCCAGCATGAAGGTGCCCTGGGGGTGAATGGGCAGATAGGCGTGGTAGAAGCCCTGATAGGTGGCCAGGGGATCGAGATCCTGGAACAGATCCGGATAGAGCGCCTTGGCCATGAACTCGATGAGGGCGGCATCCATGATGCTGCGGGTGGCGCCGTGATAGACCGCATAGAGGCGACCCTGCTGCACCGCGGGCAGCTCGCTCCAGCCCGGACGGGCGGCAAAGCCCTGCAGACGCTGGCGCACCGTCTCGGCCGAGACGTCCTGACCGACTTGCATCGCTTCTGCACTGCTCACGCTCTCGTATCCCGCCATCAGGATCACCTCGGGCTTGCTCGCCAGCAGTTGCTCAGGGTGGATGGGGCCCCAGCGTTCGACAAAGGGAGCCGCGACGTTGTCACCGCCCGCCAGCAGGGCCATGGCGCCCCACATGTCCTTGCCATAGGTGTAGCTGTATTCGGCCGGTCCCTTGTCACCCAGCTCGATATAGACCCGGGGTGGCTGGCGCTTCGCGGCGGCGATGCGGGAGGTGATGGTGTCAATCTTGGCCTTGTACTCGCCGGCCATTTTCTGGGCTCGGGCTTCCTGGCCGGTCACCTTGCCAAGCAGCAAGGTGCTCGCCATGTGGCGGTCCAGGGTCTGGGCGTTGTAGTCCACCACCACCACCGGGATGCCTGCCTGCTCGAGACGCGGCAGATCCGGGGCCAGGGCCTCATATTGCCACTGGGCCAGGATCACCAGATCGGGTTTGACTGCCAGGGTCTTTTCGATGGAGAAGCTCTGATCCTGCACGTTGCCAAGGTCGGGCACCCTAGCCAGTTGCGGCAGGCTGGCCACATAGAGGGACCAGATGGCGGGGCGGGACTTGACGAACCAGCCACGGGACATGCCCACCAGGCGATCGGCGCCGCCTTCACCGGCCACGGCCAGATAATCCTCGGGATAGAAACCGAGCACGATGCGGCTGGCCGGAAGGCTGAGGGAGACCTTGCGGCCCATCACATCTTCCACTTCAACGGGGGCGGCGGCCTGCGCCATCCAGCTCATCAGGGCGAGCTGACCAAGCAGCAGCAGCTTTGCCAGGGGGTGACGAAACATCTTATAACACCTCGGGAATAAAGACGGTCAAAAAAGAAAGTGAGAACTATTGCCATTCGCGAGCGCAAAAGCAACAAACGTTTGTGCCATCTCCTCTCTTGTTATTTCTGTCATTACTGAACCGGTTTCACACGAGCACAGAGTATCGTTCCAATGAAGCCCATCTCACTGCCTTCACGGGGCATGGGGGCCTGTGGCGTCTATCTGGCTGCACTTGGAACCACGCTCTGGCCGCCTCGCTCGCACCTCTGGAGCGGCTCTCAACCCCGGACTCTGCTCGATGTCGAGCCCCTTGACATGGCCCCCCGGAGGTGGCGACGATTTCCTGCGCACCGATGACAGGCACTGCCCATTCGGGTATTGATCGTCACCTGCGCGCAACAATTTGCGGTCATTGTTAGCCAGCTCCCAGCGGCTCCGTCGTCAAAAGGGCAGAGTAGGCGCGCTCTTGGTCATCGGCCGAGTTCGACAGGTAACAAGGTGCTGCGGCCCGCCTTGCGCGGGGCGCCAATAACATAATCTGCAAATAAAAAAAGGAAACTGACCATGTCAGGAAGACACTCTCTGGTAGCGCTGGCCGTCGGGCTGGCGCTCTCTGGACAGACACAGGCACAACTGCTGATCAGCGAATACCTGGAAGGATCCAGCAACAACAAGGCGGTGGAGCTGAGCAATCTGGGCGCGACTCCCGTCGATCTCTCTCAATACCGTTTGGCGCTCTATGCCAACGGCAAGCCTCTCACCGATGTCCCCACCAACAGCCTGACACTGCAAGGCACGCTCGCCCCCGGTGCCAGCCTGGTGCTGGCCAACCCCTCCGCCAGCGGCGAGATCCTGGCCAAGGCGACCCAGACCAGCGGCAACCTGGTGTTCAACGGTGACGACGCCCTGGTGCTCTATCGCGGCAGCGAGATAGTGGACAGCGTCGGCCAGGTGGGGGTGGATCCGGGCACTGCCTGGGTGTCTGGCAGCGTCTCGACCCTGGACATGACCCTGCGCCGCAAGGCCACCGTCAGCACGGGCCGGACTGATGCGACCGGCCCCTTCGATCCGGCACTGGAATACGTGGCCGCCGCCAAGGATGACGCCAGCGGTCTCGGCTGCAGCGGCGATGCCTCCTGTGATGGTACCCAGCCGCCCGCCTTCGTCTGTCCGGTAGACACTCTTGTGCCGGTGCCCGCCATTCAGGGTTCAGGCAGCAGCAGCCCGCTGGTACCGGCCGGCAAGTTTGAATCCGAGCAGGCCCATGCCACCCGTGGCATCGTCACTCAGGTGGTGAACGGTCTCTACAAGGGCTTCTTCATCCAGGACCCGCAAGGGGACGGGGATCCGGCCACCTCCGACGGTCTCTTCATCCACAGCACCCAGGCCAACGGCGCCATCGTGCCGGGCGCCGAGGTGTGCGTCTCGGGCAAGGTGAAGGAGTATTTCAACCAGACCCAGCTCAGTGCCGATGCGCTGGTAGTGACCCAGCCGGTGGGGGCTGTGCCGGCAGCGGTGGATCTGGTGCCGGTGGCGGGCGAGAGCCTCAGCCAACTGCTGGAGCGTCACGAGGGGATGCAGGTACGGCTGGTGCCCGAGTCCAGTCTGGTGGTGACCCGCAACTTCAGCTTCGATTACGACGGCAAGCGCAACAACCTGGTGCTGGCCTATGGCGCGCCACTTATCAAGTCGACCCAGAAATTTGCCGCCATGAGCCAGGAGGCGAGCGACTGGGCCCTGCGCAACCAGCAAAATCAGCTGGTGGTGGAGACCGACGCCAAGGCGCCGGACGGTGTGCTGCCCTGGTTCCCCGGCTTCAACGCCGAGGATGGTTACCTGCGCATCGGTGACAAGCTCAACGGGCTGGAGGGGGCGCTTGGCTACTCCTACAACCTGTTCAGACTGGTGGCGAACAACCGCATCGATGCCAGCAACATCGATCACAGCGGCTGGGACAGGGTCGAGACCCCTGAGCTGGCCGAGGCGGGGGATCTGCGGGTCGCCAGCTTCAACGTGCTCAACTTCTTCACCACCGTCGTGGGGGGGGATGCCAACCCCACCGGCAGCAACCGGGGCGCCCTGACGGTGGCGGAGTTCGAGCTGCAGCGCACCAAGATCGTCAGCGCCATCACTCGTCTCAATGCGGACGTGGTGGGGCTGATGGAGATAGAGAACAACGGCTACGGCGACAACTCCGCCATCGCCAACCTGGTGGCGGCCCTCAACGCCGCCCAGCCGGACGAGGCGGATCACTACGCCTGGGTGGCTTCCCCCGATGGCCAGCCCATCGGCACCGACGCCATCACGGTGGGTCTCATCTACCGGCCCGCCAGCGTGATGCCAGAGGGGGCTGCCAGCCTCATCGAGCTGCCGGTGCAGCAGGCCGAGGCGCAGGACGCCAGCGGCAAGCCGGTTGCCATCAAGCAGGGCATGCGCGAATCGCTGCTGCAGCGCTTCAGCTCGCCCAAGGGGGATGCGCCCCTGACCCTGGTGGTCAACCACCTCAAGTCCAAGGGTTCCGCCTGCTTCGAGGATTACCCCGACTACGCCACCGCCGATCCGCTGGACGGGCAGGGCCACTGCAACGCGCTGCGGGTCTCCGCCGCCAAGGTGCTGGGGGAGAGCCTCAAGGCGCTGAGCGGGGATCTGCTGCTCATCGGCGACATGAACGCCTACGGCATGGAGGATCCCATCCGGGTGCTGACCAGCTATGATCCGGCGGCCCAGCCGCGCCAGATCATGAGCGCCTCCTTCACCACGCTGGCGGGCCAGCCTTTCGAGGAGAGCGGCAGCGCTCTTGGCAAGGGCTATGGTCTGGTGAACCTCAACACCCGCTTCCACGGCACCGACACCTACTCCTACAGCTATGAAGGTGAGCTCGGCAACCTGGATCACGCCCTGGCGAGCCCCAGCCTCGCGGCCAAGGTGATCGGCATCGAGGATTGGCACATCAACTCCGCCGAGAGCAACTTCTTCGAGTACGGCAGCAAGTACACAGGCCAGCTGGCCAAATCGGACGGCCCCTTCAGCGCCTCGGATCACGATCCCGTGCTGGTGGCGATCCAGTATCCGTTGCCGCCTGCCGGGGTGATCAGTCTGGAGAGCGCAGTCGCCAGCGTGGAGGAGGGCAGTACCCTCACGCTGAGCGTTGCGCGTCGCGACGGCAGCCATGGGGAGGCCAGCGTCAGCTATCGCATCGCCTTTGGCAGCGCCGATGCCAACGACGTGGCACCCCTCACCGGTACTCTGAACTGGGCGGCGGGCCAGAGCGACAGCCAGACCATCCAGATCCCGGTGAAGAGCGACACCCTGCACGAGGGGGATGAGGCCTTCACCCTGGAGCTGTTTGACCCGAGCGGCGCGGCGCTGGGGGAGCAGCACCAGACCCTGGTGACCATCAAGGACAAGCTGGCACCGTCCACCATCTCCCTGGCCCAGACCAGCCTGACGGTGAACGAGGGGCAGTGGTTTGCCGAGATCCCTGTGGTACGCAGCGGTGATCTCAGCAAGCCGGCCCGCGCCCAGCTGGGCCTTGAGGGGATCACGGCGCGCTGGGGGCTGGATTTCCTGCCCTGGTTCGGCCAGTCGGTGAGCTGGGCCGCCGGTGAAGGTGGCAGCAAGTCGGTCAAGGTGCTGATCCTGGATGACTGGTTCGTGGAGTCCACCGAGCAGTTCAGCGTCAACCTCGAGAAGCTGAAAGGGGCCCAGCCGGGCACAGTTCAGCAGACCCGGGTCGACATTCAGGACAACGACAAGCCCTGGTGGCCCTTCGGGCGCCACTGATCCGGAGGAGAGCAAAAAAATGGGAGCCATCATGGCTCCCATTTTTTATTGAAGGGTAGTGAAGCGATCCGCCGTCCTCTGCATCTTGCGCAAGGCCAGCCTCAGTCCGGACGATGGCTGCCGGCGAGCTGCCCCATTGTGATGGCGATTACAGCACCCATGACAGACTCAGGGTGCCGAAGTTGGTCTGCTCTCGCTGGGTGTCGAAGGTCTCGCTGAAAAAGGTGCGGGCGAACCCCAGGGTCAACTTGCCCCGCCGCAAACAGAACCCGAAGGAGCCCATGCCGATGAGGGGCTCGGAATCGACGGAGTGACTGCTGCGAAACAGGGGGCCATCGAGGGGCAGGTAGTGAACGACCCCGTAGGCGCCGCCGCCGCCAAAGAACGAGAGGGACCAGACATCCCGCGGTGCTATCCCGACCGTGGAGGCGGCATTGAGCCCGGAGCGCAAGGCGGTGACCCCCAGGGCATCCACCAGATCCCAGCCTATTTCGCCATAGAGACCAACCCCGGCTCCGGTGAAATAGTTGCCGACCCCGGCGGTGGCCAGGGGCACCAGGCGCCACTCCAGCTCGGCGGCGGTGTGTCCGGCGGCCGCGAGGTGGGCCACCGTGTAGTTGAGGTTGGCGATGGGCTCGTTCGGCAGCTGGGTATCCCAGCCTTGCGGCTTGTCGGCCCCGATCAGCCGATGAAACTCCCGCTGGGTGTCGTCGGCCTGGGAGGCGGGGCCCACCACCCCCAGTTTGAGCTGCCAGGCGTGGCTCCAGTCCCACCTGCGGGCATAGAGGGTGCTGTCGGCCACCAGCACCCCTGAGTAGGGTTGATCATCGGCATCGGGATGGGGCTCTGCGATGTCGTCCGGGGTGTTGATCTCCTGGGCCAGGGCCCAGGAGGCATAAGTGGTGTATCCCTCATCGGCCACGAACGGCAGGAACGACCAGAGCCGGGTCCATTGGCCGAGTGCGCCCGGATCATCGGGGTCTATGTCCCCCGATACCCAGGCGATCCCCACGCCATTGGTGTAGTTGTTGTCAGAGCCGGTAAAGACGTCGTTCTCCACCGTGATGGTCAGGGTGCCATCCGCAGCCTGGCTGGCGCCGCTCAGCAGCAGCCCAGCCAACATCAGCGCAGTGCGTCGCTTGTTCACTATGCTCGCTCCTCTGCGTCAGCGGCCTGCGCCAGGGGGCGCCCGGTCTCCTTGAGCGGGGCGATCCTGAACCAGGCCGCATAGAGGGAGGGCACGAAGAAGATGGTCAGCAGGGTGGCGATGGTCAGCCCCTCCATGATGGCGATGGCCATGGGGCCCCAGAAGACGCTGCGGGTCAGGGGGATCATGGCCAGCACGGTGGCCGCCGCCGTCAGCATCACCGGACGGGCCCGCATCACGGCCGCCTCGACCACGGCGCTCCAGGGATCCCGGCCACTGGCGGTCTCTATCTGGATCTGGTCGATCAGGATCACCGAGTTGCGCATGATCATGCCGCACAGGGCGATGATGCCGAGGATGGCGACGAAGCCCAGGGGCGCCTGGAACAGCAGCAGGGCGGCCACGACCCCGATCATCCCAAGGGGCGCGGTCAGCAGCACCATGGCCATCAGGGAGAAGCTCTGCAGTTGCAGCATCAGGATCAGCAAGATGGTGATCAGCATCACGGGGGCCACGGCGATCAGCGCCTCGTTGGCCTTGTTGCTCTCCTCGACCGCGCCGCCGACGTCGATCCGGTAACCGGAGGGCAGAGTCGCCTCTATCTCCTTGAGCAGGGGGGTGATGGCCTGGGTCACGGAGACCGCCTGGGCACCGTCCACCACGTCGGCCCGCACCGTGATCGCCATGTCGCGATTGCGCCGCCACAGCACAGGCTCTTCCAGCTCATGGCGCACGGTCGCAATCTGCGACAGGGGCACCACAGTGCCCTGGCTCGTGTAGAGGTTGACGTCCTTCAGGGTCTCCACATCCAGTCGCTCCGAAGGAATGGCGCGGGCGACCACGTCGATCAGCTCCTCACCGTCACGCAGCTGGGTCAGGGTCGCCCCCTGCATCAGGGACTGGGTCGCCATCGCCACTTCGGCGGGGGAGAGCCCCAGGGCGCGCACCTTCTCCTGATCGAGTTCGACCCCGAGGGCGCGCACCGGATCGTTCCAGTCGAGCTGGACATCGCGCACCTGGGGATTGCTCGCCACCAGGTGTTCGACCTTGCGGGCGATGGCGCGCACCACCTGAGTGTCGGCGCCGACGATACGGTACTGGATCGGGAAGCCCACCGGCGGGCCGAGTTCGAGGCGGGTGACGCGCACCCAGGCCTGGGGGAACTGCTCGCCCGCCATGGCCATCAGGCGCGAACGCACGCGCTCGCGGGCCTCCAGGTCCCGGGTCATCACCACGAGCTGGGCATAGCCAGGATTGGGCATCTCGGGATCCAGGGAGAGGTAGAAGCGCGGCGCGCCGGCGCCCGTGTAGGCGGTGTAGAAACGCACGTCTTCATCCTTGGCCAGCAGTTGCTCCATCCGCTTTACCTGCTCTGTGGTCGCGGCGAACGAGGCTCCCTCCTTGACACGCAGCTCGACGATGAGTTCGGGCCGCGTGCTGTTGGGGAATAACTGCTGCGGCACCAGCTTGACCGCCAGCACGGCCAGCACCAGGGCCCCGAAGGTGACGCCGATGACCAGCCAGCGGCGCGCGATGGCCTGCTGGATCCAGCCACGCAACTTGCGGTAGCCCTTGCTGTCATAAGGGCCCGTATCCCCATGGTGATGGCCGAGTTGGTCGGGCAGCATCTTGACGGCGAGGTAGGGGGTGAAGAGGCCCGAGCAGAGCCATGAGAAGATCACCGCCACGCCAACGATCCAGAAGATGCCGCCGGCGTACTCGCCGGTGGTGGACTGGGAGAAGCCCACCGGCATGAAGGCGGCGGCGGTGATCAGGGCGCCGGACAGACGGGGCATGGTGGTCGCCTGATAGGAGTAGGAGGCGGCCTTGACCTTGTCCCAGCCCGCTTCCATCTTCACCACCATCATCTCGAGGGCGATGATGGCGTCGTCCACCAGCAGGCCCAGGGCGATGATGAGCGACCCCAGAGAGATCCGCTCCAGATTCCAGCCGGTCCCCAGCATGAAGATGGCGACCATGCACAGCACCAGGGGCACCGTCAGGGCGACCACGATACCGGTGCGCCAGCCCAGGCTCAGCAGGCTGACGATGACGACGATCACCAGGGCCTCCACCAGGGAGCGCTCGAAGTCCCAGACCGCCTCCTTGACCGTGGTGGGTTGGTCGGCGACCTGCTCGAGCTCGACGCCGTAGGGCAGCTCGTTCTGGATCTGTGCGATGACGGTCTCAAGCGCCTCGCCCAGCTGGACTATGTTACCGTCATTGGTCATGGAGAGACCCAGCATCAGCACCTGCTGGCCGTTGTGGCGGATGGTGTAGGTCTGGGGATCTTCATAGCCCCGGCGCACCGTGGTGAAGTCGCCGAGCTTGATCAGGCGCCCCCCTGCGGTAATGGGCAGGTTGCGAATATTGTCGAGATTGCGGAACTGGCCGCTGACCCGCACATAGATACGGTCGGAGGCGGTATCGAGGGAGCCCGCCGGCAGGATGGCGTTCTGGCTCTTGAGGGCCGCCATGATCTGCACCGGCTGGATGCCCAGCGCCGCCAGGCGTTCGTGGGAGAACTCGATGAAGACTTTTTCCGCCTGCTTGCCGAGCAGATCCACCTTCTTGACCATGGGCACCTTGAGCAGGCGGCGCTTGATGATCTCCGACTGATCGGCGAGATCGGCGAGGCTGACCCCATCCCCCTTGATGGCGTACATCAGGCCGTAGACGTCACCAAATTCGTCGTTGAAGAGGGGACCCACGACCCCCTCTGGCAGCTCGAGCTCGAGATCGCTGAACTTCTTGCGCGCCTGGTACCAGGCCTCCTGCTGATCCGCCTTGGAGGTGCCCCCCTTGACGGTGATCAGCATGCCGCCGAAGCCCTGGCGGGCGAAGGTCTTGACCTTCTCGAAGTGATCGAGCTGCTCGAACTTCTTCTCCATGCGGTTGAGCACTTCATCCTGGAGCTGCTGCGCCGTGGCGCCGGGCCAGACCACCATGGCGGTCATGGAGGGTACCGAGAAGTTGGGATCCTCCAGCTGGCCCAGCTTGCCAAAGCCCAGGGTGCCCGCCACCGTGATGAGCAGGATCAGAAACAGCACCACGGCGCGGTGGCTCAGCGCCCACTGGGTGAGGTTGAAGCCGTTCATCGGGTCACTTCCTCACTGGCAGAGGCGGCGGGCAGGGCGACCTTTAGCCCCGGCGCCATCTTCTGCACCCCGGCGGTGACGACGAGGGCCCCCTCGGCGGGACCGGAGACGAGCACCTCGTCGCTGCGATAACCCTGGATGGTCACCTTGACCAGCTTGACGGTGCCTGTATTGCCCTTGCCGTCCTGTTGCACCGTCCACACCGCCGGGGCGCCCTGCTCCTGGGTGAGGGCAGTGGCAGGGAGGGTCGCGACCCGGGTGCCGCCATCGGTGTGCTCGGCGATCAGGGTGGCGGTCGCCCCCAGTGGCAACTGCCGCGGCTCGACCGGCTTGAGACGGGCGCGGTAGGTGCGGGTCTGCGCCGAGGCCTGGGCCGACAGCTCGCGCAGCTCGACCGCAAAATAGCGCTCCGGTTCGGTGGCGAGCGACGCCTTGTAGCGCGCCGCCTTGAATTCGGCCAGCCGGTTCTCGGGAATATCGGCCACGACCTCCGGCTTGCCCTCGTTGGCCAGGGTGACGACGGGTTGACCCGCCGCCACCACCTGGCCTTTCTCCATGTGCAGCGCCGTCACCACGCCGCTGATGGGGGCCCGCAGCAGGGTGTAGTTGACCTGGTTGCGGGCCAGCTCGAACTGGCGAGCCTCGGCCTGCGCCGCCGCCCTGGCGGTGCGCAGGGTGCTGTGGGCCTGCTCCTCGTGGGAGGCGCTGACGGAGCCGTTCTTCTTGAGTGCCTTGAGGCGCAGCCAGTCGGATTCGGCCTGCCAGGCGGCGGCCTTGGCCGCATCCAGGCGCTGGCGGGCGGCCTCCTCGGCGAGCAGATAATCCGCATCATCGAGCACGGCGAGCACATCCCCCTCATTCACTACCTGACCGACATCGACCTTGCGATCCAGCACCTTGCCGCCGATGCGAAAGGCCTGCTCGACCTCATAGCGGGAGGCGACCGAGGCAAAATAGCGCTGGCTGTTGCGCAGGCTGTCGTAGTGCAGTGCGAGGGTGTTCACCGGCCTCAGGGCACTTGTGGAGGGGGCGGGCTCGGAGCATGCGCAGAGCAGTGCTGTGAGCGTGGCGGCGCTGGCCGCGGTGACGAAGCGTTTCACGACAATTCCTCGTTGGTTGGCAGAGATGGGGTCATTTCGCCGGGAGGCGAGTGGACGCTGGCTCGCACGCCGCCAGGCCGGAGCAAGGGTGCGGCGCACCGCCATCCTCGTCGGACACAGTGCCGGCAGTGAAGGGGGCTGGAGACAGGGTCACGCTCGCGTCATCCATGGTGCGAAACAGGATGGTCAGCGTAGCAAGGCGCGCCCCGTCAGGGGTCAGGAAGCGGTCAGGCTTTGGTCGGAAATGGGTCAGGCCCCTTTTCGCCGGCCGCGGGAGTCAGCGTCGGCCCATGACGCGGGGTGGCCGCCGGGGGACGCGGGTCGCCCCCCGGCAGTAAGGTTATGGCCATGGCGGGCTCTGGGGGGAAGAGTAGAGGTTGGGTGAGGCCGCGTGACGGCCGGCACCCGGGGATCATCTGGCGGTTGGCCCGCAGGCGAGAAGGCGGCTTGCCTGGGCGAGGAGGGGGGTATCCCCCGCCTCGGCGAGCTGGGCCGTCAGGGCGGCGAGGGTGTCCCACTCGGCCCGGGTCGGGGTCTGGTATGTGCACAGGGTGACCAGCGCCAGCAAGGCCAGCCAGGGGGTGCCCTGGGCCTGGGCTTCCTCGAACGCCTGACGGGCCGAGGTGGCGGCGCCCAGGGTATCGCCGGCGGCCTGTGCGATCGCCCCCTGGATCAGCAGCAGTTGTGGCAGGGCAATGCGTTCACCGTGGCGCCGCACCAGGGCGAATGCCTGATCCAGCTGTTCCCGCGCCTGGCGCCACTCTCGTTGCAGCACCAGGGCCTCGGCGAGGTAGCCCAGGGTCTCGCTGCCCCCAGACAGCATCCCCAGTGCCCGGTTATCCAGGTAGGCTTGGCGGATCTGGTGCGCCCCCTCCCGGGGTCGGCCCCACTGAGTGTCAGCCCAGCCCTGGAACCAGCGGCAGGGCGCCTGGCCCTGGGCGAGGGCAAACTCATCGACCAGGGTGCGCATCTCGCCGGCCAGGGCTGCCACCCTTGCCACATCGCCGCGCCGGATCCCGCACAGGGCATCGCACCAGAGGGTGATCATCAGCGCCATCGGCTGGGCCAGCCGGTGGGCGCGGGCATAGGCCTGTGCCAGGCGCTCCCGGGCCTGGGCAAACAGGCCGAGCTGGGCGAGGGAGAGGCTCAGCAGGGCCAGTACCGTCGCCTGCGGATCGGCGATAAAGCCTATGAGGCCGTGCTCGGCCCCGGCCTGAGCCTGCTCGAGCAGCGGCAGGGCCCGCTCCAGGGTCTCTCTGGCCGCGCCATGGTGGCCCTGCATCATGAGCGCCTGGCCCTGCACGGTGCAGGCGGCCAGGATCAGCAGGGGATCCGCCTGGGCGGCGGCGAGGGCGCGCGCGCGGGCGGCGACGGCCAGTGCCTCGGGGTATTCGGCGCGCAGCGCATGGAGGAAACCCAGACCATGGAGCGCCAGGCCGGCCATGGGGTGAGCCGGCACCTCGGCCAGCCGGTCGGCGGCCCGCTGGTAGGCAAGGAGGGCTTCCTCCCCGGCCCCCAGGGTATGGAAGGCGGCCGCGCCGCGCAGGGTGGCGAGGGTGATCTCCAGGGCGTGGCGTGACGCGCTCTCGGGGAGCTGCTCGATGAGGGTCAACCCCCGGGCGGTCAGGCTCATGCACTCGGCGGGGCAGAGATGAAGCAGGGCAGCCTCGGCGGCCTCGGCATAGTACCCAAGGGCGGTGATGGGGGCATGGCCAAGGTCGAAATGCATGGCCAGCTCGGCGGCGGTCACCTCCTGGCCACCGGCGCGCAGCGCCTCCAGGGTGCTCCCTATCTTGCCGTGCAGCGCCCCGCGCAGGGGGGCTGAGAGGCCATCATAGAGGCGCTGGCGAAACAGTTGATGGCGAAACAGGACGCAGCGGCTGGCCCCTTCGGCTGGCTCGCTCGGGGCGGACGCCATCAACCAGAGTCGCTCCCGGATCAGCGCCTCGCACCGCTGCGCCATCTCCATCAGGCCGCAATCGAGCACCAACGCCAGGGCGTCGACCTGGACCCGAGTACCCAGCACGGCGGCAGCGGCGAGCAACTGGCGCCGCTGCTCGGGGAGTCTGGCCACATGGTGATCGATCAGGGCGCCCAGGCTCTCGGGCAGCACCCGGCGAACCAGGCTGGCGGGCTCGGTGTCGTCCCCATGAGTCGTCCGGCTCATCACCTCGGTGGCGAGGGCGGCGACGAACAGCGGGACGCCGCCGGTGCGTTCATGGAGGGCGAGGGCAAGCCCGGGGGCGGCCATCATGGCCGGCATCCGTTCGCTCACATAGGTCGCCACCTCCTGCGGGCTGAAGGGGAGCAGCCCTATCTCCTCACTCAGCCCCTGCCCGAGCAGCGCCTGCCTGAGGGCGTGGAGCGGATGATCGGTGGCGAGGGGCTCGTCCGGTCTGACGCTGCCCAGCCACATCAGGCGGCTGTGACCGGGTCGGCGGGCGAGGTAGTCGATGAGCTGGAGGGTCGAGGGATCGCCCCAGTGCAGATCTTCGGTGATCAGCAGCAGCGGCCGCCGTTCGGTGTAGCGATCCAGAAACTCGCTCATCTCCCGCAGCATGCGCTGGGGATGGGCGCCGACCAGTTCATGCAGCAAGGTCTCGCGCTGCGTCGGGGCGCAGAGCCAGGGCAGTTGCAGCAGCCAGGTCGGGGCCACGCTGCGCAGCAGCGAGACCGCCTCCTCATTGCGGCGGCAGAGTTCGGCGATGGCTTCCAGCACTGGCAGATAGGGCTCACCCGCCCCGTGCAACTGCACGCATTGCCCCCGTACCCAGAGGGCATGGGGGATCCCGGCGCAAAAGTGGGCGATCAGGGTCGACTTGCCGATCCCCGGTTCTCCCGCGACCCAGACGATGGCACGCAGACCCTGAGCGGCCCGCTGCCAGGCCTCTTGCAAGCGTGCCAGCGCCTCCCCTCGGCCGACAAACATCCCCAAAGGGACCCCTTGTTGCCGGATTGGAAGCGCCCTGATGGCGGGGGGGCAATCGCTCTGCTGGGACTGCAGCGGGCAGATGAAGCGGTAGCCGCGGCGCGGGAGGGTCTCAATGAAGCTGGGCTGACGGGGATCGTCCCCCAGCAGGGTCCTAAGATCGCTGATGGCCCCCTTGAGGACGGAGGCGCTCACGAAACGGTGGCCCCATACCCTGTCGAGCAACTCATCCTTGGTCAGCAGTTGGCCATGCTCGCGGACCAGGGTGCAGAGCAGGTTGAACGGGATGGGGGAGAGAGGAACCGCGTGGCCATGGCGCAGCAGCCGCGCATTTCGCTCATCTAGTTCGAAGTCGCCAAAGCGGACATGCAATAGGGGCGATGTACTTGATATCTTTGACATATTCAAACCGTTATACCGCAGGCTGGCAATCGGAAACATCTTAGTCAGCCGGTTGTCGTGGTCAAGATAAAACGCAAACAGGGTGAGTATAGGAGGAATGGGGTGGGTCAAGCGCGAGAAAGGGGATCTTATGAAACCTATTTCGTTGAATTATCAGGGTTTTCCACATGACTCTTCACATGGATGGCCGCCGGGATCCCGCCACCATGAAAAAAGCCCACCTCGTCGGGTGGGCCTTCTCCATGGCAGGGCGCTCCTAACGGAGAATCAACCCTGCACGTTGCTCAGTACCAGCTTGCCATCCTTGACCGGGATGGTGGGGCCGGGTTGTTTCTCCATGCGGATCACCCCTTCCTGACCGGCGAGGCGGTAGGTGACGTCATAGCCCAGGGTGCGGGTGCTGCTATCCTGTACCGTCTTGCAGCGCTGTTCCGTGGTGGTGTAGGTGTCCCCGGCCTGCATGTTGCCCTGCACCTGGTTGCCCGCATAGCCGCCGGCGACGGCACCCGCGGCGGTGGCGACCTTCTTGCCGCTGCCGCCACCAAACTGGTGGCCCACCACGCCCCCGAGGGCCGCGCCGACCACTGTGCCCAGGATCTTGTGTTCATCCTGCACCGGCTTGCGGTGGGTGACGGTGACGTTGCGACACTCCTGGCGCGGCGTTTTGATAGTTTCGGTCACCGGTTTGCTGGCCAGCACCTCGGCAAACTGGGGCTCTGATGAAAACAGGGATCCGCTGGCTGCCGCCGACAATGCCAGCGCAGAGGCAATACCGATCCCGACACCTGCCAACATGGATTTGTTCATCTCTTTAACTCCTGTCTACTGTGATTGCCCGCTCTCGGGGCCTGTGAACATTCTTGTCATTTTGCTGCCCCCACTCAAGCAAAGGGGCCCGGGTCTGCGACAAGGCCTGACTGCGCAAAAAATGACCGCGGCAAAAAGGCGTCTGTGTTTGGCGACAAAAGAGAGGGCGGTCTGAGGGCGCAGACCAGCAGCCGTGGGGCCGGGCCTGCCTAAGACGTTTTGCTAATACCTGCCCCCAGAGCCCCTTGATACCCTTGCATTCAGTACCAGAAAGCCGCCGCCGGCACGATGCCAGGGCGCGTTCACGGCTGCACCGCCGCTTTGCACCCCGATGAGGAAGGAACCCGATGACAAGCCAGAACATCTACGAGACAGGTCTTGAGAAAACCGCTGCCAATTTCGAGGCACTGACCCCCTTGAGCTTTCTGGCCCGGGCGGCTCGGGTCTACCCCGACTACCCGGCGTTGGTCCACGGTCCCTTGCGCCAGAGCTGGGCCCAGACCGAGGTGCGATGCCGCCGGCTCGCCTCGGCCCTGCGCCGCCGCGGCATCGGTGAGGGGGATACGGTCTCTGTCGTCGCCCCCAATGTGCCGGCCATGTTCGAGGCTCACTTCGGGGTGCCCATGATCGGCGCCGTGCTCAACACCATCAATACCCGGCTCGATGCACAGTCCATGGCCTTCATCTTTCAGCACGCCCAGAGCAGGGTGGTGCTGGTGGACAGGGAGTTTGGTGCCGTGGTGCGCAAGGCGCTCTCCCTGATCGAGCGCCAGCCCCTGGTGATCGCCATCGACGATCCCCTCTTTCGGGAGGGGGAGCTTGTCGGCGAGCTGACCTACGAGGCCTTCGTCGCCACGGGGGATGAGCTGGAGCCAGGCTGGCTGCCGGCGGACGAGTGGCAGGCGATTTCGCTCAACTACACCTCGGGCACCACGGGCAACCCCAAGGGGGTGGTCTATCACCATCGCGGCGCCCATCTCAATGCCATCAACAACGTGCTCTCCTGGGAGCTGCCCAAGCACCCCGTCTATCTGTGGACCCTGCCGATGTTTCACTGCAACGGCTGGTGCTTCCCCTGGACTCTGGCGGCGACCGCCGGGGTGAGCGTCTGCCTGCGCCACGTGCAGGCGGGCGCCATCTATGAGGCGCTGCACGAACACAGGGTGAGCCACTTTTGCGCCGCCCCCATCGTCCTCAACATGCTCAACAATGCCGATCCTGCGCTAAAACTGGGGCTCAGTCATCCCATCAAGGCGATGACGGCGGGGGCGGCGCCGCCCGCCACCGTGATCGCCGGCATGGAGGCCATGGGGATCGCCGTGACCCACGTCTATGGCCTCACCGAAACCTATGGCCCCTGCGTGGTGTGCGAGCCCCAGCGAAACTGGCAGGGACAGGATGCCACGGCGCTCTCGCGGCTCAAGGCGCGCCAGGGGGTGGCCTCGCCGCTGCAGGGGGAGATGCGGGTGGCCAACCCCGTCAGCGGCGAGCCGGTACCCCGGGATGGCAAGACCCTGGGGGAGATATTTCTGCGCGGCAACATCGTCATGAAGGGCTACCTCAAGAACCCGGCGGCGAGCGAAGAGGCGATGGCGGAGGGCTGGTTTCGAAGCGGGGATCTGGCGGTCTGGCACCCGGACGGCTACGTGGAGATCAAGGACAGATCCAAGGACATCATCATCTCCGGCGGGGAAAACATCTCCAGCCTGGAGGTGGAGGACGTGCTCTATCGCCACCCGGACGTGGACGAGGCCGCGGTGATCGCCATGCCGGACGAGAAGTGGGGGGAGGTGCCCTGCGCCTTTGTGAAGCTCAAAGAGGGCCGGGTGCTCAGCCAGGCGGAGCTGATCGCGTTCTGCCGCGAGCAGATGGCTCACTTCAAGGTCCCCAAGCGCATCATCTTCACCCCCCTGCCCAAGACCTCCACCGGCAAGGTGCAAAAATTTATGCTGCGCCAGCAGTTGGAGTGACCCAGGTGGAGTCGTCATCCAATCAACGGGCCCAAGGGCCCGTTCTGCTTTTCGCGGCCTCTGGGGACGAGGCTCTGCCGAGAGCGGCCGGGGCAGGTAAAGGCTACTGGCCAACAAAGCGTGCCTTTCGAGCCCATCCCGGCTTACCATGCCCTCCACGTCCCGCTGGCCTGAGGATGCCCGTGAGAAAATCGGATCGACTGTTCCAATTGACCAACCTGTTGCGGGCTCACCAGCCCCTGACCGCCCGCGAGCTGGCGACGCGTCTGTGTGTCTCTGAGCGCACCATCTACCGCTATATGGACGATCTCTCCCTGGCGGGTATCCCGGTTTACGGTGAAGCCGGGCTGGGTTATCGGCTGAGTGAAGGTTTCGAGATGGCGCCCTTGCAGTTGAGTGCTGCCGAACTGGAAGCCCTCATCACCGGGGTGAATCTGGTGGCAGTGCTGACCGGCAAGGGGATGGCCGACCCGGCGCGATCCCTGCTCGCCAAGATAGAGGCTGCCCTGCCAGCAAAGGACGTCCAGGCGACTCGCGACCCCGTGGTGCGGGTGCCGGACTATCGTACGGAGCATCCGGTATACGCTCGCTGGGACAGGTTGCACGACGCCATCACGGCCGGGCACTGGCTGGAAATAGGCTACCAGGATGCCAAGGCCAGCAGGACAGGGCGCCATCTCTATCCTCTGGGGCTCTTTTACTGGGGTGGATGCTGGACACTTGGCGCCTGGTGCGCGCTGCGTCGAGCCTACCGGGATTTCAGGGTGGATCGCATCGATACCCTGGCGTTGTGCCGCCAGGGGGAAAGCGCTCCCCCCGGTGTGACCCTGGCCGATTACCTTGCCCTGCGACAGTCGGATGCATTCGCTGCTGAGGATGTTGACGGTAAGAAAGCCATTGGGGACTGACACAAGGCTGTCAGTAGCCCTTCGTTATGCTGGTTTCTCCAGACCATCCACAACGGAGAGAACTAGATGATCATCAATGGCGACATGCAGGGGACAGGGGGTGTCGAGTTTGCCACCTTCAGGCTCAGGAAAGGGGTGACGGAGGCGGATCTGCTTGCTCTGTCACGACGGGTCGAGTCCGAGTTTCTTGTCCAGCAATCCGAGCTCATCGTGCACTGCCTGCTGCGCGGCGCCGACGGCCTCTATGCCGACCTGGTGATGGCGCCCAGCCAGTCACTGGTCGAAGCCTATTGCCAGCAGTGGTTGCACAATGAGGTGGCAGGGGAGTATCTGACTCTGCTTGACCGCAACTCGGTGAACATGAGCTTCTGGACCCGCATCGGCTGAAAGAAACGCTGAGCCTGCCATCACCTGGCAGGGTGGCGACCATGAAATGAAACGGGCCCCTGAGGGCCCGTTTTGTCGAGATGAGTTCAACGATTACTTGGTGTGGCGCTCATAAAGGCGCTGCACCACATCTTTCAAACCCAGCCCTTCGTTTTGCAGCAGCACTGTCAGGTGGTAGAGCAGATCTGCGGATTCGTTGATGAGCTCTTCCCTGTCTTTCGCCATGGCGGCCAGGGCCACTTCCACCCCCTCTTCACCCACCTTCTGGGCGATGCGCTTGGTGCCTTTGCCATAGAGGCTGGCGGTGTAGCTGGTGGCCGGGTCGGCCCCCTTGCGTGATGCCAGGATCTGCTCGAGCTCGGCGAGGAAGCCGAGCGGTGGCAGTGGGTGACCGTCGAAGCAGGACGGGGTGCCCAGATGGCAGGTGGGGCCGACCGGGTCGGCGGCGATCAGCAGGGAGTCCTGATCGCAGTCGGTGGTGATGGCGACCAGTTTGAGCACATGGCCCGAGCTCTCGCCCTTGGTCCACAGGCGCTGCTTGCTGCGGCTGAAGAAGGTGACCTGGCTGGTGGTTTGGGTCTTTTCCAGGGCCTCGCGGGTCATGAAGCCCTGCATCAGCACTTCGCCGCTCGCGGCATGCTGGACGATGGCGGGGATCATGCCGTCACACTTGTCCCAGTCCAGGCGCTCGGCGAGGGGCAATGCATTGTCTACTGCTTGATTATTCACGGATGGCGACTCCTTCGTTTTTCAGCCAGCGTTTCAATTCGGGAATGGGGATAAGGCCCTTGTGGAATACGGACGCCGCCAGGGCGCCGTCCACGTCGGCAAGGGTAAAGGCATCGCGAAAATGTTCCATGGCCCCGGCGCCGCCGGAGGCAATCAGCGGCACCTTGCAGATGGCCCGCACCAGTTTGAGCTGCTCAAGGTCATAGCCCTGGCGCATGCCGTCCTGGTTCATCACATTGAGCACGATTTCGCCGGCGCCGCGTTGTTGCACTTCCTTGACCCACTCCAGGGTGGTCCAGCTGGTGGTGCGGGTGCGGCTCTCGTCACCGGTGAACTGCTTGACCTGATACTCGCCGCTCTGCGCGTCGAAATAGGAGTCGATGCCCACCACCACGCACTGCACGCCGAAGCGCTCCGCCAACCGGGTGATCAGGGTGGGATCGGCCAGGGCCGGGGAGTTGATGGAGACCTTGTCGGCACCGAATTCCAGGATCTGGCGGGCATCCTCCACGCTCTTGATGCCGCCGGCGACGCAGAAGGGGATGTCGATGACCTCGGCCACCCGGCTCACCCAGCTCTTGTCCACCACACGGGCGTCACTCGAGGCTGTGATGTCATAGAACACCAGCTCGTCGGCACCCTCCTCGGCGTAGCGGCGGGCGAGCTCGACGATGCCGCCCATCACCTCGTGGTTGCGAAACTGCACGCCCTTGACCACCACGCCATCTTTGACGTCGAGGCAGGGGATAATACGCTTTGACAGCATGCTCATTGCTCCATGTAAAGCACAGTTAAAAAAACATCGTTCTGCCGGTGATGCAGGATCAGGCGGCGAACGGAAAAGCGGTTGGCATGCTTTCACTGCAGGATCCTGAGCGGGAAACGGCGCGCTCATCGGGCGGCGCGGCCCCGGGGGAACCAACACTATATGCATGACTTTATTCAGTGATTCAACCCTTTGTCTCCCTTCACCGGGCCCGGGGGCAGCGAAGGGCCATCGGTGAGTGAGGGTACGGCCTCAGCTTGGGGCTCATATGCGCCCTCGCATTGGCGAAGGGTGAGCAGGGCGCCGTCGAAGTCAAATGTCTTCAACTGCCTGGCCAGGGTCTCGCTGCGTGGCCCGAGCATGAGCCGCAAGGGGGCGGCATACTGCTCGAACAGCGGGATCACGGCGGTATCGCTTTGCACCAGCAATGCCTCCATCTGGTGGCGCAGCGCCCGTTGCCACTGGCTGCCAAGGGGGATGAGCTCCGCCGCGTGGGCGGGCACCTCCTCCCCCAACCGGTCGTGCAGGGCAGTCAAGGCCCCGTCAATGGCCGCCATCAGGGCGGTCGGCTCAGGGTCATCCCCCGCGAGTGTTTGCTCCAGCTGCAGGCATTGCTGCGCGAGATCCACCATCCCAAGGGTGCTCGCGACCCCGCGCAGGGTGTGAACCAGCCGGGTAGCGCTCGTTTTATCCCCCGTTTGCAGGTGACGGCCGAGCAGGGTCATGTCCTGGCCATGCTCGCTGGCGAAGTAGCGCAGCAGCGCGATGTATTTGTCCTGATTGCCCTGCAGTGCCGTCAGCCCTTGCTGCAGGTCCAGCCCGTGGAAGCTCTGCAGGTGGGCGAGGGGGCCTGCCTGCATGTCGTGGGACAGCGCCTGATGCTCGGGCTCCACCATCCCGTTGCTCGGCAGCCAGCGCTGCAGGGCCTCAAACAACTTGGCAGGGGTGACGGGTTTGGTGATGAAATCGTTCATGCCGGCAGATTCACATGCCTTTCGGTCTTCCTCAAAGGCACTCGCCGTCAGGGCGAGGATAGGAAGCAGCTCCCGGCCGGGCAGGGTACGGATGGCGCGCGTGGCATCGTAACCATCCATCACCGGCATCTGTATGTCCATCAGGATGAGATCGAAGGCGTGCTGGCGGACGCGCTCCAGCGCCTCCTGGCCATTGACGGCGGTCTCGATGACGAGGCCGCTGTTGCAAAGCAGCTCCAGCACCACTTCGCGGTTGATGGCGTTGTCTTCCACCAGCAGTACCCGGGCGTGGTGAGGGAAGTAGGTCTGCGTCACGCTCTGCACGAGCGGGCTCGGCTGCGGCACTTCCCCCTGACCTGCCGAGAGCGCGGCGGTAAACCAGAAACAGCTCCCCTGGCCAAGGGTGCTGCTGACGCCAGCCTCCCCCCCCATCAGGGCGGCGAGCCGGCTGGTGATGGCGAGTCCGAGGCCGGTGCCGCCGTATTTGCGGGTGGTGGAGACATCGGCCTGCTCGAACGCCTGGAACAGCTTCTCGCGCTGCTCCGGACTGATACCGATACCGGTGTCCTCCACCTCGAAGCGCAGCAGGTAACCGCTGGCGAGTGGACGCGCCACCCGCACCCGCAGGGTGACCGCCCCCTGTTCGGTGAACTTGATGGCATTGGCTGCATAGTTGAGCAGTGCCTGGCGCAGGCGGGTAATGTCGCCATGGACCCAGGTGGGCGAGTCTCCCATATCGACCATGATGGTGAGCCCCTTGGTGCGGGCCTGCTCGCTCACCAGGGCACTGACGTTGTCCAGCATGGCGGTGAGGGAGAAGTCGCCCTGCTCGAGCGCCATCTTGCCCGCATCGATCTTGGAGAGATCCAGGATGTCATTGATGATGGTGAGCAGGTGCTGGGCGGCGTGATCGATCTTCTCCAGCCGCTCGTGCTGGGTGCTGTCCGGAGTGTCGCGTTTGAGCAGGTAGGTCAGCCCCAGGATGGCGTTCATGGGGGTGCGGATCTCGTGACTCATGTTGGCCAGGAAGGCGCTCTTGGCACGGTTGGCGCTCTCGGCTCTCTGATGGGCCTGGGCCAGTTGCAGGGTGCGCTCATCGACCATCTCCTCCAAGTGGTAGCGATACTGATCGAGCTCCTCGCCGAGCTGCTTTTTCTCGGTGATGTCGGCTTGTACCGCCACATAGTGGGTCACGATCCCGCTCTCCTGGCGGATGGGGGAGACAGTGGCCAGCACCTGATAGTGGGAGCCGTCTTTTCGCCGGTTGATGAACTCTCCATGCCAGCGTTGACCCTGATTAATCGCATCCCGCAGGGCGATATAGGTCGCCCTGGGGGTGAGGCCGGAGCGCAGCAGGGCGGGGGTCTGGCCGATGACCTCGTCCTGCCGGTAGCCACTGATGGCCAGAAAGGCCGCGTTGACATACTCGATGCGCGCCTGGGTATCCGTGATGAAGACACCATCCGGGCTCTGCTCCAAGGCCAGGGAGAGTTGGCGCAACTGCTGCTCGGCCTGCTTGCGCTCGGTGATGTCAAGATGGATGCCGAGCAGGCGCAACGGACGCTGGCGGGCATCCCGATAGACGCTGCCCTTGCTCACCAGCCAGCGCATGTCACCGTCTGGCAGCAGGATCCGGAATTCTATCTCGAAGGGTTTGTCGCTGGCCGACAGCTCAGCCAGCAAGGGGTCGATACGGGGTCTGTCGTCCGGGTGCAGGCAAGCCTGCCAGGCGTGAAACGTCGCGAGTTGCTCGGTGGTGCGGCCATAGAGGTGGGCGCATTCCGGGGAGAAAAAGAGGCGATCATTGACCATGTCCCACTCCCAGATCCCGACGTGGGCGCCCTCCTGAGCCATCAGCAACCGTTGCTCGCTCTCGCGCAGGGCGCTGCTGATGGACTCGGCTCGGACCCTGGCACTGATGGCATCGTCCATCAGGTTCAGTGCCGCCAGGCGGGCGCGGCGCTGGGTATCGAGGGCCGTCTGCTGATTGTGCAGCAACTGCTGCTCGGTCAGCTTGCGCTCCGTGATGTCCTGCACAGTGCCATAGAGCTCGACGATATGGCCGTCACCGTCCCGCAAGGCCGCGCCACGGGCGATGACCCAGACGGCGTTCCCCTGCTCGTTGATGACGCTGGCATCACATTCATAGGGCAACCCATCACGCAGGCAGCGCTCGACGGACTGGGAGATGGTGTGCCAGCCCTCCTGGGTGAAGTATTTTTTCACCTCGGGATAGACGGCAGGGGGCAGGGCGGGGTCACGCCCATAGATGCGATAGATCTCCGGCGACCAGAAATGGTTGTCGTCGTCGATGCGCCAACGCCAGTTGCCAATCTTGGCCAGTCGCTGGGATTCCCGCAGGATCCCCTCGTTGCGACGCAGGGCCTCCTCGGTCTCCTTGTTCTGTTGATTGTCCTCGATGATGGAAATGAAGTAATCGGGCTCGCCCTCGAGATCCCTGACCAGGGCTACCGTCAGGGTTGTCCAGATGACGTCACCCCTCTTGTGCAGATAGCGCTTTTCCAGGGTGTAATGGGGCAACTCGCCTGCCAGCATCCGGGCCACATAGTGTTGGTCAATCAAGAGATCGTCCGGGTGGGTGATCTGCTGGAAGCTCATGCCCATGAGCTCATCGGCGTGGTAGCCCAGTATGTCGCACAAGCGCTGATTGACCCGCAGCCAGCACCCATCGGGAGAGACCAGGGCGATACCGACCGCAGCCTGCTCGAAGGTAGCCTGGAAGCGATTTTCGCTTTGTTGCAGGCGAGATTGGGTGCTAATCAGCTCCTGCCAGCGCTGGATCTCCCGGGCGCGGGAGTTGTGGATGGCGGCGCTGAGCAGGCTGACGAGGATGCCGTTGGCGATCAGGATCCCCCACTGTACGAGATCCTGACCGGTTGCCACGGTCAGCTCATAGACCGGGGGCAGCAGGAAATAGGCGGTGGCCAGGGCACTGATCAGGGTACAGAGCAGGCCTGGCAGCAAGCCCCCCAGCAGGGCGCAGATGATGATGGGTAGCATGAAGAGCACCAGCAGCGGCCGCTCGCCAAAGGCGATGGGTAGCTGGACCCGGATCTGCAACATCAGGATGGGCAGTAGCAGGGCCAGCAGGCAGACGCCCCAGCGCTGGGTGGAGGGGCGGACGAGCCATAGTTGCGGTCGGTTCATCATGGATGCTCCTCCGGCGGCATGGGAGCCTGGGGGTAGGGCGGTGCCAGCCCGAGCTGGCGCGAGAGTGTGTTGATCTGGTGCTTTAGGGTCAGCATGGCGAGTTCTCTGTCCACCATCACCTTGTTGAAACGCTCGAGCTCCTCGTTTTGCTGGCGCAGCTCCATGGCTTGATGTGTCAAGGCCTGCTCGACCTGTTCCCGCTCGGTGACATCGAGCAAGAGCCCGAGCAGGGCGGGTTGACCGCGATAGTCGACACGCCGCCCGTACAGCTCCACCTCCAGGGTCTGACTGCCGTGGTGCAAGGCGCTGAAGCGGGTATGGATGTCGCCGCCCTCCTGCTCGCAGTGCAGCACCAGCTCGGCCACCCGGTCGCTGTCCTCTGGGCTTGCCAGGGCTTGCAGGGTGCCGACGCCGAGCAGTGCGCCGGGCGAGTCATAGCCAAACAGGTGGGCAAAACAGGGGTTGATGTAGCAGAGTTTGCCCTGCTGGATGATGTAGATGCCGGCGAGCGATTGCTCGACCAGGGCGCGAAACAGCCCCTCCCGCTCCCGCAGGTCTGCCTCGGCACGCTTGAAGCCCGTGATGTCGCGGGAGATGCCGAAGATGCCGATCACCTGACCGTCGTTGTCTTGCAGCGGCCCCTTGGTGGCGAGGAACACCCGATCGCCACCGGGCAGGGTCAGGTACTCCTCCTCGGTTTGCACCCGGTTGTTCTCGATCACCCGATGGCCTGCCTCCATCAGCATCTTGGCCTGCTCGGGCGGGAAGATGGCCATGTCATCCTGGCCCAGCATCTCGGCGGCCGGTTTGCCCACGAACTGGCTGGCGGCGCGATTGAACAGTATGTATCTGCCCTCTCTGTCCTTGGCAAAGATGGCATCTTCCGAGCTGTCGGCGATGGCGGAGAGCAGCTGCAATGCCTGCAGCCGTTGCGTCTGGGAATGACGGATCTGTTCAGCCATCAGCAGTCGGGTGTGCTGGCGCAGCAAGATGATGCCGGCGTTGGTGACGAAGAGCACCAGCAAGGTGATGAGACCGATCCAGATGCTCTCTTTGAAACTGGCCTGGTTGAGCTCGGCCTTGTCTATCTTGGTCAGCAGGAACCAATCCGTACCCGCGACCGGATAGACGACGCCAAAGGCCGCTATGCCTTGATAATCCATACCGGAAAGCACCCCGGGTTTTCGTTGTCCGGTCTCAAGGCGCAGATACTGGGCCGCCAACAGGGTGCTGTGATGGAGCGGAAGCTGCAGGCGCAGGGCCGAGTCGGGGCGATAGCGCAGGTCACTCAGATACTGCACCTGGTCTGCGTGCTGGCGAAACAGCGTGGCTTCGCCACTGCTGTCGGGGATGGGCCAGGGGTTGAGGATCTGGTTTACCCAGTGGCTGCCGCTTATCTGCAGCACTATGATGGGCGCCGGCTCCGCCGCCGTGGCCAGGGGCGTCAGGAAGTCGAACCTGGTTTGGCCCTGTTCATCCAGATAAGGCCCGACCCTGAGCACCTTGCCTGCTGTCGCCCGTGTCAGGGCATCGCGCAACGTGGCATTCATGATGCTCGCCCCCGGAGTCTGCCACAGGGCCTGGCCGGTCCGGTCGAAGAGGGCCGCGCCATCGAATCCCCGCACCGAGATGAACTCGATCAGCCGCTGGGTCTGTTCATCGGATGGCCTGTCCCTCTGCCCGGAGAGAGAGAGGGCACCATAACTCGGGTTGTCGAGGATCTGACGAAGATCCTGTTCCCGGTTGCCCAGCCACTCGGTGATGCGCCTGCTCTTGAGATCGGCGATGGTTTCAAGTCGGGCGACCTCCTTGTCCCGGGTCAACCCGATGTTCTGGGCGATGGCCATGATAGCCAGGGCCAGAATGAGGCTGTTGAGCAATAGGATGGGCAGCCACTGGCGCCCGGAGAGCCGGGGACTGGCCGTGGACTGATTGATGCGGCGGCGCAGCATGACATAGAGCATGAGCGCGGTGATGAGGATAAAGAGCCAGCCCTTGATGGTGCTGGCCAGGGCGAATTGGGCCGGGGTGCTGAAGAGCCACTCCACCGCCTTGTCCGACAGCAGGATCCACAGACTTGCCACGGCGGCATAGGTGAGTACCACGTTGAGCACGTGGGCTCGGGTCAGGGGAGACTGCTCAGCCATGGGGTGCCTCGGCGCCATCCTGATAACGCTCGGCGATGATGACGAACTGCTCGAAGTGGCTGTCAAAGGCCGCCACCACGTCAGGGTCAAAATGCTGACCGCTGCCGGAGAGGATCAGGGCGCGGGCCTCCTCATAGGACATGGCCGGTTTGTAGACCCGGACGTTGATAAGGGCGTCAAACACATCTGCCAGCGCCATCAGCCTGGCCGAGAGAGGGATGGCATCGCCCTGCAGGCCGTCCGGGTAGCCGCTGCCGTCCCATTTCTCGTGGTGCCAGTGGGCTATCTCCTTGGCCAGGGTGAGGAAGGCCAATGGTTGCTCTATATCCTGCTCGGCCTCCTCGATGGCATCGCTGCCGAGTTTGGCGTGGGTACGCATGGTCTGCCACTCCTCGGGGGTCAGCTTGCCCGGTTTGAGCAAGATATGGTCGGGAATGCCGACCTTGCCGATGTCGTGCAGGGGGGCCGAGCGACTCAGCAGATCTATGTAACGAGGCGTCAGGGTGTCGCTAAAGCGGGGGTGGCTGGCCAGGGCGCTCGCCAGCAACCTTACGTAGGCCTGGGTACGCAGGATGTGATTGCCGGTTTCGGGATCGCGGATCTCCGCCAGATGGGCCAGCGCCCGGATGGAGACTTGCTGGATCAGATCGTTCTCCGTCATCCGGCGCGCCACCTCGGCCTCCAGGGCCGCATTCTGATCTTGCAGACCATCCCGGGCCTGCTTGGCCTCCAGCTGGGTGCGCACCCGCGCCTGGACGATGGCGGGTTTGATGGGTTTGGTGATGTAGTCGGCGGCGCCGAGCGACAGGCCGTACTCTTCGCTCTGGAGATCGGCGAGGGCGGTGAGCAGCACCACAGGGATGCGGCGGGTGTCGGGGTTGATGCGCAGATGCTTGAGCACCTCATAGCCGTCCATGCCGGGCATCATCACATCCAGCAGGATGAGATCCGGCCTCGTCTTGCCGCTCGCAATACGCAGGCACTTCTCCCCGCTCTGGGCGGCGAGCACCCGATAACTGGGAGAGAGCAACTCGGTCAGCACCATCAGGTTCTCGGGAGAGTCATCGACGATGAGGATGGTGGCACAGTGAGATGTGAACATAAGCCTTCCGTGACGTTATCTCGATGAGACCGAGTATAGAGTCAATTGCTTCCAGATTATAAGGACTTGCCGCTGGCTCCCGGCAGAAGAGGTGCCTGTTCCGGCGCTGATGGCCGGACAGGCTCCCCTGGATCACCCGATGATCACTCATTCCAGCAGGTGATGGCCTCACTCACCGAAAATTTGCCCTCGAGGAGCGCGCGGCCAAGGATGACCCCCTTGACGCCGGTGTCCTTGAGCGCCTCGATGTCGGCCAGACCGCCGATGCCGCCGGAGGCCTGAAACGCCACGCTCGGGTAGCAGGCGCAGAGATCCCGGTAGAGCTCGACGTTGCTGCCCGAGAGCGTCCCGTCCCGGCTGATGTCGGTGCAGAGCACGTGCCTGAGCCCGGCGGGGAGGAAGCGCTCGATCAGCGCCTCGATAGTCACCCCGCTGTTCTCCTGCCAGCCGGCCACCGCGATCTGGCGCTTGCCCTGGGCATCGATATTGACGTCCAGGGCCAGCACGATGCGTTCGGGGCCATATTTTTCCATCCAGCTCGCCACCAGTTCCGGGGACTTGACCGCGGTGGAGCCGACCACCACCCGATTGGCACCAGCGGCAAGAAGGTCCGCCACGTCCTGTTCGCTGCGCACGCCGCCACCCACCTGCACCGGCGCCCTGGTGGTCGCCAGCAGCGCCGTGATGAGGGCAAGCTGGCGGGCTTTTGCATCCTTGGCGCCGTCCAGATCCACCAGGTGCAGTTGCTCCGCCCCCTGGGCGACATAGTCGTCGAAGCGGGCCTGGGGGCTGCTGCTGTATGCGGTCTTCTGGCCGTAGTCCCCCTGATAGAGTCGGACTACCTGACCATTGATGAGGTCGATTGCGGGAATGATCATCCTTGTTACAGCTCCAGAAAGTTTTGCAGTAAACGGGCACCGGCCGAGCCGGATCGCTCCGGGTGGAATTGGGCGCCAAAGAAGTTGTCACGGCCGACGATGGCGGTGAAGGGCTGGCCATAGTCGCAGGTGGCCAGGGTCGCGTCGGTCACCTCCAGGGCGTAGGAGTGAACGAAGTAGAAGTAGCTGCCGCTTTGGATCCCCTTGAGCAGGGGATGGGTCTCATCGTGCTCAATCTGGTTCCAGCCCATGTGGGGCAGGCGCAGATTGTCCACCTCCATCAGCCGGATCCTGCCAGGGACTATGCCGAGGCAGTCGATGAGCTGGCCTGAGTCGCCATCGGCGATCATGTTCTCCTCGGAGGCCTGTGCCAGCATCTGCATGCCGAGGCAAAAGCCCAGCAGCGGCTGTTTGGCGGCGCGGATCAGGGGCACCAGGTTACGTTCATTGAGATTCTTCATGGCGGCCACCGCAGTGCCCACCCCGGGCAGGATCAGCTTGTCCGCCTGCTCGATGTCGGCGGTCTGGCAGGAGACCTGCGGCTGCACGCCAAGGCGCTCGAACGCCATGCGCACCGAAGCCAGGTTCGCACAGCCGGTGTCGATGATGACCAGCTTCTGGTTCGTCATCACAGCACCCCCTTGCTGGAAGGGAGTTCGCTCCCTTCCACCCGGATGGCCTGGCGCAGGGCACGGCCGAAGCCCTTGAACAGCGCCTCCACCTGGTGGTGGGTGTTGCCGCTGCCCACCTTCATCTGCAGGGTGATGGCCATGGCGTCCGACAGGGAGCGGAAGAAGTGGGGCACCATCTCGGTGGCCATCTCACCCACGCTGTCGCGACCAAAGCCGCTCGGGCAGTCGAACACGAAGTAGGGGCGACCGCTCAAGTCCAGCGCGGTGGCCACGTCCAGCTCGGTCAGGGAGGGAGCCTGGTCGCCCTCGCGGGGACGACCATCGATCACCGCCTGCACCTCGTCCATCGCCAGCACGAAGCCGAAGCGGCCGATCCCGCGTTTGTTGCCAAGGGCCTGGCGCAGGGCCTGACCCAGGGCCAGCCCGACGTCTTCCACCGTGTGGTGATCGTCGATATGCAGATCGCCGCTGACTTTCAGCTTGAGGCGAAAGCCCGCGTGAGTGGCTATCTGATCCAGCATGTGATCGAAGAAGCCGATGCCGGTGGCGATCTGGTTGCCGCCGCTCTTGTCCAAGTTCACCGCCACCTGGATGCGGGTCTCCTTGGTGTAGCGCTCCACCTCGGCGGTGCGCCCTTTGGCGAGCAGCTGATCACGGATGGCGAGCCAATCGTGATCCTGCGGGTGGTAGCGGATGCCGCGGATGCCCATGTTCTCGGCAAGCTGCAGATCGGTCTGTCTGTCGCCAATGACGAAGGAGTTGGCAAAGTCGATACGACCGGACGCGAGGTACTCCTTCACCAGTCCGAGGTGGGGCTTGCGGCAGTTGCAACCGTCGGTGGGGAAGTGGGGGCAGATCAGCACCTGCTCCCAGTTCACCCCTTGGGACTCAAAGAGGTGCATCATCAGATCCTGAGGGGGCTGGAAGTTCTCCAGCGGCAGGCTGGCGGTACCCAGCCCATCCTGATTGGTCACCATCACCAGCACGTACCCGGCGGCCTGCAACTCGCGCAGCACCGGGATCACCATGGGTTCGAAGCGCAGCTTGGCGAGGCTGTCCACCTGCTTGTCGGTCACCGGCTCTTCTATCAGAGTGCCGTCACGGTCGATAAACAAAAACGGGGTCTTCATCTGGCTACTTCCTTATATGCTGGCGGCAGTCTGGTTGCTGGCTGAGGGGGCGTTGAGTGACAGATCTCGCAGCACGTTGATCACGGCATCCATCTCCCCCTGATAGCCGATGGTGATGCGGATACTGTTGTCCAGGCCCGGCTTGGTGGAGAAGTCCCGCAGTATGATGCCGGCGGCCTTCATGGCGGCAAAGACGCTGGCACCGTCATTGAAACGCACCAGCACGAAGTTGCCCTTGTCCTCGAACACCTCTTTCACGCAGGCAAGCCGGAGCAGCTCGGCCTTGATGAGGGCCTTCTGCTTGTTGAGTTCCTGCACCCGCTCCTGCATCAGCGATAGCCCCATGGGGGAGAGCGCCTGGGCCGCAATCTGGGCGATGGGCTCGGGGATGGGGTAGGGGGCGATTACCTTGGCCAGCATGGCAATGACCTCCGGATCCCCCAGGGTGAAGCCACAGCGGATCCCCGCCAGGGCAAAGGCCTTGGAGAGGGTGCGGGTCACCACCAGATTGGGGTATTGGGCCAGCAGATCCACCACTGAGCTTTCCGGGCAGAATTCGATGTAGGCTTCGTCCACCACCACGATGGCGCGTTCCCGAGCCTTCTCCAGCAGGGCGATAAGCCCCTTGCGGCCCACCAGATCCCCGGTGGGGTTGTTGGGGGAGCAGAGGAACACCAGTTTCACGTCGGAGAGCCGATCCGCGATGGCGGGCCAGTCCGGCTGACGGCTGGCGGTGAGCGGCAGCTCGACGATGCCGACGCCACAGGTCTCGGCGCTGATGGCGTACATGCCGTAGGTGGGGGGGCAGATGAGGATCTGATCTTCACCGGCGTCGCAGAAGGTGCGGATCAGCAGCTCGATGGCCTCGTCGGCGCCACGACTCACCAGCACCTGATCCGGATTAACACCGGCGTAGGCGGCATAACTGTTGACTACCTCGGCAGGTTGGCACTCGGGGTAGCGGTTGAGGCGATTGCCCTCGATGGTGAAGGGGTAGGCCAGTGGGGCCTCGTTGGCGTTGAGCCAGACGTGACCCTGACCGCCGATGCGGCGGGCGGATTGATAGGGGGTGAGGGCCCGCACCACGCGGCGAGCCAGATTGGCGATGCTCATGACAAATCCTTTTGCTGCTGGTTTGAAAGTGCGTTCAATCTCAGGGTCACGGCATTCTTGTGGGCATCGAGGCCCTCCGCATCGGCGATGCGCTGGACTATGGGGCCAAGGCCCTGGATCCCCTCGATGCTCAGCTCCTGCACAGTGTAGCGACGCTGATAATCAGCGAGCCCCAGGCTTGAACAGGTGCGGGCATAGCCGTAGGTGGGCAGGGTGTGGTTGGTGCCGCTGGCGTAGTCGCCGACCGATTCCGGCGTCCATGCCCCGAGGAAGATGGATCCGGCGTTCTCGAGTTTATCCAGCAGTTCCCGTGGCGCTTTGGTCTGCACGATCAGGTGCTCCGGCGCATAGGCATTGGAGATGGCGCAGGCCTCGTCCAGATCGTCGCAGAGGATCACCAGACTGCTGCCGAGCGCCTGTGCGGCGATGTCGCGGCGGCTGAGCTGGGCCAGCTGGCCCTTGATCTCGCCGGCAATGGCGTCTGCCAGGAGCGGCGAGGTGGTGACCAGCACCACTTGGCTGTCGGGGCCGTGCTCGGCCTGGGAGAGCAGATCTGCGGCCACGAAGGCGGGGCTCGCGCTCTCGTCGGCAATCACCAGCACCTCGGAGGGGCCGGCCGGCATGTCGATGGCGGCGCCGCGCCAGTCCCGGGAGACCTGGCCCTTGGCTTCGGTCACGTAGGCGTTGCCCGGGCCGAAGATCTTGTCCACCTTGGGAATGCTCTGGGTGCCGTAGGCCATGGCGGCGATGGCCTGGGCGCCGCCGATGGCGAACACCTTCTCGACGCCGCAGGCGCGGGCGGCAAACAGGATCTCGTCGCTGGCGGGGGACGGGGTGCAGAGCACCACCTCACGGCAACCGGCCAGGCCTGCCGGAATGGCCAGCATCATCACGGTGGAGGGGAGCGGTGCGCTCCCCCCCGGCACGTAGAGGCCGACCCGGCTGATGGCCTGTGTGCGCAGCTCGCACACCACACCGGGCTGGGTTTCGACACGCACCACTGGCTGCACCTGGGCGGCGTGGAAGGTACGAATGTTGGCAATCGCCGCCTCGATGGCACCCTTGATGCCGTCATCCAGGCGCGCACAGGCGGCCTCGATCTCGGCCTCGCTGACGCGCAACTGCTCACGGGGGGCGCGCTCGAAGCGCAGGCTCAGCTCGCGCAGCGCATCGTCACCCCGGCTGCGCACAGCTGCGATGATCTCCTTGACCACGGCGCCGATATCCGCCTCATCGTTGAGGGCGGGGCGGGTCAGCACATCGGCCTGCTGGGCGAGGGAGAGGGTCTTCCAGATCAGGGTCTGCATGATGTCCCTTCCTTATTCCATCATTTTTTCGATGGGCAGCACCAGAATGGAGCTGGCGCCGAGGGCCTTGAGCTGCTCCATGGTCTCCCAGAACAGGGTCTCGCTGGAGACGACGTGCAGGGCCACCTGGTTAGTGTCACCGGCCAGTTGCATGATGGTGGGGCGCTCGGCACCCGGCAGCAGATCGGTAATGGCATCGAGCTTGTCCTTGGGGGCGTGCAGCATGATGTACTTGCTCTCGCGGGCCTGCTGCATCCCCTGGATGCGGGGCAGCAGCTTGTCGATGAGCTTCTGCTTGGCCTCATTCAAGGGGTTGGGGGCCTGTACCAGCACAGCCTTGGAGCGGTAGATTACCTCCACCTCTTTGAGGCCGTTGGCCTCCAGGGTCGCGCCGGTAGAGACCAGATCGCAGATGGCGTCGGCCAGTCCCGCGCGGGGGGCCACTTCCACCGAGCCACCCAACATCACGCTCTTGAAGCCGAGCCCCTTCTCGTCGAAGAAGCGCTTGAGCAGCCCGGGGTAGGAGGTGGCGATGCGCTTGCCTGCCAGACTATCCGGCCCTGTGTAGGTGACGTCTTCCGGCACCGCTAGGGAGAGGCGGCAGCCACCGAAGTCGAGCTGCTTGAGGGTTTTGACCTCGAAGGGGAGTCCCTGTGAGGCGCGAATAAGCTGCACCTCTTCCAGCACGTTCTCGCCGATGATGCCAAGGTCGACCACCCCTTCCATCACCAGCCCTGGGATGTCGTCATCACGCACCCGCAGGATGTCGATGGGCATGTTTTCCACGTGGGCGATGAGGCGCTGTTCCCGCAGGTTGATCTTGAGGCCGCAGCTCTTGAACAGGGCCTGGGAGTCCTGGCTCAGGCGACCGGATTTTTGCATGGCGATGCGCAGACGTTGTGTTTCCATTGCTCGATTTCCTTCTAGTCAAAAACGAAAAAACCCTCGGAAGTGTGTGCTTCCGAGGGTTTATGAATCTTGCGGTCCTTTTGGAAGTCACCAGTTAAGTGTCTTCCAGCAGTCAACCTCCTGAAAGACTAGTCGGGATGATGATGGTGATGATGAGTCTTCAGCAGGGTGAACTTCATGTAATCAATCCTTTACAAATAAGATGTCGTAGTTGACGCCTGATTTAAACTACCTGCCTTGACGGAAAATGCAACCTGAAATTGTGTTTTGCCCGATTAAAGTGGGGAAAACGGTTTTCTGGTCGATAACTAATCAAGATAACCTGAGGAGTGATCACCATGCCCAGCCAGGATCTGTTATTTCCCATCTTGCCGCGCGCACCGTCGACCCCGAGCCCCGACGACATCAAGCGGGAGGTGACCCAAATCAGCCAGAAACATCAGTTGCGCAAGATTGGCACCGACAATGGTGGCGGCGCCCAGCAGCACCAGCAGGGGTACCCTCCGGCCAAGCGTGATCAGCCAAAGGTGCAGGATGATGATCACAAGCCGGATCCGGACCATCAGATCGATCTCTTCGTCTGAACGCATTATCAGTCCCGCTTTCGTCGTGCTTTTGGCATAATGGCCGCTTTTGCGCGGGACGCTCCTTTGACCATCCAGACCCTGTTCAAGCCAGATGGCCCTCTGGCCAGCCACATCGACGGCTTCAAGGCCCGTGCGCCGCAACTGGAGATGGCCGAAGCGGTGGCGCGCGCCATCAAGAGTGGCGGCCGCCTGCTGGTGGAGGCGGGCACCGGCACCGGCAAGACTTACGCCTACCTGGTGCCGGCGTTGGAATCCGGCAAGCGGGTGGTGATCAGCACCGGCTCCAAGAACCTGCAGGAGCAGCTCTTCTACCGGGATCTCCCCACCATCACGGGGGCGCTCTCCTACACCCCGCCAGTGGCCCTGCTCAAGGGGCGCAGCAACTATCTCTGCATCGAGCGCATGAACCGCCTCCTGAGCGAATCCCACCTGCAAAAGCCCGAGATCCTCAGCGATCTGGTCAAGGTGAAGTCCTGGTCCACGGCCACCGATAACGGTGATGTGGGTGACATTCCGGGGCTGCAGGAGAACGCCGAGATCCTCGCCCACGTCACCAGCACCAATGACAATTGCCTCGGTCGCGACTGCCCCTATTATGACGACTGCCATCTGGTGGTGGCCCGCCGCCGTGCCATGGATGCCCAGGTGGTGGTGATCAATCATCATCTCTTCTTCGCCGATATGGCGGTGAAAGACACGGGATTTGGCGAACTGGTGCCCGAATCGCAGGTCTATGTGTTCGACGAGGCGCACCAGTTGCCGGAGATCGCCACCAACTATTTTGGCAAGTCGGTGGGCAGCCGCACCATCCTGGATCTGGCGCAGGACATCCAGCTCGCCTACAGGGCCGAGGCCCACGATATGGGGCAGCTTGGCAAGGCGGCGGACAGGCTCTCCATCGCGAGCCAGGACTTGCGCCTCGCCTTCGGGATAGACGGGGGGCGTGGCAATACCCGCGATATCCTGCGCCAGCCGCTCTGGGGCCAGGCCCTGGCTCGTCTCAACGACGCCATCGGGCTCTGCTACGAGGTGCTGAAACTGGCGCTCGGCCGTGGCGAGCAGCTGGATCACGCCTTCGAGCGAGTCTGCGAGCTGCGCACCCGCCTTGGGGAGGTGCTGGCGGTCAATCAGACCGGTTTCTCCTACTGGTATGACTGCTCCCGGCTGCACTTCTCCCTCAATCTCACCCCCTTGTCGGTGGCCGAGCGATTTGGCGCCGAGGTGCAAAAGCCCGAGGTGGCCTGGATCTTTACCTCCGCTACCCTGACGGTGGACAACCGTTTCGATCACTTCAAGGCTGAGCTGGGGCTCGCTGGCAGCGCCGAGCTTATCCTCGACAGCCCGTTCGACTATGGCGAGCAGGCGCGGCTCTGTGTGCCGCGCTTCCTGCCCGAACCCAATGCCTTCGGGCGGGGGGAACAGTTGGCCAATCTGATGATCCCCCTTATCAACAAGACGCCGGGGGGCTGCTTCTTCCTCTGCACCAGCCATCAGGTGATGCGTCAGGTGGCTGAGGTGCTGCGCCGGGAAATCGGCCGCACCGTGCTCTTGCAGGGAGAGGACAACAAGCAGCGGCTGCTCAAGGAGTTTGTCGAGAACGGGCGCGCCGTGCTGGTGGCCACCAGCAGTTTCTGGGAGGGGATCGACGTGCGAGGGGCGGCATTGTCCTGTGTTATCATCGACAAGCTGCCGTTTGCGAGCCCGGACGATCCGCTGCTCAAGGCGCGGGTGGATGATTGCAAGCTCAAGGGGGGCGATCCCTTCGCCGAGCTGCAGCTACCCAAGGCGGTGATTGCCTTGAAACAGGGGGTGGGGCGGCTCATTCGTGATCGCAGTGATCACGGCGTGCTGGTCATCTGTGATCCGCGTATGGTCAACAAGCCCTATGGCGCCACCTTCATCAAGAGTCTGCCCGCCATCCCTCGCACCCGGGAGTTAGGGTCGCTGGGGAGTTTCTTTGACCGCGGCGAGTAACTCGGCAGGTTATTTACCAGAACGTGGGAGCTGGCTACCCTGGGGCATTTTTTCGCGCGGGGCGCTTGTGCCTGACAGGCCGCATACCAGGCGCCCTCTGCATTCGCCCTGAGATGCTGGCGGGTGAATAGCGATTGACGGATTTGCCATGTTAAGAAAACGGGTGAGCACTGCTCGCTTACACGTTATGTAATTGACTGATTTTATAGAGATTGTAACCCATGACCGAGTTGAAGATCCTGGCCGTTGATACCGCCACCGAAGCCTGCTCCGCCGCCCTGCTGGTGGGTGACAAGCTGTTCTCCCGTTGGGAAGAGGCGCCGCGGGATCACACCCAAAAAATCCTGCCCATGGTTCAGGCTGTGTTAGACGAGGCCGGTCTATCGTTGGACGAGCTCGACGCCATCGCCTTCGGGCGTGGACCTGGCTCCTTTACCGGCGTGCGCATCGGGATCAGCGTGGCCCAGGGGCTCGCCTTTGGCGCCGGCGTGCCGCTCATCGGCATCTCCACCCTGGCTGCCATGGCCCAGGGGGCTCATCGTCTGGAGGGGGCAACGCGGGTGCTGACCGCCATCGATGCGCGAATGAACGAAGTCTATTTTGGCCACTACGAGCTGCTTGACGGCCGCATGCAGCTGGTGGGTGAGGAAGTGGTGAGCGATCCCGCCGCGCTGATTGACGCGCGCGGCAAGCTGGCGGGCAGCCTGAGCTGCGTCGGGACCGGCTTCGAAACCTATGGCGAGATGCTCAATGCGCTGGCCGACGAGCTGGCGGTGAGCCAGGTGCGTTTCCCGGCGGCGGTCGACATGCTGCCCCTGGCACGCAGCGCCTGGCTGGCGGGGGAGGCGGTGGCTGTTGAGCAGGCGACCCCCGTCTATTTGCGCGACAAGGTGACCTGGAAAAAACTGCCGGGTCGCGAGTGACATCCAACGGCGAGCCGTGACTCGACGCCAGTGAGTGAAGGCGGGCGGTGCGGAGAAGGAGAGGCAAATGATGAAACGCGTGATCATGCTGGGCCTGACGGGGCTGCTGCTCGGCGGCTGCAGCACTGTGCCCAAGGAGCTGGCCTATGAGCCGGAAAGCCAGCTGGTGGCCTATCAACCTGCCCTGCAGGGGATGGAGGGCAAGCCTGCGCGCTGGAGCGGCGTCATCTCGGCGGTGCACAACGAGCAGGATCAGAGCGTCATCGAGGTGGTCTACCTGCCGCTCAAAGCCAACGGCGTACCGACCCAGACGGAGCAGAGCCCGGGGCGTTTTCTGGCCGTCATGAAGGGGTTTGTGGATCCGACGCTCTATGCCAAGGGGCGCAGCCTGACGGTGCTCGGCACCCTGGACAAGCCGGTGGACAGCCAGATAGGCGATCACAAGTATCGCTTCTCCGTGCTCAAGGTCACCGCCAGCAAGCTGTGGCCGCCGGTGAAGGAGGTGGAGATCCGCTACATGGACCCCTACTTCTACGACCCCTTCTATGATCCCTTCTGGCCAAGACGCCACTACTCCCGCTGGTGATGATGGAAGAGCGCTTCCTCACCCTGGCCGATGGCCGGCGTATCGCCCTGCTGGATAACGGCCGGCAGGGCAAGCCCCTGGTCATTGCCCTGCACGGCTGGCTCGACAACGGCGCCAGCTTCCTGCCCCTTGCCCCCCATCTCGCTGAGTGCCACCTCGTCTGCGTCGATCTGCCGGGTCACGGCCATTCGGATCACAAACCGACTCCCTATGTCTTCGTCGACTGGCTCGACGATCTGCACCAGATTGCCCAGGCTGCGGGCTGGCAGCGTTTCATCCTGCTCGGCCATTCGCTGGGGGCCCTGATCGCCAGCGCCTATGCCGGGGTCTTCCCCGAGCAGATAGTGCGGCTCATCCTGCTGGAGGGGCTTGGGCCGCTGAGCCAACCCGATGAGGAGGTGCCTGCCCAGTTGCGGCGGGCCATTCTCAATCGCAGCCGCACTCGCGAGCGAGCGTCCGGTGGGTTTGCCTCCCTCGACGAGGCGGTGGCGGCCCGCTGCAAGGTGGCGGAGATCTCCCTGGCGGCGGCGCGCCTCATCTGCGAGCGCCAGCTGGAGGTGCGGGAAGGGCGCTGGCACTGGCGCAGCGATCCCCGTCTGCGGGATCTCTCGCCCATGCGCATGAGCGAAGGCCAGGCCCAGGCGCTGATCCGGGCCATCGAATGCCCTGTGCTCTTCATCCGTGGCGAGCAGGGCTTCCAGGGTCTGCTGGCGCAGTGGCAGCAGCGGGGACCACTCTTTGGCCAGATTGAAATGGTACAAGTGGCGGGAAATCATCACTTCCATATGGAAAATTCGGCCAAAACCGCCGTTTATATCGAAAACTTCTGTCAGATCCGGTAGGATCGCCGGCTTTCAATCATGTCAGGTTTGCTTTCTCCCTCACACTTCTCGTTGTTAATTTGCTGTTAATCGATGTTGCCTTATGTAACTATGTGCGGCATTAGAGCTGTAGCTTAAAACAACTGATTGAAATGGATGTGACAGGGACGGAGGCAACACAGTGAGCGCACAGGTGCTAGTTATGCAGGAGAAGTTCGTGGAAAGAGTCTGGCTGAAGCGTTATCCAGAAGGGGTGCCCGCCGAGATCAATCCAGACCAATACGGCTCCCTGGTCGAGATGTTTGAAGAGTCGGTGACCCAGTTCGCCGACCAGCCCGCCTTCGTCAACATGGGGCAGACCATTACCTATCGCCGGCTGGAAGAGCAGTCCCGTGCCTTTGCCGCCTACCTGCAAAACGAGCTCAAGCTCGGCAAGGGCGACAGGGTGGCGGTGATGATGCCGAACCTGCTGCAATACCCCATCGCCGTGTTCGGCATACTGCGGGCCGGTATGACGGTGGTCAACGTCAACCCCCTCTATACCCCGCGCGAGCTGGAGCACCAGCTCAAGGACTCCGGCGCCAAGGCCATCGTCATCGTCTCCAACTTCGCCCATACCCTGGAGAAGGTGGTCTACGACACCCCGGTCAAGCACGTGATCCTGACCCGCATGGGGGACAACCTCGGCCTGGCCAAGGGCACCCTCGTCAACTTCGTGGTCAAGTACGTCAAGAAGCTGGTGCCCAAATACAACCTCCCGCACGCCAGCACTATGCGCCAGGCCCTGGCCAAGGGGCGCTACCTGCAGTACATCAAGCCGGAGATCAGTAACCAGGACATCGCCTTCCTGCAATATACAGGCGGTACCACGGGTCTCTCCAAGGGGGCCATGCTGACTCACCGCAACATGATTGCGAACGTGGAGCAGTGCCTCGGTGTCTATGGTCCCGTGCTGGAGCGGGGCAAGGAGTTCGTGGTCACGGCGCTGCCGCTCTACCACGTCTTCGCCCTGACGGTGAACTGCCTTCTGTTCATGCGCCTGGGTGGCTACAACCTGCTCATCAGCAACCCCCGCGACATCCCGGGCTTTGTCAAAGAGATCAAGAAATACCCCTTCACCTGCATCACAGGGGTCAACACCCTGTTCAATGCCCTGGTCAACAATGGCGAGTTCCAGGGCATGGACTTTTCCAAGCTCAAGCTCACCATAGGCGGCGGCATGGCGGTGCAGCGAGCGGTGGCCGAGCAGTGGAAGACGCTGACCCGGACCCCGCTGCTGGAGGGCTATGGCCTGACCGAATGTTCACCCCTGGTGAGCGTCTGCCCCTACGATCTGGTGGATTACAACGGCTCCATCGGTCTGCCGGTCTGCTCCACCGAGATCCGGCTGGTGGATGACAAGGGGTTGGTTATCACCGAGCTGGGCGCCCCCGGCGAGATGCAGGTGCGTGGCCCCCAGGTGATGACGGGCTACTGGCAGCGTCCCGAGGCGACCGCCGAGGTGATGCAGGATGGCTGGCTCTGTACCGGTGACATCGCGGTGTGCGACCAGCAGGGCTTCTTCAAGATCGTCGATCGCAAGAAGGACATGATCCTGGTCTCCGGCTTCAACGTCTATCCGAACGAGATTGAAGACGTGGTGGCGCTCCATCCCAAGGTGCTGGAAGTGGCTGCCGTCGGCGTGCCTAACCCGGTTTCCGGCGAGCTGGTGAAAATCTTCGTGGTCAAGAAAGATGCAAAGCTGACGGAGGACGAGATAATTGCCCACTGCCGCAAACATCTGACTGCCTATAAGGTGCCGAAACTGGTAGAATTTCGCGACGAACTTCCCAAGACCAATGTGGGCAAGATCCTGCGGCGCGTGCTGCGCGACGAGGAGATTGCCAAGCAGTAACCGGCATGCACTGCTCTGCAGTCAAGCGCTGTCGTTATGCAAAACCGTGGGTCATGCCACGGTTTTTTCTTTCTGGGTCCCGACCAACGTGCAGGCAAAGATGCAATATCAACTCATTTCACAGCAAGCCGAACTGGAGCAGTATCTCGCTTCCCTGGCCGACGTTCCCCTGGCCATAGATACCGAATTCGTTCGCACCCGTACCTACTATCCCCAGCTCGGTCTGTTCCAGATCTATGACGGCGAACGCCTCGCTCTGCTGGATCCGCTGACTCTGGATCTCTCCGGCCTGTGGCAGCGGCTCGGCCGGGCAGGGCAGATCGCCATACTGCACGCCTCCGGTGAAGATCTGGAGCTCATCCAGCATCAGGCGGGCCACCTGCCCAACCAGATGCACGACACCCAGCTCGCGACGGCCTTCTTGGGGTACGGCGTCTCGGTGGGCTTCGGCGCCCTGGTGAAAGAGTTCCTCGGGGTGGAACTGGAAAAGGATCAGGCCCGCACCGACTGGCTGGCCCGCCCCCTGACCGCGCGCCAGCTCGAGTACGCGGCGGCGGATGTCTTCTACCTGATGCCCCTCTACGAGAAGGTGATGGCCAGGCTGCATGAAAGCGGCAAGTTTGCCTGGTTCGAGCAGGAGTGCCAGAACCACTCCGCCCGCAAGACCCAGGGCAACGATCCCCGTCAGGCCTACCTCGAGATCATCAACGCCTGGCAACTGGGTCGGCGTGAGCTGGCCATCCTGCGCGAGCTCGCCGCCTGGCGTCAGCAAGAGGCGGTGCGCCGGGATCTGGCCCTGAACTTCGTGGTCAAGGAGCTGCACCTGTTCAAGGTGGCGGAGCGCCGACCCACTTCATTGCGGGATCTCAACGAGCTGGGGCTGGCCCCCATCGAGATCAAGATCCACGGCAAGCGGATGCTGGACATCGTCGCCTCCGCCCAGCAGAGCGATCCTGACAGCTGGCCAGAGCCCATTCGCCGACTGGTGGACTTCCCCCAGTACAAGGCCGAGCTCAAGCGCATCAAGGCCATGGTGGAAGAGAAGGCCAAGGCCAGCAACATCCCGCCGGAGCTGGTCGCGAGCAAGAAGATCATCCACCAGTACTTCACCTGGAGCTGGCGCATGAGCGCCGAGGAGCGGGCACGTGCCGACAAGCCCATGCTGCTGCAAGGCTGGCGTCATGAGCTGGTGGGCCACCTGCTGGCACAGTAGCGGCCTCTGGTGCCCCTATGACGAAAGCCCTGGCCGCGTGTGCGGCCAGGGCTTTTGCTTTTTTGGATGGCGTGAGCTGGGGTTATCCGTGGGTCAGCAGGTTGCCTTGCTGCTGCAGCTCGTCGAGATGCAGGCCTGTGGTGCCCTGCAGCAGAACCAGATCCTGGAAGCCGGCATCCCCCGTTGCACCATCCCTATCCACGCTAAGGATGGTGCTGCCATTTTCTTCCCGCACCGCCAGATAGTCCGACAGGTCGCCGCCCGTCGTATCCTGGAACAGATCTCGCAGATCCAATACGTCTCCCCCCTGTATCAGGTTGGCACCATTGAAGTCGGTTATGGTATCCACCCCCCCTTCGCGGCCGAAGACGAAGGTATCGCTTCCTTCCCCGCCGACTAAAACATCATGGCCAACCAGCCCGTTCAGGGTGTCGTTGCCATCGCTGCCCACCAGGCCGTCATCGCTCTCTGTCCCCGTCAGTATTTGATCAGCCAGTATCGCGTGGTAGCTGATCGTGGTGCTCGCATCCTCTCCTTGTGTCATCTGGAAACCGGCTGTCGTATAGGTGCCCTGCAACTGGATTTCGCTACGGTGGGTACCATCGTCGATGGTCAGCACACCGCCGCTCGCGGTGGCGTTGCTGACATAGCTGATGGTTGCGTTGCCAACGTCGGCCAGCTCGAACTTATCTCCTGCGTTGAAGCCAGAGACAGTGCCGGTGAAGTCGGCGGCATGTGCCAGCCTTAGGATCCCATCCCCCTCGAGGGCAAAAGCGGTGTCCATGTTCGACGCAGCAGCGTAAGCCAGCGTAGCCATGCCGCTGATCAAGGCGCTGCCGGTACCGCTGACAGCCGCGTTCAAGGTCACATTGCCGCCATTGGCCCACAGCAGGCCGCTGTTGTCGAGCCCACTGTCGATGATCAGACCACCGGCCCCGATCGCTGCCAGCATGCCGGAGTTGATGATGACCTCATCGCCTGTGTCGATCACCAGGGCATGACTGCCATCGGCGATGATGCTGCCTGCGTTGTTCAATATCAGCTGCCCGGCGCCGAGTTGGCCTGCACCGCGGATGCTGTTGTCGATGTTGAACAGCACTGTATCGGCGCTGCCACCGAACAGAGCATTGTGGTCGCTGTCGGAGAGCACCAACTGCCCGCCGCCACTCAGGCTGGCTCCGCGGAACAGGATCTCCAGGCTGGCGCCGCTGTCGTGGCCACCAAGGGCAATCATCCCTTCGTTGATGAGACTGCCACCAAACGGCATGATGGCCCCGTCATCTATGGTGAGGGTACCGCCGTTGCGGGTCACCGGATCGACGTTGAACTCGAAGTTCGCCTCGCCGAGCAACGCCCCATCGACCCCCTTGATCGTGATGCTCTGGCCCTCGCCAATGCTGATCACCGCATTGCCATCGGCGTCATTGCCTATTTGCACGTTTGCCATGCTGGTGACGCCGGCAAAGCCGATCAGATCCAGCCTGTCGGTGGTCACGTCGAAGTTGTAGACGACGTTGTTGCCGATGGGTTGGGCGAACACGAACTGATCCGCACCGGATGAGCCGGTCAGGTTGTCGTCTTGCGACAGGGCGAAGATGGGGGAGCCTGGGGCATAGGCCTCGACGTTGTCGGCGATATAGGCGCTGCCCATGCTGCCGTCGACGTTGGTCCAGCTCATGTTGACAGCCAGGACTGCGGCCCCGACAAAGTCAGCCGGGGTGGTGACAGTGAGGCCGCTCGGATCCTCGGTCATTAGGCTCCAGGTGCCGTCGCCATTGTCGTTGCCGCCGTTTATGGTCCAACCCGAGGGAACGCCGGATATCTTCATCGAGATCAGGCCAATAAGCCCCTCGGGGGCTTCCAGGGCCAGGTGGATCGGTTCACCGGCAATACCAGCGGGTGCAAGAGATGCAATCTGTGGTGTGCCGAAGGAAGTTGATGTGGCGACATTGCCATTGCTATCGATCACATTGTTACCCGCATTCAGGTTTAGCCCTAGAGTGTTACCTCGGTCGCCATTGGCTGGCTGTCGACCATCGTAGGCAACAGTCACCGTCCAGGTCGAGCCGGAGCCTGAGACGCCCGTGATACTGGGGAAGGGCGAAACGCTGGTAGCACTGCCGAACAGGGTGAAGTCTTCGGCGCTGACCCCGTTGACCTGTTCGGAGAAGGTGACGGTGAAGGTCGCGGTGCCGGAGTTGCCGCTACGTGAACTGATGCCCGTGATGGAGAGTACGGTCGGAGCGACCTCGTCGAGGTTGTTGACCGCGAGGGTGACGGCCTGCTCGGTGGCCGGGTTGACGCCATCGCTGGCCAGGACGCTGAAGCTGTAACTGGACTGGGTCTCGTGATCGGGGTTGCCGAGCAAGGTGACCGCACCGGTGATGGCGTTGATGGTGAACTTGTTGGCATCGGTACCGGCGAGGCTGAAAGTCACGCCTGCGCTGATGTCGGCACTGTCGTCGGCGGTGGCGGTGTAGACGACCTGACCGGCGCCGCTGTTTTCATTGATAGCGGCGGCAGTGCCACCGGAGGTGATGGTCGGTGCGATCTCGTCGAGGTTGTTGACCGCGATGGTGAAGGTCTGCGCCTGGCTGGAGCCATCGGCACTGGTGGCAGTGACCTCGATATTCACGCTGGCACCGAGGGCTTCACGGTCGATGGCGGCGGCAACGGTGACCACACCGGTGGCGGGATCGATGGCAAACAGGCCGCCGGGATTGCCGGACAGGCTGTAGGTGACGGCATTGGTGGTGGCGTCGGCGTCGCTGGCAAAGGCGGTGACGCCGACCAGGGAGCCGATGGCGATGTTCTCGTCGACGGCATTGGTGGCAGCGTTGGTGTCGGTCGGGGTAGTGACATCGAACTCGTCAACATCGTTGATGGCGATGGTGAAAGTCTGCGCCTGGCTGGAGCCATCGGCACTGATGGCGGTGACCTCGATATTCACGCTGGCACCGAGGGCTTCACGGTCGATGGCGGCGGCAACGGTGACCACACCGGTGGCGGGATCGATGGCAAACAGGCCGCCGGGATTGCCGGACAGGCTGTAGGTGACGGCATTGGTGGTGGCGTCGGCGTCGCTGGCAAAGGCGGTG
>NZ_JBGLRL010000007.1:0-212775 GCF_041402505.1 Aeromonas sp. S2(2024)
CAACCGAAGTTGTCTTGGTCACTTCACCAGACATTGAAAATCAACAAAATTGTTTGATGTTCGATGCTGTGAGTGCCCACACAGATTGCTTGATTCAAATTGTTAAAGAGCGATGCAAAAGTGTGCTGCTGCGGGAGTGGAATTCTACTCAACCGCTTTCTCGAGTCAAGCCTTATTTTTAAAGGCTTTTCGAGGTTATCAACCAGGTTGTTTGCGTTGCCGCTTGCCCTGTCGATGGAGGCGCATTATAGGGAGCTGGCTCGGATTGGCAAGGGTGATTTCGCATAAAATTCGCATTTCCAGCTCAACCGCTCACCAATCAACCAAGGTGGTGTTTTAATGCTCATACAGGGTTCCGTATGCAGGCACTTTCTGCCCCTTGCGGGGTCAAGGGTGTCAGTAGATCAAGGTTGTATCGAATTGCCTTTCCCGAATACCACAACCATGGTGATCGGGATCCGGCCTTCGGGTAACATAGCGCCCCTTTGCGATTCTCACACTCTTGGGCTTTGGAGAGTTTAATGCCTTTTGCACTTGGCCAGCGTTGGATTAGTGATACAGAGACGGATCTGGGGTTGGGGACTGTCGTTGCTGTTGAAGGACGCATGGTTACCCTGTTGTTTCCGGCTACCGGTGAAAACCGCATGTATGCCAAAGAAGAGGCGCCGGTCACCCGGGTCAGCTTCAATGTGGGCGATCAGATTGCCAGTCACGAAGACTGGACCATGATGGTCGAAGAAGTGCAGGAGAAAGACGGCCTGCTTATATATGTCGGTGTTCGCACCGACAATGATGAGCCCGTTGCCCTCAAGGAAGTGTTTCTCAACAACTTCATCAAATTCAACAAGCCGCAGGATCGCCTGTTTGCCGGTCAGATTGACCGGATGTCCCGCTTTACCCTGCGCTACGAGGCGTTGGTCAACCAGCACCAGCGTCGTCGCAACCCGACCCGCGGTCTGGCCGGTGGCCGGGTCAGCCTGATCCCGCACCAGCTCTATATTGCCCACGAAGTGGGTCACCGCTACGCCCCGCGCGTATTGCTGGCTGATGAGGTGGGTCTGGGTAAGACCATAGAAGCGGGCATGATCATTCATCAGCAGTTGCTCTCCGGTCGCGCCCATCGGGTGCTGATCCTGCTGCCCGAAACTTTGCAGCACCAGTGGCTGGTCGAGATGCTACGCCGCTTCAACCTGCACTTCTCCCTGTTTGACGAGGAGCGCTGCATCGAGGCGTTCGCCGATGCGGAGAACCCCTTCGAGACCGAACAGCTGGTGATCTGCAGCCTCGACTTCCTGCGCAAGAAGCGTCGTCGCTTCGAACAGGTGCTGGAAGCCGAGTGGGATCTGCTGGTTGTCGACGAAGCACACCATCTGGAGTGGAGCGAAGAGGCCCCCAGCCGCGCCTACGAAATGGTGGAAGCGCTGGCCGAACAGGTGCCGGGCGTGCTGCTGCTGACCGCCACCCCGGATCAGTTGGGCCACCAGAGCCACTTTGCCCGTCTGCGCCTGCTCGATCCCGAGCGTTTCTACGACTACGACGCCTTCCTCGCCGAGGAGCAGGCCTATGGCCAAGTCGCCAGCGCCGCGCAAGAGCTGCTGGAAGGCGAAACCCTGAGCGATGCAGCCAAACAGATCCTCGCCAGCCAGCTGGAAGGGCTGGATTTGAGCGATGCTGCTGCCCGCCAACAAGCGGTCGCAACGCTGCTGGATCAGCACGGCACCGGCCGGGTGTTGTTCCGCAACAGCCGCGCCAATATTCAGGGCTTCCCCGAGCGTCACCTCAACGTCTACCCCATGCCACTGCCGGATCAGTACAAGACCGCCATCAAGGTGATGGGCATGATGGGTGGCAACGGCGGCGATCTGCAGACCCGCGCCCTGCGCTACCTCTATCCCGAGAAGATCTTCCAGCAGTTCGAAGGCGACAACGCCACCTGGACCCAGTTCGACCCGCGCGTTGACTGGTTGCTGGGGCTGCTGCTTTCTGCCCGCCAGCAGAAGGTGTTGGTGATCTGCTCCGAAGCGGCCACCGCCATCGCACTGGAAGAGGCGCTGCGCACCCGTGAAGGGATCCGCGGTACCGTGTTCCATGAAGGGATGTCCATCCTCGAGCGGGACAAGGCCTCTGCCTATTTTGCGCAAGAGGATGGTGGCGCCCAGGTGTTGCTCTGCTCCGAGATCGGTTCAGAAGGTCGCAACTTCCAGTTTGCCAGTCATCTGGTGCTGTTCGATCTGCCGCTCAACCCGGATCTGCTGGAACAGCGCATCGGTCGACTGGATCGTATCGGTCAGCAGAATACCGTCGAGATCCACGTTCCCTATCTGGAGGGCACCTCCCAGCGCGCCCTGCAGCTCTGGTATCACGATGGTCTGGACGCATTCGAGCAGACCTGCCCGACCGCTCGCCCGGTATTCGAAGCAGTGCGCGATGAACTGTTCGAGCTGCTGGCTGCCAACACCGGCGATCAGGCCACCCTCGACGCCCTGCTGATCAAGACCCGCGAACTGCACGAGCCGCTCAAGGCCCGTCTGGAACAGGGCCGCGATCGCCTGCTGGAGATCCACTCCAGCGGTGGCGCCGCCGCCCAGCAGCTGGTTGACAAGCTGGCCGCCGAAGATGGCGACACCGGCATGATCTCCTTCGCCCTCAAGATGTTCGACGAGATCGGCGTCAATCAGGATGACCGTGGCGAGAACGCGCTGGTGCTGACCCCCGGGGATCACATGCTGGTCTCCAGCTTCCCGGGGCTGCCGCAAGATGGCATGACCATCACCTTCGATCGCAACACCGCCCTGTCGCGGGATGACATGGCGCTGCTCTCCTGGGATCACCCCATGATGCGCGGCGGTATCGACCTGATCCTCGGCTCCGAGATCGGTGCTACCTCGGTCGCCCTGCTCAAGAACAAGGCGCTGCCCATCGGCTCCATCCTGCTTGAGCTGATCTTCGTTGCCGAGTCTGCGGCCCATCCCCAGCTCTACCGTTTCATGCCGCCGACGCCGATCCGTCTGCTGATGGACAAGAACGGCCAGAATCTGGGTGAAAAAGTGGCGTTCGATGCCTTCAACCGCCAGCTGACTCCGGTCAACCGCCACCTCGGCAGCAAGCTGGTCACCGCGTCGCAACCGGTGATCCACGGTCTGATTGGCAAGGCTCAACCGATTGCCGAAGAGCTGAAAGCCGGGATTGTCGACAAGGCCCGTACCCAGATGGCGCAGACCCTGCAGCAGGATCTGGATCGGCTGGAAGCGCTCAAGGCGGTCAACCCGAACGTGCGCGACAGCGAACTGGATTATCTGCGCAATCTGCAGGCAGAATTGCACCACCTGATCGATCAGACCCAACTCAAGCTGGATGCAATCCGCTTTATCGTGGTCACTCATAACTGATAAAGCTGTGAAGGCATCATCTGGTTGATAACGACCAGACCCAACGCGAGTTGGCTGCCATGCACTTTATGATTGTGGTTACCCATAACTGATGGGGGCTTGCCCCCGCTTTGACCAAAGATGCGAGACGCTATGTTTGTATACTCACCGCCCCTGGAACCCTGGCTCGATATCCTGTTCAAGGACAAGGACATCATGGTGGTCAACAAGCCCACTGGCCTGCTGAGCGTCCCCGGGCGCGGCCCCGAGAATGAAGACAGCGTCCTGCATCGGGTGAAGCAGCAGCACCCCAAGGCGGCGGCAGCTCATCGCCTCGACATGTCCACCACTGGCGTCATTGTCATTCCCCTCAATCCCAACTCTCATCGGGAGTTGAGCCGACAATTTCGCGAGCGGGAGACCGAGAAGCACTACCTCGCCTGGGTGTGGGGCGAGCCGGAGGCAGAGTCGGGTCAGATTGACCTGCCGCTCTGCGTCGACTGGCCCAACCGCCCGAAACAGAAGGTGGACTTTGAGGAGGGACGTCACGCTCTGACCCTGTGGGAGAAACTGAAGGTGGAGAACGGCAACAGCCTGATCAAGCTGACCCCCATCACCGGTCGCTCGCACCAGCTGCGCGTCCATATGTTGGAACTGGGGCATCCGATCCTGGGTGACAACCTCTACGCCCATCCGGATGCGCTGGCGGCAGCGCCCCATCTCTACCTGCATGCGGCCAGCCTGACCATCAGCCACCCACGCAGTGGCGAGCGGATGACCTTCGAGGCACCAGCCCCCTTCCCGCTCTGAATGGAAGAGACTGCGCCAAATCGCAGAGATAAAAAAGCCCCCATCGCGAGATGGGGGCTTTTTCATTAGGGTCAGACGCGAATATCGATCTTGCTTCCCAGAGAAGCGCTGGCCGATGTCGGTGCTGCTGGAGCTGACTGAGCTGCTGTTGCCAGCAGTTTCAAAGCCGACTCGCCCTCCTGGGTCTGCTGTTTTTTGGCCAGGCTGGCCACCATCAGTGCAGAACCAAACGACGCATTTGCAGAACTAGAAATATCCATTGTGTACCTCCTGCCTAATCACTATCGGCCAGAGAATGGCAGACATGAGACCTATCGTTCAGAGCAGGTATGCCTTGTCTGGTGCACGCCGTGCGAGCCAACGTTCCTCCATCTCCAGCAGGGTCTGATAGGCCTTTGATGCCTGCTCCGGGCGACTGAACAGATAGCCTTGTCCGTAGAGATGGATGTCGGTCAATGAACGCAGCACGTCGAGCTGGCCCTGGGTTTCAATCCCCTCGCATACCAGCTTCTTGCCCAGCATGGAACCCATGCGGCAGATGTTGGCCACCAGCTCGGCCGCCTCGATGGAGGTGTCTATGCCCTGGATGAAGGATCTGTCTATCTTCACCTTGCTCACGGGCAGCTTCTGCAGATAGCTGAGAGAGGAGTAACCGGTCCCGAAGTCATCTAGCGCCAGATGAACCCCCTGCTGACTGAGATCCTGCATCAACTGCAGCGAATTCTTCACCTCGCGCATGGTGGTGTCTTCCGTCACTTCCAGCACCAGGCAGGAGGCCGGAATGTGGTGTTCCATCAAGGCCTTGGCCACCAGCTTCAACAAGTTGCGCTGGTACATGCCAGGGGAGATGTTGACGCACATCTGCAGATCGACCAACCCCAGGTGTTGCCACTGGTGGAGCTGCTCGCACGCCGTGTTCAGTACCCAGCTGCCAAGCTTCTCGGCCAGCTGGAACTCTTCCGCCACCTGGATCACCTCGTTGGGAGGAATGAAGCCAAGCTCAGGATGACGCCATCTCAGCAGCGCCTCGACCGCCTCGCAGCGACCGCTTTCCAGGTTGACGATGGGTTGGTAGTAAAGCTCCAGGGCGTTGTGTTCAAGAGCCATCACCATGTCGGAAGCGAGGTGCTTGCGCCTGGTGGTTTCGTTGAGCAGGGAGCTGTCATAGATGACATAAGGGACATGGGTCTTGCGGCTGTGGAACAGCGCCTGCTCCGCCCGGCTCAGCAGCTCCTGGGTCTGGTTGCTGTCCGTGGGGAAGAAAGCGATACCTATGCCCACTTCTAGCCGGAAGGGATAGTTGTCGATGATGATGTCTTGTTTGATGGAGTGGAGCACTCTCGCCACCAGCTCCCTGACCTGACGCAGATCGCTGCTGTCCCGTTGCAGCATGGCGAGCTGATCGCCCCCCAGACGAGCCACCCACTCGCCGTTTTCACACAGGGCCCGCAGCCGCTTCGCCAGCTCCTGCAGCAGTATGTCCCCAGTGCTGTAGCCAAACTTGCTGTTGATGTCACGAAAGTCATTGATGTCGACCAGTACCAGGCCAAAGGGGGTATCACGGCTGACGTAAGACTCCATCTTCTCCAGCAAGGCCAATCGGTTGGCCAGGCCGGTCAGCGGATCGACCCGGGCCGTTCTGAAATGACGCCTGGCTTCACGCACCAGCAGACCGCTAAGCAGAATGACGGATATCACCAGGCCCAACACCATGAATAACAGCGCATCGCGCAGTTGGCCGAAGCGCTTGTCATTGCCCGAATAGACGTTGATGTTCTTCTGCATCATGGAGGCGAGAGAGTAGGAGAGCGGCTCCTGCAAGGGCGCAAGGGTCATCATGATCTGCTGGTAATCCGACATCCCCGGCTTCAGCTTGGTCAGCTCCGGCTCCAGCTTGCGGATGTTGTTCTCGGTCAGCTGCACCAGCCGCAGCGTCTTCGGATTATCCGACAGGCTCTTGCGCAGCTGCCCACTCAGCAGAATCGGCGTCCGGCTCCACAGGATGTCGTAACGCAGCAGCAGGGTTTCATGATCGATACCGCCGTAGTGGTAAATCTCGACGGCATTGAGAAAGCGCCCCAGCTCTAGCTGCAACTGCATCAATGCCCAGGAGACGTCATAGGTGTACTTCTCCATTACCCGGGTCGCATTTTGTATCTGCACCAGGCAATACAGCGTGCTACCCGTGAATAACAGAATGGATAGATAAAGAACGCCGAGTAAGGGCCAAGCCCTGGTCTTCGCTTTCACCCAGTACTCCCGTAAGCCACCGTCTTTACTGCTGAATATCGATCGCGCTCAGTTGCCAGATCATCATGTCGGTGAACTCGGATCGCTTGAGTTCAGGATGCTGATCCAGCGGCAGGATAAACCAAAGCGGCCCTTTGTCACGTACCCGCATGGTTACCCCATCATCTTGCCAGGCCAGAATGGGATCGTATTGCCTGACCTTATCCCAGTTGATCCGGATCTGAAAGCTGTTCAAGGCAGTGAGCGTGATGCTCTTGCCATTGGCCTTCACCGCCGTCAGCACGTCCGCCAGCTTGGGCCCCACGTATTTGTGCGGTTTGTCCACCCAGGGATTGCTCGTCACTATCTCATGCTGTGGCAGGGCCTGGATCATGGCCATGTCGAAATCAACTTCACCATCAGCCGGGTTGGCGGGGTCCAGATTCCCTGTCACCTTGAGGATCACCGGCCCCTCGGGAGCGGCCAGGACCATGGTGGGAACGACAAGGGAAAACAGTAGCGGGATCAAACCTAATGTTCGCATGCTCACCTCAGATCATTTCACTATCAACAGCTTCAGCTTAGTAGCACTAAAAAAAACGGCCCGCAAAAGCGAGCCGTTTGATGACTATGACGGAATTACATCATACCCATACCGCCCATGCCACCCATATCAGGCATGGCAGGGGTATCTTTCTTCGGCAGCTCGGAGATCATGCACTCTGTGGTGATCATCAGGCCAGCGATGGAAGAGGCGAACTGCAGGGCAGAACGGGTCACCTTGGTCGGATCCAGGATGCCCATGGCCAGCATGTCACCGTACTGCTCGGTGTAGGCGTTGTAGCCGAAGTTACCCTCACCGTTCTTCACGGCGTTGGCAATGACGGAGGCTTCTTCACCGGCGTTGATGACGATCTGACGCAGCGGTGCTTCCATGGCGCGCAGAGCGACCTTGATGCCCACGTTCTGGTCTTCGTTGTCACCACGCAGGGAGGCCAGCTTGGCGGCCACGCGCACCAGCGCCACACCACCACCGGCAACCACGCCTTCTTCTACTGCAGCGCGAGTGGCGTGCAGGGCATCGTCAACACGGGCTTTCTTCTCTTTCATCTCGACTTCGGTGGCAGCGCCAACCTTGATGACAGCAACACCGCCGGCCAGCTTGGCCACGCGCTCTTGCAGCTTCTCACGGTCATAATCGGAAGAGGTATCTTCGATCTGCTGACGGATCTGAGCCACGCGGCTCTCGATCAGGGCTGCATCACCCACGCCATCGATGATGGTGGTGTTCTCTTTGGTGATGACGATGCGCTTGGCACGGCCCAGATCTTCCAGGGTCGCTTTTTCCAGCTCCATGCCCACCTCTTCGGAGATCACGGTACCACCGGTCAGGATGGCGATATCCTGCAGCATGGCCTTGCGACGGTCGCCGAATCCCGGCGCCTTGACGGCGGCGACTTTTACGATGCCGCGCATGGTGTTGACCACCAGGGTAGCCAGCGCTTCACCTTCCACATCTTCGGCCACGATGATCAGCGGTTTGCCCGCCTTGGCCACGCCTTCCAGCACCGGCAGCATTTCACGGATGTTGGAGACTTTCTTGTCCACCAGCAGGATGAAGGGATCATCCAGCTCGACGGAGCCGGTTTCCGGCTTGTTGATGAAGTAGGGGGAGAGGTAGCCACGGTCGAACTGCATGCCTTCTACCACAGCCAGCTCGTCTTCCAGACCCTGACCGTCTTCCACGGTGATCACACCGTCACGGCCGACCTTATCCATGGCTTCGGCGATCAGTGCACCCACTTTCTCGTCGGAGTTGGCGGAGATGGTACCGACCTGAGCGATGGCGTTGTTGTCGGCGCAGGGCTGGGACAGGGCCTGCAGCTCGGCGACGGCAGCTACAACGGCCTTGTCGATACCGCGCTTCAGATCCATGGGGTTCATGCCGGCGGCAACGGCCTTCAGGCCTTCGTTGACGATGGCTTGCGCCAGTACGGTAGCGGTGGTGGTACCGTCACCGGCGGCGTCGTTGGCCTTGGAAGCAACTTCCTTGACCATCTGGGCGCCCATGTTCTGGAACTTGTCTTCCAGCTCGATCTCGCGGGCAACGGAGACGCCATCCTTGGTGATGGTCGGGGCACCGAAGGACTTGTCCAGTACCACGTTGCGGCCTTTCGGGCCCAGGGTCACCTTGACGGCGTCGGCCAGGATGTTGACGCCTTCCAGCATTTTGATGCGGGCTTCGTTGCCAAACTTAACTTCTTTAGCTGCCATGTTCTTCAGTCCTTAAATCAATTCGGGAAAAAGGGGGGAGGTGATTACTCTTCGACAATCGCCAGGATGTCGGTCTCGGACAGGATCAGCACGTCCTGGCCATCCAGCTTCTCGGTCTTCACGCCGTAGCCTTCGTTGAAGATCACCTTGTCACCCACCTTGACGGCGAGGGCTTTGACATCGCCATTGTCCAGAATTCGGCCAGTCCCCACGGCAAGAACTTCACCACGGGTGGACTTCTGGGCCGCAGTGCCAGTCAAGACGATGCCGCCAGCGGATTTGGCTTCAGCTTCGATGCGCTTGATGATGACGCGGTCGTGCAGTGGACGAATTTTCATCGATAACTCTCCCAAAATGAGTCTCTGTGTTGCTTGAGGAATGGCCGCAGTCGGCCAAATTTGTTATGCCCCTGATCTGGGGCAATTTGGGTAGCCCTTCAAGGGCAAATACAAAAAAAATATTTTCACGTACTATGAGTATCTTTGATGGATCACCCACCCCCAATCAGGAAGGCGGATGGACGCGGCCAGCATTTCGGCCCAGAGCACATAGAGACCCTGCCTTGAGCCGACCCAACCCCATGCTGACCGCCCCCATGACGCCAATGCTGCTGCGCATGACGGGGCCCATGATCCTCGGCATCGTTGCCATCCTCGCCTTCAACCTGGTCGATACCTTCTTCATCGGCATGCTGGGCACGGAAGCGCTCGCCGCCATCAGCTTCACCTTCCCGGTCACCTTCGTGGTCACTTCCCTCACCATGGGGCTGGGAGCTGGACTGTGCGCCCTGCTCGGCCATGCCCTGGGCCAGGGCCGTCACGACGAGGCCGCCCGCATCACCACCGACTGCCTGTTCCTTGCCGTCATCCTAGTGACCCTGCTCGCCGTGCTGGGGGCGCTGACCATAGAACCCCTCTTTACCTTGCTGGGCGCCAGCGCCGAGCTCATTTCTCTCATCCACGACTACATGCTGATCTGGTATCTGACCGTACCCATGCTGGTCATTCCCATGGTCGGCAATGCCGCCATCCGGACCACGGGGGATACCAAGACCCCCAGCCTGGTGATGGGGGTGGCCGGTCTGGTCAACGGGGTGCTGGATCCCCTGCTCATCTTCGGGCCCGGCCCTTTCCCCGAATGGGGCATTCGCGGCGCCGCCATCGCCACCTCCCTCTCCTGGTTGATGGCCATGCTGGTCAGCCTGCACATACTGCGCCAGCGGGAGCAACTGCTGTCATGGCGCCTCTCCCCTCGCCCGCAGCGGCTGGCCCACTGGCGCGCCCTGCTGCAGGTGGCCGTGCCCGCCTCCTTTACCAACATGCTCAATCCGCTGGCCAGCGCCGTGCTGATGGTCATCTTCGCCGGTCTGGGTACCGAGGTGGTGGCCGCCTATGGAGCCGCCTCCAGGGTGGAGGCGCTGCTGCTGATCGTGATGATGGCGCTCTCCTCGGTGCTGGCACCCTTCGTCTCGCAGAACTGTGGAGCGGGCAATCCGGCGAGGGCCAGGGCCGCCCTGCTGCTCTGCATGCGGTTCGCCCTGCTGTTCCAGCTCGCCATCTACGGCCTCGTCTGGCTGCTGGCGCCGCTCATCGCCAACCTGTTCAGCGATCACCCTCAGGTCGTTCGGCTGATCGTGCTCTACCTGCATTTGGTGCCCATCGGCTACGGTTTTCAGGGCATGGTGATGTTGCTGGCTTCGGCACTCAACGGCGTCAGGGCCTCGACGGTGTCATTCGTCTTCAACGGCATGCGGCTGTTCGTCTTCTTGCTGCCAGGGGCCTGGCTGGGGGCAAAGCTGGGGGGTGAGCAGGGGATCTATCTGGGGATATTGCTGGCAAACCTGGCGGCGGGGCTGCTGGCCTGGGGCTATGCCCACCGCAGGTTTGAGAGGCTCTGCCATCAGGTCAACCCCTGACGGCAAGGGCCCCAGGATGGCGGCCGATTCCGTTCACTCACTCTTTGCGTTCAAATTCCCCTTCAATCGTGGTTCCGCCACCCTTGGCCTGATCCGGCTGCCCCTCGCCAGGGTGCGCCCCGAACGGCGGTTGCTGTGCCTGGAAGCCCCCCATCTGCATCCTGAACTGGCTGCTGCTCACCAGCTTGTCGGCCAGCTTGTTGCGCAGCCAGGGCTGCAGCAGCAGGATGCCGAAGAAGTCGGTCACGAAGCCCGGAATGATCAGCAGCAGACCGGCCAACGCCAGCAGCATGCCGCCCATCACCTCGCGGCCCGGCATCTCTCCCTGTTGCATCTTCTGCTGGGCGCTGAACAGGGTCTTGATCCCCTCGCTGCGCACCAGAGAAGAGCCCAGCACCGCGGTCAGTACCAGCAGGCCCACGGTCGGCAAGGCACCTATCACCGAGCCCACCTCTATCATCACGGTGAGCTCCAGCAATACCAGGCCAACCAACAACAGTAACAACTTGCCCATAGCAACCTCAGTGCGGTGAATAAATGAACCTGCAATCACACAGTCAGCGGAGTATGGCCCATACCAACTCGCCATCATGCAGGTCTCTTGTCACTAAAATGGGGAGTCATGCCGGTTTTTCAAGTCTGCGACGCCAGACACCTCGGGATCGGAAGAAATATTTGGTCGCCCAACTGTGATTGAAGTGATTGTTCTGTCAAAGTTAATCGCTCAATTGCAATATCTGTTTAATGACCACAAGATATTTGAGGTTGCCTCAAATTTAGTGATCTAAGTCTAATATCAGATACCCCAATTGAGGTAAAATCTATTCCAGTCATTGCACAGGGAACCACGGGTTCCCCACTGCCCCACCCGATGTGTGGTGCTTCAGGATGAAATGTGCGTAAGGATGTCGCGGCCACTCGGTGAGGATCGTTTCCATTTATCTGATTTCTGAGGCATTACAATGAGCGACATCAAGAACGTCCGCATTGAAGAAGACCTGCTGGGCACCAAAGAAGTTTCCAACGATCTCTATTACGGTGTGCATACCCTGCGCGCCGTCGAGAACTTCAAGATCAGCACTCAGAAGATTTCTGACGTTCCCGAATTTGTCCGTGGCATGGTGCTGACCAAGAAGGCCGCCGCACTGGCCAACGGTGAGCTCGGCACCATACGTCCCGAAATTGCTGACAAGATCATCGAAGCCTGTGATCTGATGCTGAATACCGGCAAATGCTTCGACCAGTTCCCGGTCGATGTCTATCAGGGCGGCGCCGGTACCTCCGTCAACATGAACACCAACGAAGTGCTGGCCAACATCGCCTTGGAAATCATGGGTCTGGAGAAGGGACGTTACGACGTCATCAACCCGAACGACCACGTCAACAAGTGCCAGTCCACCAATGACGCCTACCCCACCGGTTTCCGCGTCGCCGTGGTCAACAGCACCGACACCACCCTGTATGCCCTGGAAGCGCTGATCGCAGCCTTCGATACCAAGGCCCAGGAATTCAAGAGCATCCTGAAGATGGGCCGTACCCAGTTGCAAGATGCTGTCCCCATGACCCTGGGTCAGGAGTTCCATGCCTTCGCCGTGACCCTGCGCGAAGAGATCAAGTCCATCAAGCGTTGCCAGGAACTGCTGCTGGAAGTGAACCTGGGTGCCACCGCCATCGGGACCGGTCTGAACACCCCGCCCGAGTACTCCGCCCTGGCCATCAAGCGGCTGGCCGAGATCACCGGTCGCGCCTATGTGCCGGCAGAGGATCTCATCGAAGCGACCTCCGACTGCGGTGCCTATGTGATGCTGCACGGTGCCATCAAGCGTCTGGCCATGAAGCTGTCCAAGATCTGCAACGACCTGCGTCTGCTCTCCTCCGGTCCGCGCACTGCCCTGAAGGAAATCAACCTGCCGGAAATGCAGGCTGGCTCCTCCATCATGCCGGCCAAGGTCAACCCGGTCATTCCGGAAGTGGTCAACCAGTCCTGCTTCAAGGTGTTCGGCAATGACGTCACCATCACCTTCGCCGCCGAAGCCGGTCAGCTGCAGCTGAACGTCATGGAGCCGGTGATTGGTCAGGCCATGTTCGAATCCCTGAGCCTGATGGAAAAAGCCTGCATTTCCCTGCGCGAGAAGTGTGTGGAAGGCATCACCGCCAACCCGGACATCTGCATGAACCACGTGCTGAACTCCATCGGCATCGTGACCTACCTGAACCCCTTCATCGGTCACCACGAAGGCGACATCGTCGGCAAGATCTGTGCCCAGACCGGCAAGAACGTCCGCGAAGTCGTGCTTGAGCGCGGCCTGCTGACCGCCGAGCAGCTGGACGAGATCCTCTCCATCGAGAACCTGATGAACCCGCAATACAAGGCCAAGCGTTACACCCGCGAAGCCACCGTATAAGCGAGCAGATGGGCCGGGTTTATCCCGGCCCATTAAAGTCAATTCCCGAGCGACCTCCTGCAAGTCCCATCGGGAATTGGCTTTTCAGCCCAATAAAACCTAAAAAAACTGGAAAATGGAGTGTTCGCTATGATTGGAATCGAGTTACTTGTGGTGCTCGCCGCTATCTATCTGGGAGCCCGGATAGGCAGCATAGGTATCGGCTTCGCCGGTGGTCTGGGGGTATTGGTGCTGACCTGGGGGCTGGGCATGCCCATCCCGAGCGATCAGCTGGTGACCTACCTCCCCTGGGACGTGATCATGATCATCGCGTCCGTCATCTGCGCCATCGCCTGCATGCAGCTCGCCGGCGGGATGGACTATCTGGTGCACCTGGCCGAGAAGGCCCTGCGCAAGAATCCCAAGCACATCACCTTCGCCGCCCCGGTCGTCACCTACCTGATGACCATGCTGGCCGGTACCGGTCACACCGCCTTCTCCACCCTGCCGGTGATCGCCGAAGTGGCCAAGGAGCAGGGCATTCGTCCCTCCCGTCCGCTCTCCATCGCGGTCGTTGCCTCCCAGATAGCCATCACCGCCTCCCCCATCTCGGCGGCCGTGGTTGCCTTCTCCGGCATGCTGGAGCCGCTGGGCGTTGACTACCTGACCCTGCTGGCCATCTGCATCCCGTCCAGCTTCATCGCCTGTCTGCTGGGGGCCTTCGTGGCCAACATGCTGGGCAAGCCGCTGGAGCAGGATGAGGTCTATCTGGAGCGCAAGGCCAAAGGCCTGATCAAGCTGCGCGGCACCAGCAAGGTGGAGCTCAAGCCCTATGCCAAGCTCTCCGTCGGCATCTTCATCGTCGCCATCGTCGCGGTCATGGCCTATGCCACTGCCATCTCAGGCAACGTGGGCCTGATCGCCAGCCCGCCCATCCCCCGCGATGGCGCCATCATGGGCATCATGCTCTCCGCCGCCACCCTGATGGTGCTGTTCTGTAAGCTGGACGCCGCCCAGATCACCAACATGCCGACCTTCAAGTCCGGCATGTCGGCCTGTATCTGCGTGCTGGGCGTGGCCTGGCTCGGCAACGTCTTCGTGAAAGGCAACATGGTCGAGATCCAGGCGTTCGCCGGCGATCTGCTGAGCCAGTACAGCTGGCTGCTGGCCGTGGTGCTGTTCTTCTCCTCCATGCTGCTTTACTCCCAGGGCGCCACCACCAAGGCCCTTATGCCGGCTGCGCTGGCACTGGGTGTCAGCCCGCTGGCGGCCATCGCTTCCTTCGCTGCCGTGAGCGCCCTGTTCGTGCTGCCGACCTACCCGACCCTGCTGGCGGCGGTCGAGATGGACGACACCGGCTCCACCCGGATTGGCAAGGCGGTGTTCAACCACCCCTTCTTCATCCCGGGCGTGGCCACAATCGCCATGGCAGTGGCACTGGGCTTCTTCTTCGGCGGTCTCATCCTCTGATAGCGGTCCCCTCCTTTGCGAAACGGCCCTCCGGGGCCGTTTTTTTATGTCCGGCCGCCGCGGATGGTTCCTGAACGCCCATGAAAAAGCCGCTCAAGGGAGCGGCTCTCGTCACTGTGATGGCACCCTCAGGCGGTGGTCTGCCGGGTCCCGAAATAATCGGCGAGGAAGTCGTCGAAGGAGAGGCTGTCGCCGCGCTCCCGCTCCCGCTGCTTGGCCAGGGACTCACGCGCCTCACCGGCGAAGTAGGCCTCATCCCAGTACTGCAGCTCACCGGCCAGCATCTCTTCCCGGTAGCGGCTCGCCAGCTCGTCGCCGAAACAGCCGTTGTCCTGGCCGCTTTCCAGCAACTGCTTGAGCAGGCGGGCGGAATAGGTCAGCTCGGGATTGAGCAGCTTCTCGCGGTGCATGGCCAGCGTCTCGCGGTAGCGGTTGCGGCCGCAGCAGCGATCCAGCAGCCCGGCGACCTGGTCCAGCTCGTCGAACAGCTGGAGCCCGAACTCCTTGAGGCCGATGGCAGCACCCTGTTCATCTTCCAACTCCAAACCAGGACGGCGCCCTTCCAGCACCACCTTGTTCTGGTTGCGGCGGTTACGGGCAATCTCCTCCTCGGTCAGCAGCGGGGAGGGTCGCAGCAGGCACCAGACCAGGAACAGATCGAAGAAGCGGATCTGATCCACCTCGATGCCGAACGGGGTGAAGGGGTTCACATCCACGGTGCGCAGCTCGATGTATTCGATGCCGCGCTGCTCCAGCGCATCCGAGGGCTTCTCGCCGCTGCGAGGGGTGCGCTTGGGCCGGATAGGGGCGTACAGCTCGTTTTCCAGCTGCAGCACGTTGTCGTTGAGCTGGCGGTACTCGCCGTTCACCTTGACCCCAATCTTGGCAAACTCGGGATCATGGGTGTTGATGGCGCGGCGCAGGCTGCTCACGTAGGCCGGCAGGTTGTCATGGCTGATCTTGAGCCCCGCCTGGGCGCTGTTGGTGTAACCGAGATCGGACAGGCGCAGGGCGGTGGCATAGGGCAGATAGAGGGTTCCCTTGCCGGTCTTCTGGAATGGCAGGCTGCTCTTGCGCCCCTTGAGGAAGGAGTCGCAGATGGCCGGGGAGGCGCCGAACAGATAGGGCACCAGCCAGCCGAAGCGGTAGACGTTGCGAATAAGCCCCATGTACTTGTCGGAGATGAAACGCTGGCTGCAGCACCCCTCTCCCACCAGATCCTGCCACTCGCACCAGAAGCTGTCCGGCATGGAGAAGTTGAAGTGCACCCCGGCGATCACCTGCATCAGGCTGCCGTAGCGGTTCTTCAAGCCTTGGCGATAGAGGGTCTTCATGCGCCCGATGTTGGAGCTGCCGTACTGGGCCAGCCGGATGCTCTCCTCGTCGCCGACAAAGCAGGGCATGGAGAGCGGCCAGATCCGCTCATCCCCCAGGTGGTGAATGGCGTGACGGTGGATGTCGCCAAGCTGCTCGATCAGGCTCTCGATGGAGTCGGTGGCCGGGGTGATGAACTCCAGCAGGCTCTCGGAGTAGTCGGTGGTGATGTTGGCATGGGTCAGCGCCGACCCCAGGCCTCTGGGGTGATCGGTCTGGGCCAGGGTCCCTTCGGGGGTGATGCGCAGACATTCACGCTCGATCCCGCGCCGGATCCCCTTGAGGGCGGTCACCCGTTCCGGGGTTCCCAGCGCGGTCAGCAACTCGGTGAGCGACAAGCTAGTAGTAGTCATATTCACGGCTCATGTATGGCCGCCCCACCTGGGGCGGCGCTCATTTTTATGCAACGCCCCTCAAGGCAATTGCAGTGGATAGATGGGAAGATGAAGCTCGCTCAAGGGTTTTTCAAGCTTTTGCTTGTCCCCCACCACCACAATCACCATGTCGGCGGGATCGAGCCAGCGGGCTGCACTGGCTTTTAGCGTCTCGGGTGACACCGTTTTGATCAGCTGATTCTGGGCCTGCACATAGTCCGGCTTCAGGTCATACATGATCATCTGCAGCAGGAAGCCCGCCTTCTGGCCCAGGGTCTCGTAGGAGAGCGCATCCTGCTGGGAGACGGCGCTGCGCATGTAGGCCAGCTCCACCGGGGTGGGCCCGCTCGCACGGTAGCCGTCCATCTCCTTGAGGAACTGACGGATGGCATCCGCGGTGGCGTCGATGCGCACGTTGGCGCCGGTGGCGAAGATGCCGGCCTCGCGGTTCGCCTGGAAGCCCGAGCTGGCGCCATAGGTGTAGCCCTTGTCTTCCCGCAGGTTGAGGTTGATGCGGCTGTTGAAGTTGCCCCCCAGGTTGAAGTTCATCAGGTTGGCGACGAAGTACTCCCCCGTGGTGTCAAACGGCATGGCACGGCGACCGATGCGGATCACCGACTGGGGCGCCCCCGGCTTGTCCACCAGGTAGATGCCCGCCCTGGCCTGCTCCCCCTTGAGCTTGAGATCCCCCAGGGTCGGGGCCGCCCCCTGCCACTCGGTGAGGAAGCCCAACTGCTGTTCCACCTGCTGCTGGGTCACGTCCCCGGTCACCACCACCTTGGCATTGGTCGAGTTGTAGTAGGCATGATAGAAGCGCTTCACGTCCGCCAGGGTCAGCCTCTCGACGTCGGTCAGCACCCCGTCGGTCGGCTGGCCGAGGCGATTCTGCTTGCCGTACACCAACTCCCGGAACGCCTGCCCCGCCAGCCACTCGGGCTGCTGTTCGCTCTGTTTCATCCCTTGCAGCGTCTGTGCCTTGAGCCGCTCGAAGTCCGCCTCCCGCAGACCGGGTTGCAGCAACACCTCGCGCACCAGTGCCAGCGTCTGGGGCAGCTTGTCGGTCAGGCTGCTGATGGTGATGAGATTGTTGTACTGGGCGGTCGAGACGCTGATGCTGGCGCCGAGCTTTTGCAGCTCGTCGCTGAGCTCGGCCTCGGAGAGGCGCGCCGTCCCCTGCCCCAGCATGGCGGCGGTGAGGCTGGCCAGCCCCAGCTCACCCTTGCCCTCGGCCCGGATGCCCCCCGGCAGGGCAATCATGATGGAGACGGCCGGGATCTCGTCACTTCGGGTACCGATGATCTCGATGCCCTTGTCCAGCTTGCCATGCCAGATGGCGGGCACCTTGACGCTGACCGCCTCTGCCGTCCTGGGCTGCACGCTGCGATCGAAGCTGTCTTTGATCGTTTGCTGGGCCAGCTGCTCCCCATGCTGGCTGTAATCCGGCAGCTCGCGCTTGGCCGGGGTGAAGTTCGGCGTGCCCGCCTGCCACTGGGTCTTGCCCTTGGGCACCACGCTCAGCACCACGGAGTGCCTGTTCGCGATGAACTTGTCGTAGGCTGCCTTGACCTGCTGGGCATTCACCTGGCTGATGGCATCCAGGTTCTTGAACACATAGTTGGGGTCCCGGGTCATCACCTGACCCATGGCGAGCTGGCTCACCTTGCCCTCGATGCTGTCCAGCCCCCAGATGGCGGAGGCACGGTAGCTGCTGATGGCCTTCTCCAGATCCGCGGGCTTGATGCCGCGTTGGGCAAATTCGCCGATCACCTTGTCCACCTCCCCCTTGAGGGTCTTGAGGCTGCCATCCACCGCCGGGTTCGGGTAGGCGTAGACCGCCAGGGTACAGGCCAGCTCCTCGCAGGAGTGGGACGCCCCCACCTCGATGGCCTTGCCGGTCTTGACCAGGGACTGATAGAGCATGGAGCTGGCGGAGCCACCGAGCACGTCGGCAAAGATGTCCAGCGCCGGCTCCTGCGGATCGCCAAGGGACACGGTCGGGTAGCTGATATAGAGCAGCGGCAGGTGCACCTTGTCTTCCAGCGTCACGTAGCGGGTCTCGGGCAAGATCGCAGGTTTCGGCGTCGGCTCGGCCACCTCGGGGCCACGGGGAATGGGGCCGAAGTATTGCTCAATCCAGGCCAGCGCCTGCTTGGTGTCGAAGTCACCGCCCAGGGTCAACGTGGCGTTGTTCGGGCCATACCAGCGCAGGAAGAACTGCTTGAGGTCGTTCACATCGACCCTGTCCAGATCCTCCACATAGCCGATGGGCTGCCAGGAGTAGGGATGGGTGCGCGGATAGAGCGCCTCCCCCACCTTCTCGCTGAGCAGGCCGTAGGGCTGGTTGTCGATGCGCTGGGCCCGCTCGTTCTTGACGGTGGCACGCTGGATCTCGAACTTCTTCTGGCTCACCGCATCGAGCAGGAAACCCATGCGATCCGCCTCCAGCCAGAGCACCTTCTCCAGCTGGTTGGCCGGTACCGTCTCGAAATAGTTGGTCCTGTCCTTGTTGGTGGTGCCGTTCATCTCGCCACCGGCCTCATTGATGATCCGCATGTGCTCCTGATCGCCCACGTGTTTGGAGCCCTGGAACATCATGTGCTCGAAGAAGTGGGCAAAACCCGACTTGCCGACCGTCTCCCGCGACGACCCCACGTGATAGGTGACATCCAGGTGTACCAGGGGATCGGATTTGTCCGGCGCCAGGATCACGGTCAGGCCGTTGTCCAGCCTGTACATCTGATAGGGAATGCCAAGCTTGCCTTCCTGCCTGACCTGCTCGGACACCAGGGTGGGCGCTGCCAGCACGGGCAGGGAAAGTCCCAGGAGAATGCTTAATGGAATGAGTTTGTTCACGGTTACCTCGTGAGTGACAAAAATGGGCTAGAAGATCTGGCTGGCCAGCAGAAACACCAGGGCATAACGAAGCAATTTACCGAGCCCGATCAGGATGAGAGAGCGCCAGAAGGAGAAGCGAAGCCAACCGGCCAGCAGGCAGAGGCCATCGCCGATCACCGGCGTCCAGGCGAGCAGCAGGCACCAATGACCATGCTGTTTGAGCCAGGCGAGCGCTTTTTGTTCCCCACGGCCTTGAAAATCTTCCGGTTTTTTCTTGTGTGTGGCGAGCCGACCGAGCCACCAGGTGGTCATGGAACCCAGGGTGTTGCCCAGCGTCGCCCACAGCAGCAGGCTGGCCATGCTCCACTCTCCCCGGGTGGCCATGGCCCCCAGCAGCACTTCCGAGCTGCCGGGCAGCAGGGTGGCGGAGGTGAAGGCGCTCAGAAACAGCCAGCCCAGCCCCATCTCGGCGATGTCGTTCATCCGGGCTGGCCGTCGGCGGCAGGCATGCGCAGCAGCAGCTTGCCCCGCACATGACCGCCCTCGATGGCGCCATGGGCCAGTGCCCCTTCCGCCAGGGGGAACTCACCGGAGAGGGTGATATGCACATCTCCCTGACGCAGCAGCATCAGTACCTGGGTCAGCTGTTTTTGATCGGGGTGGACCAGCATGCCGAGCACCTCTATGCCCGCCTCGGCCCCCGCCTCCTTGATCTGCTGGGCCGTGATGGTGGGCACAGTCACCAGGCGGCCACCCGGTTTGACGCAGGCCAGCGCCGCCTTGCCGCTCTCGCCCCCCATCAGATCCAGCACCAGATCGACCTGACCGCCGGCCACCACTTGAGCAACCCAGTCTGCGTCATTGTAATCCACCATCTGGCTGGCCCCCAGCCCGTGCAGGAAGCTGTGGTTGTCGCGACTCGCCGTCGTCACCACCTCGGCGCCATAAGCGCTGGCAAACTGCACCGCCAGATGGCCCACACCGCCGGCACCGGCCAGGATCAGCACGCGCTGCCCGCCCTTGAGGGCACCGTGTTCGAACAGCCCCTGCCAGGCGGTAAGGCCCGCCAGCGGCAGCGCAGCCCCCTGCTTGAGACTGACCCCGTCGAGCCTGACCAGCTCGTCCTCGCGTACCACCACAGATTCCGCATAGCCACCGGCCGTCAGGGGAAAGCCCACCATGCCGCACACCGCATCCCCTTCCACCAGAGTGGCGACATGGGGGCCGACCTTCTCCACCACGCCGGAGACGTCATAGCCCGGGGTCCAGGGCAGCTTGTCCTTGTTCTGGGCCGCCGCCCAGCCGAGGCCGGCCCGGGTCTTGGCATCGATGGGGTTGACCCCCGCAAAACAGATGCGTACCCGGACTTCCCCCTCGGCGGGCACCTTGTCCAGGGAGGGGTTGAGCCGAAGTACCGAGGGGTCGCCGAATGCGGTAATCTGTAGCTGCGTCATTGCACAATCCATCCTGTTGATTGATCAAGGGTCAACAGAATAACAGCGAGGACACCATGGCTCGAATGTTTCTTATTCCTCTGTTGCTGGCCCTGGGGTGGTGGGCGTTTCTGCTCTACTTCCGCATTCCGCTCAAGCAGGGTGCCAAGGGGTTTTACTGGATCATCGGCATAGGTGGGGGACTTGCCGCCTTCTTCAGCCTGATGATGGTGCTCACCCACTGACGCGCCTGCGGCAACAAAAAGGCCACCCTGAGGTGGCCCGGATCTCAACCCGCCTGCGCACTGAGGTGGTAGTGGCGATTGCTGCCCTGCCCCAGCACCCCCTGGGCCAGCAGATGCTGGAACACCCTGTCCACCTCTTCCAGCGAGAGGGAGAGGGCCTCGGCCACCTTGCGCTTGCTGCACTTGAGCTCTCCGCTCTCCAGCGCGCTGCGCACCTGGGCCACCACGGCCGGTGCGGGCTCTGGTCTGCTCACCACCATGGGTGCGGCGACAGCTGACTCGACCTGGCGAACCTCGGCTTCTTCCCGCGCCCGTTGCAACTGCCATTGACGGCGGAAGCGGTTCTCCTCGCCGATCAGGCTGACGAAAAAGGCACCGAACGCATCCAGCAACACCGAGAGGAAGCAGACCAGCAGGAACTGTACCTGGCTGATGCTCATGCCCACCCCGTCCGCCAGGCTGCTCATCAACCCCAGCATGGAGGACTGCTCATTGACAGGCTTGGCGTCGCGCTCCTGGCGCAGCTCATCCTGCTTCAGCCTGAGCTTGGTGTTGGCCTGCTGCAATCCGCTCACCCCGCTGGAGATCCGCGCCATCTCTATGTATTTGCGCGCCGCCTCCTCGTTGAGCTGGATCTGCCGCTCTATGCTGGCAATCTGCTCGTCGAAGCGGGCGATCTCCCGCTCGTGGCGCGCCTGCTGGCTCAAGATGGTGTTGGTGGCGCTGTTGATGCCGCCAATGCTGCCACCGATGGAGATGGCAGCCAGCACGCTGTAAAACAGCAGCGACCAGAAGGCACCGCCGAGATCCCGCCGTGCCTTGCACTCGCCATATTCATACCAGACATAGAACTTGCCCAGTTCGAAGATGATGGCCAGACCGCCAAACAACCACTTCATCAGGGGGTTGTCGTCGATGGAGAGAAACAGCAGCAGGGAGAAGACGATGGAGGCCAGAATGGCCAGCCCGGTAAAACTGTACACCGTGGTCAGTGCGAACCAGCCCTTGGGATAGCGCAATGCGGCGGGAGCCTGTGTGGTCATGATGGAGAGGGTATGCCGTGCAGGAAAAGTTGGCTGCCGATTATAGTCACCGGGCGGTCGGAGAGAAGGGCAAATACCTGAATTCCCTCATATGGATAACCAGCTGTCCATAGTGCGACCAAAACGGACGAATCGGCAGCAGAAAACCGCTACAATCGACCTCAGACTTGAAGGGAGTATTTCGTTGTGCCTGGGTTCAGCCCGGCGCGCTACACTGACTCCCTATTGCCATTATCCGAGGACATCATGAACAGAACGACTACGCTGCTGCTCTCCCTGCTTCTGGTTGCCGGCACCTCCATCTCATCGGTCCAGGCTCAGGAGCAGGGGAATAACGCTTTCTCCGTTGACGAGCTCACCTTCAATCTGGACTGGAATGACACGCAATTTGACTGGTCGCAGACAAGTTGTCTCGATCTGGGGGTCGGTGAGGATGCCTCTGCCGATTGCAAGGGCGTCAAGCTCAACCTGGATGATGAGACGCCCCGCAACCAACCCCCCAGCACCAACCAGATCCCGGCCAGCCCGGAACAGTGACTAGTCACGACAGGAGCCTCTCTGATATGACACATCCCAAGCGCAATACCATGATCAACCGCACCGCTCTGCTGCTCTCTCTGTTCATTGTCCACGGCGTCGCCTTTGCTGCGCCTCCTTCCAAGAACAACGACGACATCAAGATCTCCACCGATCGGGGCCAAATCAGCCTGGATTGGGACGACAAGGAGTACGACTGGTGGCAGAACAACTGCCTGAATATCAGCACCCGCAGCAGCAGTATCAAACTCAACTGTGACAACATGGATGGCAAGTATCGCGACCACTACAACCGTAGCATCCACAGCGGCAACAACCCGGGCAAGGGCCACGACAAGAACGACTGGGACAGCAACGACAACGCGAAATACAAAGAAAAAGGCAACGGGAAAGGCAAGAACAAGTAATGGCTCAGGGGCTCCGGCCCCTGAATGCGTTCACTGACGCTGATAGTGGCCAACTTATTGCCAAAGCTCAGAACTCATGAAACTCTGTGACTGTTGACTTCCCCCCCATCAAGACTCGATAGCCCCCTCCATGGTCTTGGCAAAAAGTTGAATCATGTCATTTTACGAACGTTCACCACCCATTCCTCACCAGATCAATCACCATGGTGCCAAGGTGTTGTTCCGCCCCGGTTAAGGCTGGCGGCGATAGACTGCCTCTCCTCCAGCCGTCATCGAGGCCATCATGCGCAACCCCATTTCCCACCTGCTCGCCCGGTTACTGAACAGCGGCGCAGCATTTGAAGCCCCTCTTACCCGGCGCAGCCCCACCCAAGATGCTGGCTCCCATCAGGAAGAACAGGGAGCGAGAAGGCAGCCACTTGGCGATATTCCCCGCACTGAGGGCTCTTGCAAGCACGATGGTGACAAGATAGGTCGCTGACCGCCCCTGCTGGCGTCTACCAGTAATTTTCCATGCTGATGTTGCCGGGGGCCCGGCGCAGGTTCTTGGCAAGACCAAGCTCCAGCAGGGTTTGCTGCGTCTCCTTCACCATGGCGGGATTGCCGCAGATCATCACCTGGCTGTGCTCAGCCGAGAATGCGAGCCCGACCCTGGCCTGCAGCTCGCCGCTGGCAATGGCCGCCGGGATCCGACCGGGCAACGCGTCGGGCCAGGGTTCGCGGCTGACGAAAGGCACGTAGTGAAAACGGGGCCCATACTGCTCGACCAGGCTGGTAATCAGGCCCTGATAGGTGAGCTCCTCCCCCTTGCGCACCCCGTGCACCAGCACCAGATTCTCGAAACGCTCGAAGACCTCCCTCTCAGCCAGCATGGCGAGGAAGGGGCCTATGGCCGTGCCGGTGGAGAGCAGCCAGAGATCCCGTCCCGGCGGGAGCTCGTCCAGGGTCAGGAAGCCCGTGGCCTGAGACTGAACCAGCAAGGAATCCCCCGGTTGCAAGGCACCGAGGGAGGGGGTCAGTTCGCCGTCCGGGATCTCGACCAGATAGAATTCGTGGTAGGGGGCGGAGGGGGGATTAACGAAGGAATAGGCGCGCTGGATCCGCTGATCGCCCCGTTGCAGGGCAAGCTTGGTAAATTGCCCCGCCTTGTAGGGGGCGAGATCCGCCGCTATGCGCAAGGAAAACAGGGTGGGCGTCCACTCGATGCGCTCGAGTACCCGACCTTCGACCCAGGCTGCCATACAGGTTCTCCTCCAAAGAAACAGAACCTCACTCTACCCCTTGATCCCCTCTTGATTCAAAAAGAAAAAAACCCGCGCATGTGCGCGGGTTTTTTCTGCAAAGCGAATCGCTATTACAGAGCAACAACCTGGATCTGTACGGTTGCCTTGACGTCAGCGTGCAGCTGAACAACAACTTCGTACTCGCCGGTGTTACGCAGAACGTTGCCCATACGGACTTCGCTCTTGGCAACGGCGACGCCGGCAGCAGTGATGGCTTCAGCCACGTCACGGGTACCGATGGAACCGAACAGCTTGCCTTCGTCGCCAGACTTGGAGGCGATGACAACGGCAGCCAGTTCACCCAGCTTGGCAGCGCGCTCTTCAGCGGCAGCTTTACCGGCAGCCAGTTTGGCTTCCAGTTCAGCACGGCGAGCATCGAAGGTCTCGATGTTGGCCTTGGTAGCCATAACGGCCTTGCCTTGCGGGATCAGATAGTTACGGGCGTAGCCAGCTTTAACAGCGACTTGATCACCCAGACCGCCCAGTTTGGCGATTTTGTCGAGCAGGATAACTTGCATTACCTTTCCTCTATAAAAGTTGAGTTAGGCTTAAGTGCCGGACCGATTCTTACTTGTTGTGCAGATCGGTGTACGGCAGCAGAGCCAGGTAACGAGCACGCTTGATGGCGCGTGCCAGCTGACGCTGATACTTGGCGCGGGTACCGGTGATACGGCTCGGTACGATCTTGCCAGATTCAGTGACGTAGTTTTTCAGAGTAACGATATCTTTGTAGTCGATCTCGGTAACGTTCTCGGCGGTGAAGCGGCAGAACTTACGACGACGGAAATAACGTGCCATGGCCTTTATCCTCTAATGCGGTGATCTAAGAATTACTCTTCGGAAGACGCTTCAACAGCATCTTCGCGGCGCTCGTCGTCACGACGGGTGAAGCGCTCTTCCTTGGCCTTGGCCATCGGAGAAACTTCAGTCACGGCGTGCTTGGTGCGCATGATCATGTTGCGGATAACGGCATCGTTGAAGCGGAAGTTGGTTTCCAGTTCGTCGATAACGGCCTGCTCAGCTTCTACGTTCATCAGAACATAGTGAGCCTTGTGCAGCTTGTCGATCGGGTAAGCCAGCTGACGACGGCCCCAATCTTCCAGGCGATGAATGGTGCCACCAGCGGTGGTGATAGCGCCGGTGTAACGCTCGATCATGCCAGGTACTTGCTCGCTCTGGTCCGGATGAACCATGAAGACGATTTCGTAATGACGCATTTTAGCTCCTTACGGATTAATTCAGCCTCCGCCCAGGTGCAGCCAGACCTCGGAGGCAAGGAACATAGTGGTGTTTAGACGCTGCTTTCTAGGGCGGCGTATTGTACGAAATAGCCTCTCCCACTGCAACTGGCGTCGACAGATGTTTTTGTCGATGACCCTGATGCAAAACTTCAATTGATAGTAATTATCATTTAGATCTATTCTATCTCCATGCTCTTATGGAGGGTGACACCATGCAACCCGCATTGACCACGGCCATCCCGGCCCGCAAATTCAAGCTGACCCTGCTTGGCCCCGCCTTCATCGCCGCCATCGGCTACATAGATCCGGGCAACTTCGCTACCAACATCCAGGCCGGTTCCACCTTTGGTTATCAACTGCTGTGGGTGGTGGTCTGGGCCAACCTGATGGCCATGGTGGTGCAGACCCTCTCCGCCAAGCTCGGCATCGTCACCGGCAAGAATCTGGCGGAGCACATCCGGGACAAATTACCCAAACCGGCAGTCTGGGCCTACTGGGTGCAGGCGGAGATCATCGCCATGGCCACGGATCTCGCCGAGTTCATCGGCGCAGCTGTGGGCTTCAAGCTGCTGTTCGGGGTGACGCTGCTGGAAGGGGCCTGCATCACTGCCGTGGTCACCTGGGGCATTCTCATGCTGCAATCCCGCGGCCAGAAGCCGCTGGAGTTCGTGGTGGGAGGTCTGCTGCTGTTCGTGGCCGCCGCCTACATAGTCGAGCTGGTCTTCTCCCGCCCCCATCTGCCCAGCCTGCTGGAAGGCGCCCTCTTCCCCGGCCTGCCCAACGGCGATGCCGTCTATCTCGCCGCTGGCGTGCTCGGTGCGACAGTCATGCCCCACGTCATCTATCTCCACTCGGCGCTGACCCAGCACACCCAGGATCAGGGCAGCGTGCCCCAGCGGCTGCACAGCACCCGGGTCGATGTGGCCATTGCCATGACCATAGCCGGCTTCGTCAACCTGGCCATGATGGCCATGGCCGCTGCGGCCTTCCACGACGCGGGCCACCAGCAGGTGGCGGAACTGGAAACGGCCTACCAGACACTCACTCCCTTGCTGGGTCAGGCTGCCGCCACCCTGTTCGGGCTCTCTCTGGTCGCGTCTGGCATCTCCTCCACCGTAGTCGGGACTCTGGCAGGCCAGGTGGTGATGCAGGGCTTCGTGCGCTTCACCATACCGCTCTGGCTGCGCCGGGCCATCACCATGGCCCCCGCCTTCGTGGTGATCGCCATGGGACTCAACACCACTGAGATCCTGGTGCTGAGCCAGGTCATCCTGAGCTTTGGCATCGCCCTCGCGCTCATTCCGCTGCTGATCCTGACCGGCGATCGCACCCTGATGGGGGAGCATCGCAACCATCCACTGACCCAGGCAATCGGTCGCGTCATAGTCGCGCTGGTGATCGGCCTCAACGCCTATCTGCTGGTCACCATGATCTAGTGTTCACTCCGCCATCTTCGAGCCGGCTCGTTAACAGAGGTTAATGAGCCGGCCCCCGCTTTGGCGTATGCTGCCGCTTTCTCTTCTCTATTTCTCGTTGCGGAAGCCTTGCCATGGAACACACCCGAGTCAGCTTCGTGCTGGGCCATCATCAGGAACAGGCCAGCGTCGTCTATTGCGAGCAGGGGCAACCCAGCCTGCTGGTCACCAACCTCACCCCCTTCCATCCCCAGAGCCACCTCTGGCCCGATCAACCGGGGGATGTGGGCACTGTGCGCTGGGATGGGGGCGAGGCGGCCGTGGGCCCCTGCAGGATGGGAGCCATCAGCCCGGAAGGCAGGCTGTTCGTGGATCAGGATATTCCGGTCAAGCGGGGCGCCGAGGGCTGGGCCTTCGTGGTGGTGCATCCCCTCGCCGGCTCCCATCAGCTTGCCATCGGCACGCAGGTGGAACTGAGGGTGGATGCCGAGGCCCGCCACTCCCTGAGTCTGGGTCACAGCGGCTGCCATCTGGTGGCGCTGGCCCTCAACCGGGCTCTCATCCCCTACTGGCGCAAGGAGGTGAGCGAGCGCGATGCACTGGATCAGCCCGATTTCGACCGCCTCGCCATCCAGACCTCGCGGGTCGAACCTCTGAGCTCCCGGGAGCAATACCGCATCGGCAAAAGCCTGCGCAAGAAGGGAGTCAACAGTGAGGCACTGCTGGCGGATCTGGCGCTGATAGAAGAAAAGGTCAACCGGCAACTCGCTAGCTGGCTGGCTGCGGGTGGCGAGATCAGTCGCTCGCGAGCAGACGAGGCCATCATCGACTCCCGCTACTGGCACTGCACGCTTGAGGGAAAAGAGCTGACCATCCCCTGCGGCGGCACCCATGCCGGCACTCTGGCGGAGCTGGGTCAGGTCAAAGTACAGCTCGCCCCCGCAGAGGAGGGGTTCAGCCTGCTCTCCGAAGTCACCCCCTGAGTCGACGACAGATCCGGCTTCTCCCCATCAGCCAAGCCGGATCAACAATATGCCGCAGAGGATCACCAGGGCCGCCATCAGCCTGACTCGCCCCAGCCGCTCCCCCAGCCAGAGCCAGGAGAGCAGCACGGCAAACAGCACGCTGCTCTCGCGCAGCGCCGCCACCAGCCCGATGGGAGCCAGGGTCATGGCCCAGATGACGATGCCGTAGGCAAGCAGCGAGAGGGCGCCGCCCAGGGCGCCCGAATACCACTCGGCCCGGGTCAGGCTGCGCAAGGCGGTGCGGCTCTGCCATCTCATCAGCAGCGGCATCACCAGGGCCGTCAGGGTAAAGAGCCAGAGGGTATAGCGTATCGGCTCCCCCGCCGAGCGGGCCCCGACCCCGTCAGACAGGGTATAGGCGGCGGTAAACAGCGCCGTGATCAGCACGGCGCACAGGGCCGCAGGCGCCAGCCGGATGCCGCCGCGCCAGGCCATCAGCAAGACCCCGCCCACCAGCACCATGGCCCCCGCCACAGCCACGACACCGGGCACCTCCCCCAGCAGCAGGGCGCCGAGCAGCAAGGTCACCAGGGGCGCGCTGCCACGGGCCAGTGGATAGATCTGGCCAAACTCCCCCAAACGGTAGGCCCGGCCGAGAAAGAGGCTATATCCGCAGTGCAACAGGATGGAGAGTGCCAACCAGGGATGTTCGACCGGGGCCGGCCACCCCACCAGCGGCAGGAAAGGCAGGGAGAAGAGGCCGGAGCAGAGGGAGACCAGCAACACGCTGACACGCCCCTCGGCCTGGCGCTTGGCCAGCGCATTCCACAGGGCGTGCAGCAAGGCGGCCAGCAAGATGGCCGCGAAGATGGAGAGGGTCACGACGGGGTTCCAATCAACAAGGGAGTGGGATCATACCCGTTTGTGTCGCAACAAGGTGGGAGCCCGCTCATGTCTGCCCCCTATCCCTTTCACAGCACAGAGAGTCAGCCCGGCAGCTTGCGCATGCCAACGTGAGGAATATCGTCCTCCAGATAGCCCTCCCCTTCCGGTGCGAAGCCGTGCTGGCCATAGAAGCCCTGCAGGTGAGCCTGGGCGCCGAGCCAGATGCTGTGCGCCGGCCAGCGGGCCGTGCAGGCGGTCACCGCCTCATCGAGCAAGCTGTGGCCCAGACCGCCCCCTCTCGACTGGGGGGAGGTGACCACCCGGCCTATGGCGGCGCCATTGTCGTCACCGATGCCGGGGGCCATGATGCGGGCATAGGCGGCCAGATGATCGCCTTCATAACCGAGCAGGTGCAGCACACCGTCCCGGCGATCCACCCCATCCAGATCCTGGAAGGGGCAACTCTGCTCCACCACGAACACCTCGGCCCGCAGTGCCAGCAACTCGTACAACTCGTCCGTGGTCAGTGCAGACCAGGGTTTCAGGATCCAGTTCATCGGCGACTCCTTATCAATTCGGCCTGCCAGCATAGGTGAGCGCAGCCAGGGCGGCATTAACCTTTGTTAAGACTCTTAAGCCGTTTGCGAATGCGACTAAGACTGATGGGACTGATGCCGAGATAGGCGGCGATCTGGTGATCCGGCACCCTGGCATCCAGTGCGGGGAAGCAGTCCAGGAAGTGCTGATAGCGGGCCTGGGGGCTCTCGGTCAACAGCAGCAGCTCTTTTTCTTCCTTGATGCGCAGCTGCACTTCCAGCAGGTGCTGATACCAGGCGGACCAGCAGGAGAGCGGACGCAGGTCGGCCAGCTGGAACAGCTGCAAGCGGCAGGGTTCCAGCGCCTCCACGCTGTAGCGGGCGGGTTCGCCACTGAGCAGGTGATGGAAGTCGAGAAACTCGTCCCCCTCCCAGTAGAACTCCTTGATGTACTCCCGCCCATCCGCCAGCACCACCCTGGCCCGCAGCAACCCCTGCTCCACCCTGATCAGCAGATCCGGACTGTCGCCGGCGTGCCAGAGGCAAGATCTGGGGGCGAGCGTCAGCGGCCGGGCAAAAGAGAGGAGGCGCCTGGCCTCCTGCTCATCTGTGACCCTGTCCCGGAAAAAGGGAGGTCTGTCCATCATCACGGCGTCAGCTGCGGCGCTGACGCACGGCTTCGAACAGGCAGACGCCGCTCGCCACCGAGACGTTGAGGCTCGATACCGCCCCCGCCATCGGTATGCTCACCAGTTCGTCGCAATGTTCGCGGGTCAGGCGACGCATCCCCTTGCCCTCGGCGCCCATCACCAGCGCCATGGGGCCGGTCAGCTTGGCCTGATAGAGGTCGTGGTCCGCCTCGCCGGCGGTGCCGACTATCCAGACACCGCGCTCCTGCAGCTCGCGCAGGGTGCGCGCCAGGTTGGTGACCTGAATGAGCGGCACCACTTCGGCGGCGCCACAGGCGACCTTGCGCACGATGGAGGTCAAGCCGGTGGCCTTGTCCCGCGGCACTATCACCGCATGGACCCCGGCCGCATCGGCGCTGCGCAGGCAGGCGCCGAGGTTGTGCGGATCGGTCACGCCGTCCAGCACCAGCAGGAGGGGGGCGGTCTCTTGCACCGCCAGGCCGTCCAGCAGGCTGGCCAGGTCGTGCTCGGCCAGCTTGGGCGCCTCTATCACCTTGGCCATGATGCCCTGGTGATTGTTGCCCTCGGCTTTATCATCAAGCGTCTTGCGGTTCACGCTCTGCACCTTGATGCCGAGGGATTCCAGCTCGGTCAGCAAGGGTTGCAGCCGGTCGTCATCGCGGCCCTTGAGGGCCCATACCTCGATGAAACGCTCCGGGGTGCGCTCAAGCAGCGCGGATACAGCGTGAATGCCGTAGATCAGTTCTGTACTCATTTAGTGCTCTTGGCCTTGTCGCGAGCGTTTTTGCTCGGTCGTCTGTTGCTGGGCTTGGCGCGGCCACCTTTGTCGGATTTGCCGTGATCCTTGCCCTCTTTGCGTTTCTCGTGGCGCTGGGCGCTCTTGGCCTTCTCTTTCTTGATCTCGGCCTGCTTGCGCGCCATCTCCTTGGCGTTCTTGCCGGTGGCCTGGAGCGGCTCTTCCACCATCACGAAGTCGATCTTGCGATCGTCCAGGTTCACGCCCATCACCTTGACCCGCACCTTGTCACCCAGACGGTAGCGACGACGGAAGTTCTCGCCGATCAGCTGCATGTGCAGGGGATCAAACTGGTAGTAGTCGTTGGTGAGGGTACTGACGTGTACCAGACCGTCGATGTGGATATCCGCCAGGCGCACGAAGAAGCCAAAGCCGGTAACGCTGGCGATCACGCCATCGAACTCGTCACCCACGTGATCCAGCATGTACTCGCACTTGAGCCAGTCGGCCACGTCGCGGGTCGCATCGTCGGCACGGCGCTCGGTCATGGAGCAGTGCTCGCCCATCGGGTCCACTTCTTCCAGCTGGTAGTGGTAACCACCGCTCGGGGTCCACTTGTGACGCAGGTTGCCCTGCTGCTCTTTTGCAGTCTGGTACTTGATGGCACGGTGCAGAATGAGGTCGGGATAGCGACGGATCGGCGAGGTGAAGTGGGCGTAGGACTTCAACGCCAGACCGAAGTGACCGATGTTGTCAGCCTGATAGACCGCCTGACGCATGGAACGCAGCAGCATGGTGGAGAGCAGCTCGGCATCCGGGCGCCCTTCAAACTTGGCGGCCAGCTCGGCAAAGTCCTTCGGCTCGGGCTCGAGGCCGCCCTTGAGCTCCAGACCCAGTTCTGCCAGGAAGTCACGGAAACCGGTCAGGCGCTCTTCGCCCGGACGGTCGTGCACCCGGAACAGGGCAGAGGCTTCGTTCTTCTCGATGTAACGGGCCGCGGCCACGTTCGCCTGGATCATGCACTCTTCGATGATCTTGTGGGCATCGTTGCGCACCAGCGGCACGATCTGGTCGATCTTGCGCTGGGCGTTGAAGATGAAACGGGTCTCCTCGCTCTCGAACTCCACCGCACCACGCTGGTGACGGGCGTGCTTGAGCGCCTTGTAGAGGTTGTTGAGCTCTTCGATGTGGCCCACCAGCGGGTCATATTGCTGACGCAGCTTGGGATCACCATCCAGAATGGCCGCGACCTTGCTGTAGGTCATGCGGGCATGGGAGTTCATCACCGCTTCGTAGAACTTGTAGCCGGACATGCGGCCAGCGGCGGAGATGGTCATCTCGCACACCATGCAGAGGCGGTCAACCTGCGGATTCAGGGAGCACAGCCCGTTGGAGAGCACCTCCGGCAGCATGGGCACCACGAACTCGGGGAAATAGACCGAGTTGCCGCGCTGATAGGCTTCAGCATCCAGCGCAGTGCCGGGCTTCACGTAGGCGGAGACATCCGCAATGGCAACCCACAGACGCCAGCCGCCGCCACGCTTGGCTTCACAGAAGACGGCGTCATCGAAGTCGCGGGCATCTTCCCCATCAATGGTGACCAGCGGCAGGGCACGCAGATCGATGCGGCCCTCTTTGGCTTTCTCCGGTACCTGTTCGCCCAGACCGGCGACCTCCTTGGTCACCTCCTCCGGCCAGGTATGCGGGATACCGTGGGTACGCAGGGCGATCTCGATCTCCATGCCAGGGGCCATGTTCTCGCCCAGCACGTCCAGTACGGTACCGACCGCGTTGATGCGGGAGTTGGCGCGCTGGTTGATGCGCACCACCACGACCTGGCTCTGGCGAGCACCCTTGTTTTCGCCTTCAGGGATGATGATGTCCTGACCGATGCGGCTGTCATCCGGCACCACGAAACCGACGCCGTTCTCGACGAAGTAACGGCCGACGATGTCTGCCTCACGGGGCTTGAGCAGGCGAACCAGACGTGCTTCCTGACGACCCTTGCGGTCGATCTCGGTCGGCTGCACCAGGGCATAGTCACCGTGCATCAGGCGCTGCATCTCGCGGTTGTTCAGATACAGATCCGGTCCACCACCTTCCGGGCGCAGAAAACCGAAACCATCTTTATGGCCGAGTACATACCCTTTGACCAGATTCAGACGATCCGGCAGGGCGTAACATTGGTTGCGAGTGAATACCAACTGCCCATCGCGCTCCATGGCGCGCAGACGACGGCGCAAGGCTTCCAACGGCTCTTCGTCAGTCAGCTTGAGTGCCTTGGCCAGCTCTTCGCGGGACATCGGCTTTTCGTGACCCTTGATGAGTTCGAGGATCAGCTCGCGACTGGCGATGGGGTTTTCGTATTTTTCGGCCTCGCGTTGGAGGAAAGGATCTTTTTGAGACATAAGCAGGCCTTAGGGTAGGTAGTAACCCAGACATTATATCGAAGGGGGGAGCTAATGGCATCCATCGACTGCCTTTTGGCCAATCTCTCTGTCATACTGGCGACAGTTTGCAGGTATGTGAGACTCGGAACTCATGAGCAAGGACTCGTTCGCCCAATCGGCCGCCTATTTGAAACAGGCGGTCCCCCTGATGATCAAGTATCAAATCCCCACCACCCCGAACAATTACCATCTTTGGTACAACTATGTCTCTGGCGCCATGCCCGAGCTGAATAACGCCGTCGATCACGCGATAAAACTGCAGGGTACCTTCTCCCTCACCACCTGTGAGCGTCTCTATCACCAGCATCTGGCCAGCCAGGACGAGCAACAGATGGAGGCGATGAAGCTCAATCTGGTCGCCATGGCCAATGAGCTCGGCCACTCCATGCAGGATGCGCTGGTCGATACCGGCCAGTTCCAGGCCATGCTCGACAAAAGCTTCGACAAGTTGAACCTCATCGATGATGAGGGACTGAGCCTGGACGACACCATGGCCATCTTGCGGGAACTGGTACGCGAGTCGCGGGACGTGCGCATGTCCACCCTGCACTTTCGCAACCAGCTCAGCAGCGCCGAGAAGGAGATCAAGGAGCTCAAGGCAGCACTAAACGAGACGCGCAAGATGGCCACCGAGGACGCACTCACCTCGCTGCTCAACCGTCGCGCCTTCGATCTGGAGATGGACAGCCTGATCCGCAGCAAGCAGCCCTTCTCGCTGATCATGACCGATATCGATCGTTTCAAGAACTTCAACGACGAATATGGCCATCTGCTGGGAGATCAGGTGCTGCGCATCGTCGGCAAGCGGCTGCGGGAAGTGAGCAAGGAGGGCATCACGGCCTATCGGCTCGGAGGGGAAGAGTTTGCCCTGCTGGTGCCGGGCCGAGTGTTGGCACTGACTCGCCAGATGGCGGAGAGCCTGCGCCGGGTCATCGAGCGGATGTCGCTGCTGGATCGCAAATCAGGCCGGCGCATCGATCACATCACCGCCTCCTTCGGTGTGGGGGAATATAATGGGCAGGAGACGGCGGACGCCCTGATAGAGCGCACCGACAAGCTGCTCTACAAGGCCAAGGAGCTGGGTCGCAACCGGGTGATGCCACTCCCCTCCTGAACCGCCAGATATGAAAAGGCCGGTCACAGACCGGCCTTTTCATTTTTCCGCATTCTGCTCAGAGGCTTTTCAGCTTCTCTTCCGGTAGCGCCAGCTCGTCGTTGTGGTTGACGCCGATGCCGCGCTCCAGCACGTGGCGGGCGATGGCATGGGCCTCTTCCAGGGAGTGCATGCTGTAGGTACCACACTGGTATTCGTTCAGCTCGGGGATCTTGCCCTGCTCCTGCACGGTCAGCACGTCGCTCATGGCGGCCTGCCAGGCTGCCCCCACGCGGGCCTCGTCCGGCGCGCCGATCAGGCTCATGTAGAAGCCGGTACGGCAGCCCATGGGGGAGATGTCGATGATCTCGACCCCGTTACCGTTCAAGTGATCCCGCATGAAACCGGCAAACAGATGCTCAAGGGTATGGATGCCGCGCTCGGAGAGGATCTCCTGGTTCGGCACACAGAAGCGCAGATCGAACACGGTAATGGTGTCCTTGTTCGGGGTCTGCATGGTCTTGGCCACCCGGACTGCCGGGGCTGCCATGCGAGTATGGTCGACGGTAAAACTGTCCAATAACGGCATTTCTGACTCCTGATTGGTTACGAGAACCAGCCCCCGCTGGGGAGCCGATCCTTGCATTGTCGATACTGGGCGCCGTAGCGTTGGGCACGGGCCTCCACCTTGCGAGAGACCTTCATCAGCCACCCCTTGCTGCGGTAGCTGCCGCGCCGGTAACCACCCCAGCCTTCGTGATAATTGAGATATTGACCGTAGGCATCCCACTTGGAAGTGCCATTGAGCCGCTGCGCCTTGTGAGTGTACCAGCCCATGAAATCGATGGCGTCGGCGAAGTCGTCACGATCGCTCCAGCCGTTGCCGCTCTCCCGCTGGTAATCATCCCAAGTCTCATCCTTGACCTGGGCATAGCCATAAGCAGAGCTGGCACGCCCGGTCGGGATGAAGAGAAAATATTGCATCGGCGGCTGGGCATCGTGCACGAAGGAGGACTCCTGATACATCATGGCCATAACCACATGTACCGGGGTCCCCCACTTTTCGTTCATCTTGAGTGCCGCCTTGTGCCACTCGGGTTTTTCCCGAAAGATCTGGCACAGGTTTTCCGGCTGGGCCGGTGGCTGACTACTGCAAGCAGTCAGCACCATCAGCAGGCCGGCTGCCACCATGAGACGCATCCTTGGCATCGGATGGGTTACATTTTCGTTCTCTTGGTCGTTACGAGGCACATCCATCACATCAAATCGCGTCTTCGTTCTCTTCACCGGTGCGGATGCGGATCACACGCTCCACCTCGCAGACGAAGATCTTGCCATCACCGATTTTGCCGGTACGGGCAGTGTTCTGGATCGCTTCCAGACAGGCGTCGAGATCCTCGTCCTGCACCACCAGCTCTACTTTTACCTTGGGCAGGAAGTCGACCATGTACTCGGCACCGCGATAGAGCTCGGTATGGCCCTTCTGGCGCCCGAAGCCTTTGACTTCGGATACGGTCATGCCGTTGATGCCGATCTCGGCCAGGGCTTCGCGCACATCGTCCAACTTGAACGGTTTGATGATGGCTTCAATCTTCTTCATGGTGACTCCTTACCAGTTCTGTTTACCGAACCCGGACGTAATGGGGTAGCGGCGATCCTTACCAAAGTTGCGGGTCGTGATACGGGGCCCGACGGCAGCCTGACGGCGCTTGTACTCGTTGAGATCCACCAGACGGATCACCTTGCGCACCACGGCTTCTTCGAAGCCCTCCGCCACCATGTCGGCGACCGAGGCATCTTCTTCCACATAGCGCTTGAGGATGGCGTCCAGAATGTCGTAGGGGGGCAGGCTGTCCTGATCCACCTGATCCGGTGCCAGCTCTGCCGAAGGGGGACGATCAATGACCCGCTGCGGGATCACATAGTCGACGGAGTTGCGGTATTCGCACAGCTTGAAAACCAGCGTTTTGGGCACGTCCTTGAGCACGTCAAAGCCGCCCGCCATGTCACCATACAGGGTGGCATAGCCGACCGCCATCTCACTCTTGTTGCCGGTGGTCAATACGATACGGCGACGCTTGTTGGAGAGCGCCATCAAGAGCACACCACGGCAGCGGGCCTGCAGGTTCTCTTCGGTAGTGTCGCGGGCCGTCCCTTCAAACAGCGGCGCCAGCTGAGCCATAAAGCCCTCGAACATGGGCTCGATGGAGATGATGTTGAACTCGACCCCCATCCGCTCGGCCTGCTCCTTGGCATCCTCCACGCTCATCTGGGCGGTGTAGCGGAACGGCATCATCACCGCCTGCACCTTGTCGGCGCCGATGGCATCGGCCGCGATGGCGAGCGTCAGGGCGGAGTCTATGCCACCCGAGAGGCCCAGCACGGCCCCCTGGAAACCGTTCTTTGTGACGTAGTCATGCACCGCCAGCACCAGCGCCTGATAGGTCTCGGCCAGGGGCGCCAGCGGCGCGGCGGGTTCCCGCTCTTTCAGCGGCTGACCGTCGACAAAACGCACCAGCGCCAGCTCTTCGGTAAAGGGGGCCAGCTTGTGGGTCAGCTCGCTCTGGCTGTTGAACACCTTGGAGCAACCGTCGAATATCAGTTCGTCCTGACCACAGACCTGATTGAGGTAAACCAGCGGCAAGCCGGTCTGATCGCAGCGCTCGGCCATCAGCTCGCGACGGATCCAGGGTTTCTCCTGATCGTAAGGGGAGGCATTGATGGTGAGCAGCAGCTCGGCCCCCGCCGCCTTGGCGGCCAGCGCCGGACCCGGTTGCCACAGGTCTTCGCAGATGAGCAAGCCCAGCTGGTGGCCACGGAACGGCACCACGCAGGTATCGCTCGCCGCAGTGAAGTAGCGCTTCTCGTCGAACACCCCGTAGTTGGGAAGATCCTGCTTGAAGTAACGGGCGATCAGCTTGCCCCGCTCATAGAGAGAAGCGGCATTGTAGAGCGCTTCTCCCTCACGCCAGGGGTGACCCACCAGGATGGCGCAACGACCCTGCCAGGCTGCGACACGAGCCAGAGCCGCCTCCACCCGGACCATCAGATCGCTGCGCAGCAGCAGATCTTCAGGCGGATAGCCGGTCAGCGCCAGCTCGGAGCAGACCAGCAGATCGGCGCCTTGCTGGTCGGCCTCTGCGGCGGCAGCCAGCACCTTGTCACAGTTATCTTCGATGGCGCCTACCGTCAGATTTAACTGGGCAAGCATCAGAGAGAGGGCTTTTGCCATGGCGATGCATCTTGAATTCGAAAATGATGGGGAATGATAAAGAAAAGGCGCTGGCTGTGCCAGCGCCTTGGCTCCCTCAGCAAACCTTAGGGAGAGCAGGTCAGGTTTGCGGCATTGGTGACGCCATTGTCTACCAGCAAGGTGCAGGGACCGCTGATGACCTGACCGCTGGCTGGCGGAGTCATGGGGATACTCAAAGAACTCGGCTTAACCAAGAAGGTCGTGTTGCCCGAGTAGGAGAAGTTCACCACCAGAGTGCTGTTCTGCTCAGCCGTGCAAGTATAGATTGCCGTCTGGTTGTCGCTGCTCGGCTTGTCTATCTGGCAAGTGGCCCCGGAGGTCGAGGTATTCATCGACAGGTTATTGAAAACATTTTTCTTGCAGGCGATTGGGGTCGGATCATTGTTCTTGGTTTTCTCCAAGCACTGTACCTTGCCTGTGACCGTCAGCAGAGGCTGCGTGACAGTTCCGGAGTCAATCTTGACGGCCAACTCTGTACTGAGAGCCAGGCTCTGATCCCTTGGTGAAATCAGCGTAGCGGTAATCCCCGAATTACCCTGATAGACGGTGGCTTTTACCTTCACACTCTGCAGCACCTGGCTACTGTCCTTGGTGGATTTCTTGGCAGCCAGGTAACCACGGCTGTAACTGCCGAAGTAATAGTTATTGAGATCCACTATGGTATCGACCGGTTCATTGCTGACTGTGGCATAGTCGGTCACGGCCCCCCCGAGCTGGCCACTGAGCGGTGTCATGGACCACTCCGCCAACATGGTCAGGTTGATATCCTGAAATGGCACCTTGGCCAGATAGCCAGTGATACTGGTGTCTATCCCGGTCAGATAGGTAGGATTCAGAACATCGACATATATTCCACGGGCAATCAGCTGGCGCGTGCCGGTATTGATCGTGATCCCCGTAACGGCGTCCCCACCAGGCGCAACGTTGGCAGGAGTCTGAAGCCATGTGGGAAAATCACTTATCGCAGGCGCGCTCACCGTCGGGGTCGAGGTCCAGTTCAGGGTCTGTTTCTGCCAGTCGATATAAGCCTTGACCACATACTGGATGTAATTCTGGTAACTGACCTGATTCGCCGCCTTGGCCAAGAAATCCGAGGTAGTGACAATAACCTGGACCAGGTTCCAATCAGGGAGGGGGCGATAGTACCCATCCAGTCGCACAAACCGGCAAGCATCCACATAGGTGCCGCTGGCCGCTACGGACAGGGTGCTGTTATAGCGCTGCCGACTGGTATTGAGCGGTGCGTAGTAGCTGAGAAAACTTCCTCCCGAGCCATCAAAATGATCTTTGCAGCAGCTTGTGCAGAGCGCTGGCTGGTTATTGCCGCTGACTGTTCCGGTCTGCTTGGTCTGTTGTGCTCCTGTCTTCCAATAGAGCTGGCTGGTGGCAGTACTGTAGGCCTGGCCCGGCAGATAGGCACTCAAAGTGGAACCATAAGTGCAGGCGCAACTTACTGAGCTGATATCTTGCTGGATTTGTTGGGTATTTCCCTGGTTTGCAGGCTGGTAGGTCACTGTTTCAAACTGCACCTCCTTGCCGACAGTGTTGTTTTTGGCCACCACTGTTGGAGAAGGTTTGCTGGTTTCCTGTCTGCTGCCGTTGCCGAGATCGATTGAGATCACGTCCGGCGCAACCCCCGGGGTGTAATTGATCTTCGGCCCTGTCCGAGCTGTATCCAACCCCCCATTCAACTGATCCACGGTCAATGATTCAGTGGGAGAGACATAACCCGTAAGCGCGACCGAGGTAGTCACCCCTTCGCTGTTGGTCCAGCTCACTGTGGTATTGATCTGCTTTCGCCCAGGGTAGTTCAGCAAATACCCTGTAGGAGCCGTGTTCTGCCATGCAGAAGTGGCTCCGTTCCAATATTGGTTGGCCACAGTCCAGGCCAACGTGTAGCTGTCGCCAGACTGGCTCTTGGTCGTATTACCACTCGCAATGGCCGTATAGGCAGTGAGCGGGGCCGTCGCCGTCACCAGACTGTTGAAGTTACGGAATTCCTCGATCTTGGATTCTGCGAGTCGCATGGCAATTTCATAACGCCGCCCATCCTGGGAGGCCGTCAGGGTCGACTTCGAAAGCATCACCAGACCGACCACCCCCACCCCCAGCACAACCAGGGTTACCAGTATCTCAAACAGGCCAAATCCTTTTTGCCGTTTCATTTACTTGTCCTCTACCAGTCGCGCCAGCTACCCGGCACCTGTTTAAGAGTCTGGAAGGCGGCGCCTGTCCTGATATTGCTCAGTGCGGCCTCATCATATTTGGCATCATAGGTACCATTGGCCTTGCCCAGCTCAAAGTTGGCAGCCAAGGCACCGTTCACGATGGCCCCGCCAGTGAGCTTGATATCCGTGGTTGCCGTAGCTGGATGTGAAGAGTACGCAAATACCAGCCCATACAGTTGACGGTTGCCATTGATGGTCAGGCTGCCATCCTTGATGATCAACACAACAGGGGCAGATTGAGTACCAATATTGGAACCGGGATTGCAATCGCCATTGACAATGACAAGCCCTGTCGTCGTCGGCCCCAGACCATTGCAATTATTGACTATCTGGTTGGCTCTTGACTCTATGTTGGCCCAGCCAGCGGCATCGTCATTCTCATTGAACAGATACCACACCAGGTCGGTTGGAAAATCGGGATCGCTATCCTTGATATCCGACTGCTTATTGCCCGGTTGGCTGATATTGGCACTGCAGCCACCGGCGTAATCACCCTGATGGCAGGTCTGGCCGGACCCCGTATTCAGATCTACATAATCATTGGTCCAGATGGAAAGCGGCACTCCAGGTCCCCCTCCATTGGGATTGGCAACAACGGTAAAGTTACCCCCGACCGCCATTCCCCCTGCGACAGTCAGAGGCGCGGCAGGTGTCCCAGCCAGCACGTTGCTTTGCACATATCGAGCCTCGACAGCCGCTTGCGCCTGGCTGTTGCTCAGGCTGGCCACAGAGCGAATCCGGATAGGTGCGATGGGCGTGGTACTCCCAGCCACCACGGGAAAGGGAGTTATGCATTCGACCGTCAGGGTATAAGTCCCCCCAGCACCTGATGGAGAAAACGAGTTCCCTGACCAAGCGGGCAGCAAAGAGGGGCAAGATGAACCTTCAGCAGATAGTCGACCAAAGCCATAGGACAACCCCTGTTCTGCCAAGGCCATCACTTGACGATAGAGGGTTTCATTCAATGTGATGCGACGATCGGCCACCAGCAGCTTGCCCACCAGCAGGGTGACTGCCAGCAGGATCAACAACAGGATCAGTGTGACGGTGAAAGTCGTAAAACCGGACTGGATTCTCATATCAGTATCCGTCATTGCGCAACTTGATATCACGCTGCAAGTTCAAGGTCAGCTCAGTATTGTCCTTGTAGCGGCCCGAAATGTTGAGTTGAATTGCCCTGGCACCGCTCACTTGGCTACTGGAGAGCAGGCGATAGGTAAGCTGGGTGATCTCTATGGTGTTATCGGTCGAAATGAGGCTACCGCTATTACAAGTGGGACTGGTTCCCGTAGCGAGTTTGACTCCCTTATCTCCGCTACTGTAACTATAAAGCCGAGTTTCCAGGCTGCTGGATGGGCTGTTGTTTAGCACACCGTTTTCATTGTCATCATAACTGATCCTGATGCAGCGATAGATGTTGGAACCTGTTGCGGTCTGATCCATCAGGTCGGTGCTTGCGTCGAAATAGAAGGGCGATGGGAGTGCACCAGATACCAATCGAGTCGAGGTAGCAGCACTGGCATCATAACCTGCACGCTCAATATCGCGGGCCATCATGTCGGTGATTGCCTGAACCTCCTGATTGAGTCGACTCACCTTCATAGCCGTGCTATTTGCCCTGAGAATCGTTGCGAAGAGCGTCGTCACGGCAGCCACCAGTAACAAGCCCGCCACCATGGCGACCATCAACTCCACCAGACTGAAGCCTGCATGTCGCCTCAACATGTCGGCACCCCACTCACATTGCTGACAGCACAGGTACGAACCCGCCCAACATTGTTAGTAACGACTCGCATGGCGTAGCTACCGGACGAGATGGCGATGTTGCCAGCCGTCAATGTACCTCTGCGGGGAGAAATATTGAGCGGCCTGATATTGGTAGCCGACTCACTGTAACTCGCCACTAGGGTGATACCCGGGAATTCGCTGGCATTCACCCCTTTTCGCCCCTCGATGCTGGAACAAGCATCGGCACAGCTATTACAGCTACCATCGATATGCACGCGGTAGCACCAGTTACTGGTACCGCTATTGAACAGCAGCAGATTGAGCGTCTGATTGCGTTTGACCGCCTCGGATTTGAGCAACATGACATCGGTATAGATAGCCTGCGTGGCAGCCCTGACCATCTGCTCCTGCCGCAATGACTGATAGCTGGGCAGGGCTACGGCAAGCAGCAATGCAGCCACCGTCAGTGCCAGCAACAGCTCAATCAGGGTAAAACCGGAAACACGTCCTACTGTGCGCATCATTTAGCTCAAGACTCCTTTCTTTTTGCCCATGCCAGTAGAGCTCACTGTCAGTACTATTCTATAGTATCAAACCGTTTCCAGAGCGTGCCGCCCATGAGAACCAAACAATCAGGTATTACATTGCTGGAGCTGCTGGTTGTGGTGGCTGTCGTCGCCATCCTGGCAGCTGTGGCCTATCCGAGCTTTACCTATGGGCTGCATAAGTCCCGTCGTGCCGAGGCAATCAAGGGGTTGCTGAGCATGCAACTCAAGCAGGAAGAATTTCGCATATCCAATACGAGTTATAGCGGAACACCATCTCAAGTGGGTAACCCAACAAGCGATTACTACACCTTTACCATCTCTGGCGCTACCGCTACGGTTTATACCCTGATAGCCACAGCCAAAGGCAGCCAAAGCAATGATTCAGGCTGTACCACTCTGACTCTCAACAAGGCCGATACCAAGACGCCATCTGACTGCTGGAAGTAACTCGCTGCGGGTCAGTTGCACCGAAGCCACGAACTGATTCGCCTGAGCTGTCAGGCTCATGTTTCAGATCAATGAGTTAAAAGAAGGAACTCCCAGCGTCAGCAGGATAGACAAGAGTACTACGATGGCCATTAGCTCGATGAACGTGAAGCCAAGGGGCGCAAACATCCTGTTGTGCACCGTGTCAAACCCTCCGCAAGTTCCATCCATGGTTGGGGTCGGCATGCGAAAATGTCGAAAATTCAATCAGCACTGTCGACAGTGTTAATGGCAGAGCAGATCTCCAACGAGAACTGTCGCTGCTTTTATATATGGGAAACGGGATGCCTGTCGCAAAAATGCCGGCGTGGTGCCGGCATTTCCATCAGAGGATACGCAACTCTGGCGGCACCTCGAATACTACGTTTTCCTCGCGACCAGGGTGTTCTGTCACTATCGTGCCCCCCAACTCACGCAGACGGGCGATGACATTTTGTACCAGCACATCGGGGGCAGAGGCCCCCGCGGTCACCCCGATACGCTCCACACCGTCCAACCAGCCCGGTTCGATCATGGAGGCATCGTCGATCAGGTAGGCTCGCGCCCCCACCTTCTCGGCCAACTCCCGCAGGCGGTTGGAGTTGGAGGAGTTGCGCGACCCGACTACAAGCATGGCATCCACCAGCCCCGCCATCTCCCGCACCGCATCCTGACGGTTCTGGGTGGCGTAGCAAATATCGTCTTTGCGCGGCCCCTGGATCTTGGGGAAGTGCTTGCGCAGCGCATCGATGACGTCAGAGGTCTCGTCCACGCTCAGGGTGGTCTGGGTGACGAAGCAAAGATCATCCGGGTTCTTCACCTTGAGCCTGGCCACATCCTCCGGCGTCTCCACCAGATACATACCCCCTTCCGTATTCTCGTACTGCCCCATGGTGCCGATCACCTCGGGGTGGCCCGCGTGACCGATGAGTACGGCCTCGGATCCCTTGCGACTGGCACGATGGACCTCCATGTGCACCTTGGTCACCAGCGGACAGGTGGCATCGAATACCTTGAGAGCACGGGACTTGGCCATCTCGCGCACCGTCTTGGCCACGCCATGGGCGGAGAAGATGACGATGCTGTCGTCCGGCACCTCGTCCAGTTCCTCGACAAACACGGCTCCCGCCTCCTTCAGCTTGTTCACCACATAGCGGTTATGCACCACCTCGTGACGGACATAGATGGGGGCACCGAACTTCTCCAGCGCGCTCTCGACTATGCTGATGGCACGGTCGACACCGGCGCAGAAGCCACGCGGGTTAGCCAGCAAAATATCCATCAGCTCACCTTTTCCTCGTCATCCACGCCCAGGATCTCCACCTCAAAGGTAACGGTGTGACCCGCCAGCGGATGGTTGAAATCGACCGTCACCGACATTCCTTCCACCGCCCGGATGATCCCCGGCAATTCGCTGCCGTTGGGCTGATCGAACAGGATGATGGTACCGACCTTGGGCTCCACATCGGCACCAAACTTGGCTCTGTCCAGATGGTAGATGTTGTCGGGATTGGAGAGGCCAAAGGCCTCTTCCGGCGGCAATGTGAAGCTCTTGCTATCACCTTGCTTGAGCCCCAGCAGGCACTGCTCGAAGGTGTTGGTCAGGCTGCCATCCCCCATCCGCAGGCGGGCTGGTTTGCCGTGCAGCGCCGTGCTGTCAGCTACCGAGCCGTCTTCCAACTTGATGGAGAAGTGAAACAGCACACAGCTGTCTGCAACAATCAGCTGGCTCATTGCGTCACGTCCTTCTTCTTTTCACTGCGAAAACCGTCCAGCACTATCATGGCGGCGCCGATGAAGATGAAGCTGTCGGCCAGATTGAATGCAGGCCAATGAGCACGCTGCCAATAGAAGTCGAGGAAATCGACCACGTGGCCCAGCACCAGCCGATCAAAGACATTGCCAAGCGCCCCGCCGATGATGAGCGAATAGGCGATGCCGCTCCAGCGCTGAGTCACCGACTGTTTGCGCAACCAATGGATCAGCAGACCACAGATGGCAAACGCCAGCACGGCGAAGAACCAGCGCTGCCAGCCGCCCTGATCAGCCAGGAAGCTGAAAGCCGCCCCCTTGTTGTAGACATGGACCAGGTTGAAGAAGGGGGTGATCTCCACTCCCGGGTAGCCAAATGGCAGCAGCTTGACCACGGCGAGCTTGCTCGCCTGGTCCAGTACAAAGGCCAGCACTGCCAGCCACAGCCAACGCAGGCCGCTTTTATGGTGAGTCATGTTCATCAGGCAAATTGACGAGTTTCGCCGTCACCCTCGACGTTGGTGACACAGCGGCCACAGATCTCTTCGTGACCCGCGATGGTGCCCACGTCTTCCACATGGTGCCAGCAGCGGTCACACTTGGCGGCGGCAGACTGGGCCACGCTCAGCCACAGGTCGTCGCGCTCGGTCGCCACGGCGTCTGCCGGGGCAGCATCGACGCTGACGACCTTGGCCTTAGAGGTGAGCAGCACGAAGCGCAGCTCATCGGCCAAGGCGTTCAGACGCGCAGCCAGTGCCGGCTTGGCGAACAGGGTCAGTTCGGCCTGCAGGGAGCCACCGATGCGCTTCTCGCCACGGGCCACTTCCAGTGCCTTGTTCACTTCACCGCGCACGGTGAGGATTTCGGCCCAGAAATCGTCGTTGAGGGTTTCACCTGCTTCCAGCCCGAACAGGCCGTCATACCACTCCTCGGTGAACACGAACTCGCCGCGCTCACCCGGCAGCAGAGCCCAGATCTCGTCGGCAGTGAAGCTCATAATGGGCGCCATCCAGCGCACCATGGCTTCGGCGATGTGATAGAGGGCGGTCTGGCAGGAGCGACGGGCCAGACTGTCGGCCTTGGCGGTGTACTGGCGATCCTTGATGACGTCCAGATAGAAGGAGCCCATCTCGATGGAGCAGAACTGCATCAGCTTCTGGGTCACGCCGTGGAAGTTGTACTCGTCGAACGCCGCCATGATCTCGGCCTGTACCGCTTTGGCACGACCTACGGCCCAGCGATCCACCACTACCATGTCGGCAGGCGCCACCATGTCGGTCGCCGGATTGAAGCCGTTCAGGTTGGCCAGCAGGAAGCGGGCGGTGTTGCGGATACGGCGATAGGCGTCGGCAGAGCGCTTGAGGATCTCGTCGGAGACGGTCATCTCGCCGGTGTAGTCGGTGCTGGCGACCCACAGACGCAGGATGTCGGCACCCAGCTTGTTCATCACGTCCTGCGGGCTCACCACGTTGCCGATGGACTTGGACATCTTGCGGCCCTGACCGTCCACAGTGAAACCGTGAGTCAGTACCTGGTTGTAGGGGGCCTTGTCTTTCATCGCCACGCCGATCATCAGGGAGGACATGAACCAGCCGCGGTGCTGGTCAGAGCCTTCCAGATACATGTCGGCCGGATTGCCATTGAACTCGGGACGGGCATCGACCACGGAGGAGTGGGTCGAACCTGAGTCGAACCAGACGTCCAGGGTGTCGGGCACCTTGTCGTACAGGTTGGCGTCGCTGCCCAGCAGTTCGGCCTTGTCCAGATCCCACCAGGCCTGGATGCCGGACTGCTCGACCCGCTTGGCCACCTCTTCCATCAGGCGCACGGACTCCGGGTGCAGCTCCTGGGTCTCCTTGTGAACGAACAGGGAGATGGGCACTCCCCAGGTACGCTGGCGGGAGATACACCAGTCAGGACGGTTCTCGACCATCGCCTGGATGCGGTTCTTGCCCCAGGCCGGTACCCAGCCGCTCTGGCCGTGCTGGGCAATGCCATCTTTCTCGATGCGTTCGATCTCTTCCAGCGCACGCTTGCGCAACCCCTTCTGCTCCATGCTGATGAACCACTGGGGGGTGGCACGGAAGATGATCGGGGTCTTGTGACGCCAGCAATGCGGGTAGGAGTGGTTGAACACCTTGTGGTGCAGCAGGGCACCGCGCTCGGTCAGTACCTCGACCACGGAGGCGTTGGCCTTGAACACATGCTGACCGGCAAACAGTTCGGTATCCGGCAGGTAGACGCCGTTGCTGCCAACCGGGTTGGCGACTTCCAGACCGTACTTCTGACCGACCACGAAATCTTCCTGACCGTGGCCAGGGGCGGTGTGCACGGCGCCGGTACCGGCATCCAGGGTGACGTGATCACCCAGTACCACGGGGACGTCGAAACTGTAGAAGGGGTGGTTGAAACGCAGCAGTTCGAGCGCCGCACCCTTGGCATAGCCCAGGTTGTGGAACTTCTCGATACCGGCTCTGTCCATCACGTCCTTGACCAGCTCGGCGGCCAGGATCAGGCGCTCGGGGTTGTCACCTTCCACCTGTACCAGGGCGTAGTCCAGATCGGCGTGCATGGCGATGGCGCGGTTGGCCGGCAGGGTCCAGGGGGTGGTGGTCCAGATCACGGCAGAGAGCGGGCCCTTGCCGGCATGACCTTCAGGGCAGTCGAACTTGGCTGCCACTGTCGCCTCGTCGACGGCCTTGAAGCGTACGTCGATGGAGGGGGAATTTTTGTCGTAGTACTCCACTTCGGCTTCCGCCAGCGCGGAGCCACAGTCGGTACACCAGTGCACCGGCTTGGAACCCTTGTGCAGGTGACCATTGGCGACAATCTTGGCCATGGAGCGGATGATGTTGGCTTCGGTGCCAAAGTCCATGGTCAGATAGGGGTGTTCCCAGTCACCCAGTACGCCCAGGCGGATGAAGTCGGTCTTCTGCGCTTCGATCTGGGTCTTGGCGTATTTACGGCACTCGGCGCGGAACTCGGCGGCGGAAACCTTCTCCCCCGGCTTGCCGACCATGCCTTCCACTTTCAGCTCGATGGGCAGACCGTGGCAATCCCAGCCCGGCACATAGGGGGAGTCGAAGCCGGAGAGGCCCTTGGACTTGATGATGATGTCTTTGAGGATCTTGTTGACCGAGTGACCGATGTGAATGCTGCCGTTCGCGTAGGGAGGGCCATCGTGCAGAATGAAAGAAGGCTTGCCCGCTTTGGCGCGGCGAATGGCGCCGTAAAGATCCTGATCGTACCAACGCTTGAGCATGTTGGGTTCACGCTTGGCCAGATCGCCACGCATCGGAAACTCGGTTTCCGGCAGATTCAGGGTGTGTTTATAGTCGCTCATCAGTCCTGGGTTCCCTTCTTTTCTAAAAGAGTGCTGGGTAAATTGAATGGTGGCAGCCCGAACCAGGCTCGGGCCGCCAGGGCATCTCGTTCGATCTGCTCTTTCAAGGCGGTGAAAGAGGCAAACTTCTGCTCTTCGCGCAGCTTGTGGCGAAGCAGCACCTTGACCTGCTGACCGTATAGATCACCAGAAAAATCAAATAGATGTACTTCCAATCTAGCTTGTGTACCGCTCAAGGTCGGCCGTACACCCACATTGGCGACACCGGGGAAGGTCTTGCCGGAACATAACACTTCCACCGCGAACACGCCACCGACCGGGATCACCTGCCGTTTAAGCGCGAGATTGGCGGTGGGAAAACCTATGGTGCGCCCCAGCTTGTCGCCGTGGGCCACCCGACCGCTGATGGCGTAGGGGCGGCCGAGCATCAGCTCCACCTCCGCCATGCGACCAGCTGCCAAGGCCTCGCGCACCAGGGTGCTGCTGACCCGCTGGCGTTCGACCTGGAAGCTCTGGGTGCTGATCACTTCAAAGCCGAAACGACGGCCCGCCGCCTCCAGCAGATGGAAATCCCCCTCTCGCCCCTTGCCGAAGCGAAAATCATCGCCCACCACCAGATAATGCACGCCCAGCTTCTCCACCAGCAGCTGCTCGATGAAGGTGCTGGCAGCCTGTTCGGCGAAGCGATGCGTGAAACGCACGCAGAGCATGCGATCTATCTGCATCCCCTTGAGCGCTTCGTACTTCTCCCGCCAGCGGCTGAGACGAGCAGGAGCGGCATTCCCCGCAAACAGCTCCAGCGGCTGCGGCTCGAACAACATGACGCAGGCGGGCAGGCCAAGCTGCACGGCTTTCTCCTGCAATCGGACCAGCACCGCATGGTGGCCCTGATGAACCCCATCGAAGTTGCCTATGGTCAATACACAACCCCGGTGGCGGGGCTTGATATTGTGAATGCCGCGAATGAGTTCCATCAGTGCCTTGTGCGTTGCTGCCATGGAAATCGGCGGATTATATATCAGGCAGCAGGCAGGGTCAGCCCTGCTGTTGAGCCGATTTCAGGTATCTGGCCCGGAATCCGGGCCTCATCAGCCTCATTGCTGACCCGATTTCAGGTGTCTTGGCCTGACCCCCAGCACCAACAGGACGATCCCGTACAACGCCCCCCCAAGGCAGAGCAGCAGGGTCAGCTCCAGGCTTGCCTTGCCCATGCTCCAGGCTCCCCACTGGGCGAGATCCGGCGACAGATAACCAAGCAGGCCCCCCATCAGCAGGGTCGCTGCCAGCAGCTTGAGGCAGAACACCCCCGTGTTGCGGGAAGGACGATAGACCGCCTGCTGATACAACCCCTTGAACAACAGAGCCGCATTCAGGGTACCGGAGCAGGCGGTGGCGAGCGCCAGCCCCACATAGCCCAGGGGATAGATGAAGATGAGGTTGCATACCATGTTGGCCACCATGGCCATGATGCCGATCCGCACCGGGGTCCTGGTGTCCTGGCGGGCGTAGTAGCCAGGGGCCAGCACCTTGATCAGCATCAGCGACAGCAAGCCCGTGGTGGATGCCAGCAGGCTGGCGCTGGACATGGCCACCTCGTGCATGCCGAACTCGCCGCGCATGAACAGCACCCGCAGTATGGGCTCGCGCAATACCGCAATCCCTACCATGGCGGGCAGGCCGAGCAGCATCACCATGCGCACCCCCCAGTCCATGGTGCGGGAGAAGTCGGCCGGATCCGCATCCACATGCTTCCTGGCAAGCGCCGGCAGGATCACAGTGCTGATGGCGACAGCAAACAGGCCAAGGGGAAACTCCAGCAGGCGATCCGAGTAATAGAGATAGCTGATGGCACCGGTCGCCAGGAAGGAGGCCAGCATGGTGTTGATCAGCAAATTGATCTGGCTGACCGAGACGCCGAACAGCGCCGGTATCATCAGGGTGCGGATCTTCACCACACCGGGATGGTGCCAACCCCACTTGGGCCACACCAGCATGTTGATCTGACGCAGGAAGGGGTACTGGAACAGAAACTGCACCAGGCCGCCGAGGAAGACGCCGATCGCCAGCGCGATCTCGGGCCGCTCCAGCAACGGGGCTATCCACCAGGCCGCCGCAATCATGGTGAGGTTGAGAAACACCGGCGTGAAGGAGGAGACGGCGAAGCGACCGAAGGTGTTGAGAATGGCCCCGGCCATGGCGGTGAAGGTGATGAACCAGAGATAGGGGAAGGTAATCTTGAGCATCAGGCTGGCCAGCTCGAACTTCTCGGCCGCCGGCCCGCCGTGCAGCCAGTCCCAGAACCAGCCCCAGCCGAACAGGGCCGTCAGCACACCGGAACCCAGCACACCGAGCAGGGTGACTATGGTGACAATGCCGCCAAGGGTGCCCGCCACTGCGGCCAGCAACTCGCGAACAGCCTGTTCGTCACCGTTTTTCTTGTACTCCGTCATCACGGGAACAAAAGCCTGGTTGAAGGCCCCTTCGGCAAACAATCGGCGCAGGAAGTTAGGAATGCGGTTGGCGAAGAAGAAGACGTCTGCGGCCACCCCGGCACCGAGCAGATTGGCGATGACCACATCGCGCACCAAGCCCATCACGCGGGACGCCAGCGTCATTCCGGACACTATCATGCCGGATTTGATCAATTTCTTACTCAAGACGAGGCCTCTGGAACTGTCAGAAAGAAAAGAATGCTGTTAGAATCGGCCGACAGTTTAACCGTCTCCCATCTGACACACCACCGGGGGGCGGTGTTTATTTGCACAAATCATTTGACAATATGTGGTTGGGAAGGCATATTTCCGGGCCTTTTCAATACACTCGCTAAGACAGTTTTAGGAGTTTTACCTTGGCTAACATCAAATCTGCTAAGAAGCGTGCTCTTCAGTCAGAGAAACGTCGTCAGCACAACGCCAGCCGTCGTTCCATGACCCGTACTTACCTGAAGAAAGTGATCGCTGCCATCGCCTCTGGCGACAAGGCTGCTGCCACTGCCGCTTTCGCTGTTGCTCAGCCGATCATGGATCGTATGGCGACCAAAGGCCTGATCCACAAGAACAAAGCTGCTCGTCACAAGAGCCGCCTGTCTGCCCAGATCAAAGCTATGGCTTAATCAGCTTCGGCTGAACAAAGCTAAAAAAACCGGCCTTAGTGCCGGTTTTTTATTTGGGTTCGCTACAATACAACCTGTGCAACAATCCAATCATCTCGCGTACCTCATGGCTGCGCAGCGAATAGTAGACCGTCTGGGCCTCTTTTCGTGTCGTCACCAACTCATCGCGCCGCAACACCGCCAGATGTTGTGACAGCGCCGATTGACTCAGTCCAAGTACCTCGTTGAGTTCCCCCACCGACAACTCCCGCTCCAGTAACTGGCACAGAATGAACAAGCGCCGCTCATTGGCCAGCGCCTTGAGCAGGGTGACCGCACGTCCGGCATTCGCCTCCATCTCTTCCAACTGCATCGCATTCCCTCCCCTGCAAGACAGGAATCATACCCCCTGACTCATCGATTTAAAATGACAGGGTTGCTGGCTGAATGGTGGTGAAGTCCTCCTGACCGGCAAACAGGAAGGAGAAATCACTCTCACACACCCGCTTCACCGCCGGATGCTGGATCATCCGCTCTGCAAAGATGACGTAGTACTCCTCCATCAGATCCTGGGTTTCTCCGATCAGCATCACCTCCTCCCCCTCCAGAATCTCCTCCCGATAGATGGTCGGCGCCATGAAAATACCCTGATTGAAGAAGCCAAACGCCTTCATCAGAGCCGCATCGTCGAACTCACCCAGGATGCTGGGAGAGATGCCCTGCTGCTCGAACCACTGCGTCAACTGTCGACCCATGGCGGTACGCCGGCCCGGAATGAGCAGCTTGCGCTCCTCCAGACAGGCGGGAAAAGGCTTTTCGGGCAGCGGCGCCTTGCAGAAGAAGCTGACGCCACACCCCCCCAACCGCTTGGAAAGCAGACCGGCGTGCTGGCTGGAATCCACCGGGCAGTCGGAGAGGATCATGTCGAGCTTGTGTTCGCTCAGTTGCTCCAGCAGCAACTCGTGAGTCGATTCGAAGCAGCGCAGGTGGATGGAGCCGTCATTGGGGATGACAGAGAGCAGCACCCGACTGGCGAGGCGCTTGGAGAGTGCATCGGCGATGCCGACGTCGAACAGGATCTGGCTCTCCTTGCGGTAGTTGACGATATCCAGCATCTCGTAAGAGAGGCTGAACATCTTGTCGGCATAGCGAAACACCAGTTGGCCCAGCTCGGTGGCCTCGAGGGAACGCCCTTTTCGGATCAACAGCTTGCCGCCCAGGCGCTGCTCCAGCAGCTTGATCTGACCTGTGACGGTCTGGGGAGTGAGAAAGAGGGCTTCCGCCGCCTGGGTGACGGAGCCCTTCTTCTGAGTCATCCAAAAATAATAGAGATGGTTGTAGTTAAGGTGTGACATCCGGTGGGGTTCCCGCGCCGCGCGGGCTCCGATAGCAGCTGAGTTCAACCGCCAGAATGTCATACATGTCGCTGATCGAGTCAACTTTGTTTGCGCCGAACTGCTCTTGCAGGGTGATCTTGAGGCGGGCCGGATCCGGCATCCGCTCCCCGCAGTAACGCTTGTTCGACTGCTTGACTCTCTCGCCAGCCCGGCTGCTCAGGGCCCGTTCAGCAAAGGTCTCGCCGAATTGGGCCTTGGCCTGCTTGTCTCCCAGCATAAGGGCGCTGTCTACCACGCCATTGAGGTAAGCCGAACAACTGGCCGACGTTGCATCCTGCTGGCACTCCGCCAGACTATTCGCCCAGAGTGCCGGACTCGCCAGCATGACTAACCATCCGAGTCTTCTCATAACCCCTCCGTGCTTTGATTCGCCTCCCGATTGGGCAGCGATATCCGCAGGGCGATAAAACCGATCACGGCCGCCAGGGTGGATCCCACCAGGATACCGAGGCGTGAGTAGCTGCCGTAGTCCAGTCCGCCATGCTCGAATGCCAGCGACGCGATGAACATCGACATAGTAAAGCCGATGCCACACAGGATGCTGACGGCAAAGATCTGCTTGAAGTTGACGCCACTCGGCAGCTGGGCAATGCCGAGTTTCACCGACAGCCAGCTGATGGTGAAGATGCCGAGGGGCTTGCCGATGAAGAGCCCCAGTATGATGCCCATGGGCACCGGGCTGAGCAGATCTGACAGCTGGATCCCGTCGAGGGAGACACCAGCGTTGGCAAAGGCAAACAACGGCAAGATCAGATACGCGCTCCAAGGATGCAGCGCATGCTCCAGGTGCTTGAGCGGCGAGGCATAACGCTGCCCGGAGATAGGGATCATGAAGCCAACGATGACGCCAGCCAGGGTCGCATGAACACCTGACTTGAGCACGGCCACCCAGAGCACCAGACCCACCAGCATGTAAAGGCCGATCCTGTCCTCACCACGGCGATTCATCCAGAGCAGAGTAAGGGTCGCCACTATACCGACCGCCAGTGCGGTCAGCGACAGCTGTTGGGTATAGAACAGCGCGATGATGATGATGACCCCCAGGTCATCCATGATGGCCAGGGCCAGCAGGAAAACCTTCAGGCTGGTCGGCACCCGTTTGCCAAGCAGCGCCATCACCCCGAGGGCGAAGGCGATATCGGTCGCAGCCGGGATGGCCCAACCGGCCCGGGTGACTTCGTCCTCGTAGTTGAAGAAGGCATAGATGAGTGCAGGGGCCAGCATGCCGCCCACGGCGGCGATGGCCGGGAAGGTGGCCTGCACCCGGGATGAGAGCGCCCCCTCCAGCATCTCACGCTTTACTTCCAGCCCGACCAACAGGAAGAAGAGCGCCATGAAGCCGTCGTTGATCCAGAGCAGCAACGGCTTGTTGATGTCCAGGGCGGCAATGCGCACCTGTACCTGAGTATTGAGGAAACTCTGATAGTGCTCCGCCAGGGCAGAGTTGGCCAGACCGATGGCCAGCAAGGCGGCCAGGATCAGAATTATTCCGGAGGCTGACTCCAGTTTGAGAAATCGCTTGAACACATCGCTCATGGTCTAACTATCCATAAAATTGTACTTTTTCAGTCTAGGGGCCGAGTGAACTAATGAAAAATCGTTTCTAACTGCCAATAACAACGGAAAAACCGAAGGCAAAATAAATCATGTCTGCTATAAGCACGTTTTACCCCGCCTTCTCGAACCTGTTCGCCATTCATTTCTTTGCATATTCATTCTGATCTGGAATAAAAAAGGCGCCCGCAGGCGCCTTTCGAACAGATGGAATAGCATAGCGGGAGATCCCGCCGAGAGCCGCTCGCCATCATGGCGGATGCGGGATCAGATGGCGACAGGGGCCTTGATACCCGGGTGAGGATCATAGCCCTGGATCTCGAAATCCTCGAACCTGTAGTCGAAGATGGAGTCCGGCTTGCGCTTGATCACCAGCTGCGGCAAGGAACGCGGCTCGCGGGAGAGCTGCAGCGCCGTCTGCTCCATGTGGTTGGAGTAGAGGTGCACATCGCCACCGGTCCAGACGAAGTCGCCCACGGCCAGATCGCACTGCTGGGCCATCATGTGGGTCAGCAGGGCGTAGCTCGCGATGTTGAATGGCAGACCGAGGAAGACGTCGCAGCTGCGTTGATAGAGCTGGCAAGAGAGCTTGCCGTCCGCCACATAGAACTGGAAGAAGGCATGACAAGGGGCGAGCGCCATCTTGTCCAGCTCACCCACGTTCCAGGCGGAGACTATGATGCGGCGGGAATCCGGGTTGTGCTTGATGTCATCCACCGCCTTCTGGATCTGGTCGATGACAGTGCCATCGGCCGCCGGCCAGGAGCGCCATTGGGCACCATAGACAGGGCCCAGATCGCCGTGCTCGTCAGCCCACTCGTCCCAGATGCTGACGCCGTGCTCTTTCAGGTAGGCAGTGTTGGTGTCGCCATTGAGGAACCACAGCAATTCATGAATGATGGAGCGCAGGTGACACTTCTTGGTGGTGACCAGCGGGAAGCCTTCCGCCAGATTGAAGCGCATCTGATGACCGAACAGGGAGACGGTCCCCGTGCCGGTGCGATCGGATTTGACTGTGCCTTCATCCAGGATCTTCTGCATCAGGTCGAGATAGGCCCTCATTGCTTTGCCTCCTTCGCTGCGTTGCCGAACAACTGCGGACGCTTGTAGGCAACCCAGATCATCAGGGCGCCGATGATGATCATCGGGGTGGAGAGGATCTGGCCCATGCTGATCTCCTGGAAGTAGAGACCCAGCTGACTGTCAGGCTGGCGTACGAACTCCACCAGGAAGCGGAACAGGCCGTAGAACAGCAGGAACATGCCGGAGATGGCGCCCCGTGGCGGGTTCTTGCGCCAGAACAGGTTCAGGATGATGAAGAGCACCACACCTTCCAGGGCGAACTGGTAGAGCTGGGAGGGGTGACGCGGCTCGGGGCCTGCCTCCGGGAAGATGATGGCCCAGGGCACGTCCGTGACCCGGCCCCACAGCTCGCCGTTCATGAAGTTGCCGATACGGCCGACGCCGAGACCGAATGGAATGAGCGGTGCCACAAAGTCCGCCACGGTGAAGAAGTGACGCTTGGTCTTGTGCGCAAACCAGATCATGGCGGTGATGACCCCGATCAGACCGCCGTGGAACGACATGCCCCCGGTCCAGATCTTGAACAGGTAGGTGGGATCGGCCAGGAAGAGATCGAAGTTGTAGAACAGCACATAGCCGATACGACCGCCCAGGATCACCCCGAGGAAGCCGTAGAACAGCAGGTCAGACACCTCGTTGCGGGTCCAGCCACTGTTGGGCGCGTCGGCGCGGCGGCCCGCAAGCCACATGGCAAAGGCGAAACCAAACAAATACATGAGACCATACCAGCGTACCGATAGTGGTCCCAAACTGAATGCTACGGGATCAATCTGCGAGAAAACCCAATATCCGTCGTGCTGCATGGCGCGGCCCCAGTCATAAGAAAAGCCGCATTCTCCGATCATTCGTCAGCAGGAACAAGACTGAATATCAATCGGGCAGCTTGGTCTTGTGACCCGCGCGCAGCAAACCGCCAAGACCGTGCTCTTCCAGGTAGCGGGCAAACAGGCCACGGAGCACGTGGGGATTGTCGTGCTTGAGGCCATCGGCCATCAGCGCCTTCAGCTCGCCGAGATCGGATTGACGCAACACGTACTTGATGCGGGAAATGTTGTGGGTGTTCATGCTGAAACGGCGATAGCCCATGGCCAGCAACAGCAGCACGCCGACCGGATCCCCGGCCAGCTCGCCGCAGACCGAGACCGGCTTCTGGTAGCGATGGGAGGCATCGACCAGCAGTTGCAGGGCGCGGATCACCGCGGGGTGGAAGGCGTCATAGATACTGGCGACCCGGGCGTTGTTGCGATCCACCGCCAGCAGATACTGGGTCAGGTCATTGCTGCCCACCGACCAGAAGTCGATGAGGGGGGCCATCTCCGGCAGGATGTAGAGGGCGGAGGGCACCTCTATCATCACCCCCAGGCTGGGGTAGCGGATCACCGCATCGCGGCTCGCCGCCTCTTCCGACACTTCACGCCAGGCCTGATCCAGCAGCCGGCGGGAGGCCTTGATTTCACTGACGCTGCTGATCATCGGCAGCATGATGGCCAGATTGTCCAGCCCTTCGCTGGCGCGCAGCATGGCCTTGAGCTGCACCAGGAACAACTCGGGGTGATCCAGGGTGAGCCGGATCCCCCGCCAGCCAAGGAAGGGATTTTCCTCCACGATGGGGAAATAGGGCAATTGCTTGTCCCCCCCCACATCCAGGGTGCGCATGCAGACGGGGCGATCCCGATAGGTCTCCAGGATCCCACGATAGCGCGCCGTCTGCTCCCATTCGGAGGGGAAGCTGTCCTGCAGCATGAAGGGGATCTCGGTGCGATAGAGTCCGACCCCATCCGCCAGATGGTTGAGGGATATCTCGGTGTCGGCGCTGAGGCCGGCGTTGAGCAGCAGGGAGACAGGGGTGCCGTCTGCGGTCTCCGAGGGTTGATTGTCGACGCTGCGCACCAGGGTATCGAGCGCCCGCTCCTCATTGAGCAGTTGCCGGTACTCGGTCAGGATCACCTGATTGGGCTCGATGAAGAGATCGCCGCTGTAGCCGTCGACCACCAGAGTGCGCCCGCCTATATCGCCGAGCGGCAGATCCACCCCCATGATGGCCGCTACCCCCATGGCACGGGCCAGGATGGCGGCATGGGAGTTGGTCCCGCCCTTGAGGGAGACCACACCGCTCAGAAACTCCCGCGGGATCTCGGCGAGTATGGTGGCGGTCACCTCGTCGGCGACCAGCACCACCGGCTCTCCTATGGTGAGCTGCTCGGGTTCGTCCTGCACCAGCCGGCTGATGAGCCGCTGGGCGATGTCTTTCACATCGGTTGAGCGCTCCCGCAGATAGGGATCCTTCATCCCCTTGAACTGATCGATCAGCCGATCGCTGATGATCTTGACCGCGGAGATGGCGGTCCAGTGCTCCTTGCTGACCTTGTTGCGGATCGGCTTGATGTAGCCGGGATCGTTCAGCAGGTGCAGATAGATGTCGAAGATGGCGACCGAGTCCTGGCTGTAGCTCTCGCGAAAGCGCAGCGCCAGGCTCTCCAGATCGTGGCGCACCTCTTCCACCGCAAGCTCCAGCCGAGCCAGCTGCTTGCCGTGCTCCTCATCCTTGCGCGGGGTGATGCTGTTGAGCGCCTTGCGCGGACGCCACACCCAGGCCTTGGCGATGGCGATGCCGCTGGCACCGGCGATGCCACGCAGCGGCTTGCTCCAGTCGGTCTTCTGCAACCAGCCCTTGGCCTGGGCCTGGGCGATGCGGGCCGCCAGTTGCGCCGCCAGGGTGACCATGAAGGACTCTTCCCCTTCATCGAACAGCCGGCTCTCTTTCTGCTGCACCACCAGAATGCCGACCACCTGGCGCTGGTGCATGATGGGGGCGCCGAGGAAGGAGCGAAACGCCTCTTCTGCGACATCGGGCAGAAACTTGAAACTCGGATGAGAAGGGGCATCGGCCAGGTTGATCAGCTCTTCCCGCTGACCCACCAGACCGACTATGCCCTGCTCGAACGGCAGGGTGGCCTTGCCCACCGCCGACTCGGCCAGCCCATCGGTCGCCGCCAGTCGATAGCGGCGCATATCGGGCTCGGCGACATAAACGGAGCAGCAGTCCACCATCATGGCGAGTCGGGTCTGGCTCACCAATGCTTGCAAGGCCTGTTCGAGGGTGTTGGCCTCGGCCATGCTCTCGACGATGCGTCTGAGTTCCGTCAGCAACTAATTGTGCTCCTTAGCGCGAGCGGTTGCGCCGCCCATCCTTTCGATTAACCTGCACCACCGGCACCGGCATGGCCAGCGGGGCAAACTCCTTCATCACCCGGCGGTAAACTTCCCGCTTGAAGGAGACGACCTGACGAACCGGGTACCAGAAGCTGACCCAACGCCAATCATCAAATTCCGGGTGACCATGACAGCCGAACTGGATCCTGGACTCTTTGCCAGGCTCGAGCTGCAACAAAAACCATTTCTGCTTCTGGCCAATACAGACCGGTGAACTGTCCCAGCGAACGAGTCGTTTGGGTAAGCGGTACTTCAGCCAGTTGCGACTGGTCGCCAGTATGGTCACATCGTCGGGCTTGAGGCCTATCTCCTCATACAACTCACGATACATGGCCTGTTCCGGCGATTCACCATCATCAACCCCCCCCTGCGGAAACTGCCAGGAGTGCTGCCCATAGCGCTTAGCCCACAATACTTGCCCGTCACGGTTACAGATCACGATGCCGACATTGGGACGAAATCCGTCGCCATCTATCACGTGATCACCTTATAAAGGCTGAATCTATAAAGAGATTGTTCCACATTCACCCCGTGGCGGCAAACAGGGACTGTCATCTTCCACTCATGAATAACTTGGCATTTCAAGCAAAGTTATAAACAAACCTGAAGGACAAGCTCCGCAAGTTGCCCACCCAGACTGTGCATAAGCCTGTGATCAAGCGGGTATATACAGTAGTTTTATACTACGACTTCAAATCATGCCGTATCATACCCGATTCATATAAAAACAAAATATTCATTTAAATACATATAGTTAATATTTAAAGACTGGATCAAGATCCATGTCTTTTGCGCCCGAGGATCCTGGCTGTCAATTGTGAACAAGTTCGACTGCTCAAAGATCCACCAAGGCTAGTTTATCCACAAGGATGGCGCATTATCTGCACCGATATGGCGAGAAAAATCGGTGTGCTCTCACATTTATTTCTGATGCCAGGCCCTGTATCACCACTTTATGTCAGTTATCCAAGATTTCTGTGGATAACTATGTGCAACAGCCAGGCCAAACCCTTGGACAACTCGTTGCAACCGGGATCCTCCCGTTCTCCAGGCTGGAGAAAAAAGTCAAACTCCTTTAAAATCATTGCCATAGATGATAATTCACAATCTTGCCCCCCCTGTGCATAGTCGGGCAAGGATCGGTTACAAAAACAGCGATCCTCTGTCAGGATCACACTTGTCCACCCCCCTTCTCGTCAACAGGAGCCCCTCATGCCCGCCAACCCACAGTCAGAGCAGGAATTGCTGGCGCGCGCCTACGCCATGGCCGGCTTCACCCTGGCCCAGCTCGCTGCGACGGCCGGCATCCCGGTGCCACGGGATCTCAGACGGGACAAGGGGTGGATCGGTCAGTTGATCGAGTGGCAGCTGGGCGCCAGCGCGGGCAGCCGGCCGGAGCAGGACTTCCCCGATCTCGGCATCGAGCTCAAGACGATCCCGATCGATCCTCAGGGCAAACCACTGGAAACCACCTTCGTCTGCGTCGCTCCCCTCATCGGGATCAGTGGCCAGCGCTGGGAGGAGTCCAATGTGCGCAACAAGCTGTCGCGGGTACTCTGGATCCCGGTGGAGGGCAGCCGCACCATCCCCGTCGGTGAACGCCGGGTAGGCATGCCCTTGCTGTGGAGCCCGAGCGAAGAAGAAGACAGGTTGCTGCGTCAGGATTGGGAGGAGCTGATGGACATGATAGTGCTGGGGGAAGTGGAGCAGATCAGCGCCCGCCACGGCCAGGTATTGCAGCTGCGCCCCAAGGCGGCCAACAGCAAGGCGCTGACCCGCGCCATCGGCCGCAATGGCCAACCCATCATGACGCTACCACGGGGCTTCTACCTCAAGATCGAGTTCACCCATCAACTCCTGCAGCGCCATTTTGCCCTCCCCCTTTGATCCTGTTTATCAACATCCTTGTCATAAAGTGATATAAAAATAACCAGCGCTACTTTCTTCGCAGCCAGTGACAAGGAGTCCATATGCCGATCAACAAGCAATTCCTCAAATCCCGTCCCGAGGTCAAGGTGACCTTTGCCGTCGAAAAGGAGGCCGCCGGTGATGCCGAGCAGGTCTTGCTGCTGGGTGAATTCAGCCAGTGGCAGCCCATTGAACTGAAGAGGATGAAAAACGGGGAGTTCAAGGCGACACTCAACCTGCCGACCGATGGCCCCAGCCATTTCGAGTATTGCTATCAGCTAGTGCAACCCGATGGTGAAACCCTTTATGACAACGACTGGGAGGCGGACGACTACGTGCCTGGCCCCTTCGGGCGTGACAACTCTGTGGTGCGGGTCAGCCAGCCCGGTTGAGCCAATACCCCGCACACGGATACAAAAAAGGCTCGCCATTGGCGAGCCTTTTCACTACCTGTCGAGCTTTTCGCCGACATACCGACACCAATTCGAATCGAATTAGTTGAGCTTCTCTTTGATACGAGCAGCTTTGCCGGACAGGTTGCGCAGGTAGTACAGTTTGGCGCGGCGAACATCACCACGACGCTTCAGTTCTACACTGTGGATCAGCGGAGAGTGAGTCTGGAATACACGCTCAACACCTTCGCCGTTGGAGATCTTGCGAACGGTGAAAGCAGAGTGCAGACCGCGGTTACGCTTGGCAATCACGATGCCTTCGAAAGCCTGCAGACGCTCTTTACCACCTTCTTTAACACGAACTTGAACACGTACGGTGTCGCCCTGGGCAAAAGCCGGGATGTCGGTACGTAGTTGCTCTTGTTCAAGCTGCTGAATAATCTTGCTCATTGTCTTTCCTTACCTAGGATAAACTGAAAACTCTACTTAACGCTGTCACGCACTTCGCGGACATACTCGGCAAGAAGTGATTCTTGCTCGTCAGTCAGAGCTAGGTTGTTAATAAGTTCCGGCCTTCTCTGCCAGGTTCGTCCGAGCGATTGCTTGAGTCGCCAGCGCCGAATCACTTCGTGATTGCCGCTTGTCAGCGCCTCGGGCACCGTCAGCCCATCCAACACCTCCGGCCGAGTATAGTGGGGATGATCCAGCAGCCCATCCGTGAAGGAGTCCTGCTCGGCACTGGCCTGATCACCCAAGACCCCCGGGACCAGACGCGAAACCGCATCGATCAGGGTCATGGCAGGCAACTCGCCACCACTTAACACGTAATCCCCGATAGACCACTCTTCGTCGACTTCGGTTTGTATCACGCGCTCATCGATACCTTCGTATCGACCGGCGACCAGAATCAGTTTCTGATTCGTCGCCAACTCGGTCACGCCCGCTTGAGTCAGCTTGCGTCCCTGAGGAGAGAGATAGATGACTTTCGCCCCGTCTCCCGCCGCTTGCTTGGCTGCATGAATGGCATCACGCAGCGGCTGAACCATCATCAACATGCCGGGCCCACCACCATAAGGACGATCATCGACCGTACGGTGTTTGTCGTGGGTGAAGTCCCGAGGGTTCCAGCACTCAATCTGCAGCAGGCCACTCTTGACGGCCCGACCCGTTACCCCGTGCTCGGTAATGGCTCGGAACATTTCCGGGAAGAGGCTAATGACCCCAATCCACATAAGAAACCTCCGGCACCCGTGTTAGCGCGGGAAACTAGAAACCAGGATCCCAATCAACTTCGATTGTTCGAGCAGTCAGATCAATATTCTTGATCACCTGCTCTTCCAGGAACGGTATCAACCGCTCCTTTGCACCAAAGGCATCTTTTACATTGGCCTCAACCACCAACACATCGTTGGAGCCGGTTTCCATCAATTCGGTCACCTTGCCCAGGTCGTATCCCTTGGTGGTTACCACGGTGCAACCAATGAGGTCACGCCAGTAGAACTCACCTTCAGGCAACGCAGGCAACAGATCGGCGGCTACGCCAATCTCGACATTGGTCAATGCCAGGGCATCCTCGCGCACATCGATACCATCGAGCTTGCAGATCAGACCCTTGTTGTGACGCTTCCAGGCCGAAACCTGAATCTCACGCCATACCCCGTTCTGATTGATCAGCCAGGGGTTGTAATCGAAAATCGCTTCGGCAACATCGGTGAAGGAGTTCACTTTAAGCCAGCCCTTGATGCCGTAAACGGTACCCAGGGTGCCCAGAACTATAGGTTTTTCCACCTTAACTCCTTACCGCTTGGCTGATTAAGCAGCTTTTTTAGCGTCTTTGATCAGCTTGGCAACACGGTCAGAAACAGTGGCACCAGTAGCAACCCAATGCTCGATACGAGCCAGGTCCAGGTTCAGCTTTTCAGCGTTACCAGCAGCAACCGGGTTGAAGAAACCAACGCGCTCGATGAAGCGACCGTCACGGGCGCAACGGCTGTCAGAAACTACTACCTGGTAGAACGGACGCTTTTTCGCGCCACCACGTTGTAAACGAATGGTTACCATATCGTCCTCATGAACATCTAATGAACAAGGCCTGCAAATACGCAGACCCTAGCTTAAAATAAGCCGCGTAATTCTACTTGGATTCGTAATAATTGCAACCAAGCCTGCTATTTTTTGCGCAGGAGTTGGCATGAAAAAGGCTCACCGAAGTGAGCCTTTTTGCCTGACAAGCAGGAAAATCAGAACGGACCGCGCCCGCCACCACCGAATCCGGGTGGCAGCATGTTCTTCATCTGGCCCATCATCTTGCGCATGCCACCCTTGCCGGACATCTTCTTCATCATGCGCTGCATCTCGGTGAACTGCTTGAGCAGCTTGTTCACGTCCTGCACCTGCATGCCGGAACCCGCGGCGATGCGACGCTTGCGGGAGCCCTTGATGAGATCGGGATGAGCACGCTCCTTGGGCGTCATGGAGCTGATGATGGCCTCCATCCGCACTGTGATCTTGTCATCCATCTGATCTTTCACGTTATCCGGCAGACCGGACATGCCGGGCAACTTGTCGAGCATGCCCATCATGCCGCCCATGTTGCGCATCTGGGCCAGCTGCTCGCGGAAATCTTCCAGATCGAAGCCCTTGCCGCTCTTGACCTTGTTGGCCAGCTTGGCGGCTTTTTCCTTGTCGACGTTGCGTTCCACCTCTTCGATGAGCGACAGCACGTCCCCCATGCCGAGGATGCGGGATGCGAGTCGATCCGGGTGGAAGGGCTCAAGGGCATCGGTCTTCTCGCCCATACCGATGAACTTGACCGGCTTGCCGGTGATGTGGCGCACCGACAGGGCGGCACCGCCGCGGGCGTCGCCGTCCGCCTTGGTGAGGATGACGCCGGTGAGCGGCAGCGCTTCGTTGAACGCCTTGGCGGTATTGGCAGCATCCTGACCTGTCATGGCATCCACCACGAACAGGGTCTCGACCGGCTTGATGGTGGCGTGGAGATCCTGGATCTCCGCCATCATCTCGGTGTCCACGTGCAGACGACCGGCGGTATCGACGATCACCACGTCATAGAATTTCTTGCGCGCCTGATCGATGGCGGCGGTGGCGATCGCCACCGGCTTCTGGGTCACATCGCTTGGGAAGAAATCGACCGAGATGTCATTGGCCAGGGTCTCGAGCTGCTTGATCGCCGCCGGGCGGTAGACGTCGGCACTGACCACCAGCACCTTCTTCTTGTGGCGCTCCTTGAGCAGCTTGGCGAGCTTGCCCACAGTCGTGGTCTTACCGGCACCCTGCAGGCCCGCCATCAGGATGATGGCCGGCGGCTGTGCGGCCAGATTGAGCTGCTCGTTCGCCTCTCCCATGACGGAGACCAGCTCGCCATGCACTATCTTGATGAAGGCCTGGCCCGGGCTCAGGGACTTGGCCACTTCCTGGCCGACTGCACGCTCTTTCACGCGGGCAACGAAGTCACGCACCACCGGCAGGGCCACGTCCGCCTCGAGCAGCGCCATGCGTACTTCACGCAAGGTATCCTTGATGTTCTCTTCGGTCAGTCGGCCACGGCCACTGACATTGCGCAGGGTGCGCGAGAGTCGTTCAGTCAAATTCTCAAACATGACGCATTCCGATTCTTGGCGTAACTAGTGGGGCATTATACCCCAGTCAGCACTGTGGGGACGATTACTCACCGCTTGAGGCGGTGACCCGCCATCGAATGAGCGGGTGTAACAAATGGAGGGCATTATACCCCAGTCAACGCCGGAGGACGATTATTCGCCGCACGGGGCTGTCAGCTGCTACTTATATATGGGCAGTTAGCCCCTGGCACAACTGGCGAGCATATCTTGTGCAAGGTATACTGCCCCTCTTATCCATAAAAGCTTGTTCGACAACGACCTGGTTATGATCGTGATCTCTGTTCTGGCCCTGGCGTTTTACCTGCTGGCCATCATCGCCTCTCTGCACCTGCTGCTCAGCGCCAAGCCCGTCGGGCAGGTGTCGCTGTTTGCCTGTGTCGGCCTGGCCCTGACTGCACATGGTGTGGCGGTGGGAAGCGAGGTGCTGGCCACCCATTCCGGCCAGAATCTCAGCATGTTGAACGTCGCCTCCCTGGTCAGCCTCATCATCAGCGGCTTCATGACCTGCGTTACCCGCCGTTTCAACGGCTGGATCCTGCTGCCCGTGGTCTACAGTTTCTCGGCCTTGCTGCTCGCCGCCAGCGCCCTGATTCCGGGCCGCTACATCACTCATCTGGAAGCGCACCCCCAACTGCTGCTGCACATCGGGCTCGCCTTGATGGCCTATTCGGTACTGATGATCGCCTGCCTGTTTGCGCTGCAGCTTGCCTGTCTGGATCGGCAGCTGAAGTCCAGAAAGATAAGCCATCTGCCCGCCATGCCGCCCCTGATGACGGTGGAGAAGCGTCTGTTCCAGCTCATCTCCGCGGGCCTGTTGCTGCTGACCCTCTCCATCGCCTCGGGTCTGTTCTTCCTGGAAGACATGTTTGCCCAGGGCAAATCCCACAAGGCCATCCTCTCGATCCTGGCCTGGTGCGTCTACGCCTTGCTGCTGTGGGGTCACCACACCCGTGGCTGGCGTGGTCGCAAGGTCATCATGCTGAGCCTCATCGGCAGCGTCATCCTGACCCTGGCTTACTTTGGCAGCCGCTTCGTCAAGGAAGTCTTGCTGAGCTGACGGTTCAGCACCCCAAAAACCACCCCAACAGGAGCCCTTCTTGGACAGTATCTCAACGAGCACATTACTGATTGTTCTCGTTATTTTGATTGTGTTGTCAGCCTTCTTCTCCAGTTCCGAAACCGGTCTGATGTCCCTCAACCGCTACAAGCTGCGGCATCTGGCCCAAACCAAACACAAGGCAGCCCGTCGGGTCGAAAAGCTGCTGGCCCGACCGGATCGCCTGCTTGGCCTCATCCTCATCGGCAACAACCTGGTCAACATTCTGGCCTCCGCCATCGCCACCATCGTCTGCATCCGGCTGTTTGGGGATCTCGGCGTCGCCATCGCCACCTTCGGCCTCACCCTGGTGGTGCTGGTGTTCGGGGAAGTCACCCCCAAGACACTGGCGGCCATGTTTCCCGAGCGCATCGCCTATCCCGCCTCCTGGGTCCTCAAGGGGCTGATGGTGCCCTTCGCCCCGCTGGTCTGGCTCATCAACAGCATCACCAACCTCTTGCTCAAGCTGCTGCGCCTCGAACATCGCAAGGATGACTCCCTCAACACCGAAGAGCTGCGCACCATAGTCAACGAGGCGGGCAGCCTCATCCCCCAGCGCCATCAGGAGATGCTGATCAGCATTCTGGATCTGGACAAGATGACGGTGGAAAACATCATGGTGCCGCGCAGCGAGATCTCTGCCATCGACATCAATGACGACTGGAAGAGCATACTGCGCCAGCTGGCCCACTGCGCCCACACCAAGATCCTGCTCTATCGCGACAATATTGACGACGTTGTCGGATTTTTACACTCTCGTGACGCCCTCAGGCTCGTCGCCAGGGACCAGTTCAGCAAGTCCAGCCTGCTGCGGGAAGTCGATCCCATCTACTTCATTCCACAAGGCACGCCGCTCAACGTGCAGCTGGCCAAGTTCCAGCGCAACAAGGAGAGGATCGGGCTGATTGTCGACGAGTATGGCGATATTCAGGGGCTGATCACCCTGGATGACATCCTGGAAGAGATAGTGGGCGACTTCACCACCTCCATGGCCCCGGCGCCGAGCGACGAGATCCACCCCCAGCCGGACGGATCCTTCCTGGTGGAAGGCTCCGCCAGCATCCGCGAGCTGAACAAGGAGATGCACTGGCACCTGCCCATCGACGGCCCGCGCACCCTCAACGGGGTGATTCTGGAGTACCTGGAGGAGATCCCCCAGCCCAACATCAGTGTCAGGCTGGCGGGTTACCCCATCGAAATCCTCGAAGTGGAAAACAACATGGTGAAGATGGCGAGGATCATGCCACACCTCTACCGTAACGAGTCAGGTTACGAGGATTGAAAAAAGGCTGCCGATGGCAGCCTTTTTTGTCTCACTCGCTCTCGTCATCCGGCTCCAGCACCAGGGTCGGGATCAACTCGCCAAACACCTGCTGCAGCTCGTCGCGGTTGGCCAGCAAGTCTTGCAGCGTATAGCCGTCCATCACCGCCAGGAAGGCGTTCATCGCCTCCTTCAGTGCACTCTTGAGCAGGCAGACAGAGACAATATGGCAGACGGGGGAACCGCAGTCGATCCCATCCAGATTGCCTTCCAGCGCCCGGATCACCTGGCCTATGTTCACGCTCTCAGGGGAACAGGCCATGCGGATCCCGCCATTCTTGCCACGCTGGGACTGCAGATAACCCAGCTTCACCAGCTGGTTCACCACCTTCACCATGTGATTGCGAGAGACGTCATACAAGGCAGACACCTTGGCCACGCTCGACAATTCCCCCTCCGGCAACGTGGCCAGATAGAGCAGGGCTCTCAATCCAAAATCGGTATAGCTTGTTAGTCTCATAGTGCCTGTGGCGCATAGCGCAAAGAATTGATGATTGATCCAGATCAATTAAACATTTAGGATGCAACTTATTAAGTGACATTCCAGATGTTCAATTAGAAAGGACCTCCTATGTTAGACCAAGCCACCATCGCCGTCATCAAGAGCACCATTCCTTTGCTCGAATCGGCGGGGCCTGCCCTTACCCAGCACTTCTACCAGCGCATGTTCAGCCACAACCCCGAGTTGAAGGATGTGTTCAACCTGGCTCATCAGCGCAGTGGCGGCCAACCCCTGGCCCTGTTCAGCGCAGTGGCGGCCTACGCCAGGAATATAGACAACCTGGGGGCCCTGGCCGGTGCCGTGGAACGCATCGCCCACAAGCACACGGGTTTCCTGATCCAGCCGGAACAATATCACATTGTGGGTAGTCATCTCTTGGCCACGCTCAAAGAAATGGGTGGCAGCGCGGTGACTGACGAGGTATTGGAGGCCTGGGGCAAGGCTTATGGGGTGCTGGCCGATATCTTTATCGGCCGGGAGGGCGAGCTCTACCGGGAGAAGGCGAGCGAGATCGGCGGCTGGCAAGGTGCTCGCGCTTTCCTCATCAAGGAGAAGCGCCAGGAGAGCGAGCTTGTCACCTCCTTCGTGCTGGCCCCCGTCGACGGCAAGCCCGTACTGCGCTTCAAGCCGGGGCAATATATCAGCATCAGGCTCAATCACCCGACACTGGAGCATCAGGAGATCCGCCAATACTCCCTCTCCGATGCCCCTAATGGCCGCGACTACCGCATCAGCGTCAAGCGCGAGCCCCAGGGCCAGGCCTCCAACCTGCTGCATGACCAGCTTCACATCGGTGACGAGGTGGCGCTGATGCCACCGGCGGGGGACTTCTTCCTGCAGACCGAGACGGCCACCCCAGTGGTACTGATCTCCGCCGGAGTGGGTCTGACCCCCATGCTGAGCATGCTGAACCAGTTGCTGGCTGAACAAGCGGGGACTGAAATCCGCTGGCTGCACGCTTGCGAGCATGGCGCCCAGCATGCCTTCAAGGAAGAGATCCAGATAAAGAGCAGCCAGCACGCCAGCTTGCAGAGCCGGGTCTGGTATAGGACACCTGCCGAACAGGACGTGCAGGGGCAAGATTACGACTTCAGCGGCACCCTGGCGCTGGAACAGGTCACTGACCTCATCCCGGCCAACGCTCACTACTACTTCTGCGGCCCCCTGGGCTTTATGAAGGCTGTGAAAGATCAGCTGAGCAGTTTGGGCGTCCCCGCAGACAGAATGCATTACGAGGTGTTCGGCCCCCATCAGGATCTCTGATCCCGCCTCCTGACAGGGAAAATGAACAAGGCCCACGAACGCAGGTTCGCGGGCCTTGTTGTATCGAGTGGCCTGGCTTGCCGGACTTAGTGCATCGCCTTGGCGCGGGCGATGGCATTGGCGGGCATGCGATTACCGAGTCGGCTCAGCAGGCTAGCCGCCTTCTGGTGGGTCGCCTTGTCGCCGATGACGGCGCCGTGCAGCCAGTGGTAGGCCTCCTCGTAATCCAGCGGACTGCCCATACCCTGCAACAGCATCTCGACCCACTCTATCTGGGCCCGCTGGAAACCCAGGCTGGCAGCCTCCCGCATCAGGGTCTCGGCCCGTACCAGGTCCTTCTGGACCAGGATGCCTTTCCAGTAGTAGCGCCCCAGCTGCTCCAGTGCGGGAGCCAGGCCCTGATTGGCCGCCTCCCACATGTATTGCACGCCTACCTGGGCATCCGGCTTGGTGCAGACGCCCCAGGCCAGCATGTCCCCCCACAGGAACTGATAGGCCGGGATCTTCATCACAGAGGCGCGTGCCTCTATGTCCTGGGTCAGCTGGCACCTGTCCTGCTTCACCCGGGTCAGATGACGTCCCTGCTCTATCCAGTTGAGCAGCTCGTCCTGCCGATAGAGCGGCACAGCCTGCAGCTCTCCCTTGGCCAGGGATCCAGGATTCACCGCCCTGGGCAGCGGAGCAGCCGCCGGGGTTGATGCCACTGGAGCGGGTGCATCAACGCTCGACAGCACAGGGGTCGGAGCAGCGGCAGCCGTAGGCAACGCTGCCGACGCCACCGGCGCTGGGGCAACGGCAGCTGACGGTACAGGTGCGATGGCCGGTAGAGTCGCTGATGCAACCTGTGCTGATGACGGGGCGGTCGATGGCAAAGCCGCCGAGGGGGTCGGGACTGTGGTGGCCGCCACCGACTGGGTTTGTGTGGCCGCCGAGATCGGCTCGGCCCCCTGCAAGGGGAGGCTGCACAAACCGACGAGGCCGATGAGGGTACTGGGTTTCATCATAGGGATCTCCTGCTGCCCTCTTTATCGGCAGCCGGGTCCATCTCCTTAGTCCGCCATGGCAAACCCCGGAAATGACAAAGGGGAGCCTGGGCTCCCCTCATGATCGACGCTGCGGCTTACTTGACGAAGTCGACACCCAGCTGGATATCGGCCTTCAGGGTAGCCAGCATGCTGTCCATGGACTCTTGCTCGAAGGCGCTCAGCTTGCCGTAGTCCAGCACGCTCTCGACACCGTTCTTGCCCAGCAGTACCGGCTGCGCGAAGAAGGTGGCGTGCTCGCCATTGCCTTCCACATAGGCGCACTCGATGACGTTGGCTTCGCCCTGCAGACCCTTGATGAGGGACAGGCCGAAGCGGCAGGCCGCCTGACCCATGGAGAGAGTGGCAGAACCGCCACCGGCCTTGGCTTCCACCACTTCGGTACCGGCATTCTGGATGCGCTTGGTCATGGCAGCCGCTTCTTCTGCGGTGAAGCTGGCCCCTTCGATCTGGGACAGCAGCGGCAGAATGGTCACGCCACTGTGGCCACCGATCACGTTGACGCGGATCTTGTCGATGTTCAGGCCCTTGGCCTCGGCCACGAAGGTCTCGCCACGGATGACGTCCAGGGTGGTCACGCCGAACAGGCGGCGCTTGTCATAGACACCGGCCTTCTTCAACACTTCGGCGGCGATGGCGACCGTGGTGTTGACCGGGTTGGTGATGATGCCGATCAGTGCCTTGGGGCAGGTAACGGCACACTTCTCCACCAGGTTCTTGACGATACCGGCGTTGATGTTGAACAGATCGGAACGATCCATGCCGGGCTTGCGCGCCACGCCGGCAGAGATCAGCACGACATCGGCGCCGACCAGAGCAGGGCTCGGATCTTCACCGCAGAAACCTTTTACTTTCACGTCAGTCGGGATATGGCTCAGGTCCGCCGCCACGCCCGGAGTGACCGGGGCAATATCATACAGGCTCAATTCGGAACCGGCAGGCAGGCGATTTTTCAACAGCAGAGCAAGGGCTTGGCCGATGCCACCGGCGGCACCCAGAACGGCAACTTTCATGATCAACTCCATGTCTAAGCGTAGGTTTAAGGTTGTTTCTAGTTGGGTTAACGCTGTTTCTTATTGTGCGCCTCACCTTAAAGGATCCCCTGCTAAAAAACAATCTGATAACAGTTGTAATCACGGGTTCTGTGAGCCAGGGAACAAGCGGCGACGAAAGCGGAGAGGAATATGCGATAAATGAGAGGAAAGACACAGATTTCCTGTGTCTCCCTCACCATTAAGAGGTAAATACGACTGCTTCAGGACTGGAATGCCAGTGCTCGCTTCTCGCACCAGCGGAAACCAATTGTTAACAATCCATTCATGGTCAGGTAGAGGCCCCCGGCCACGGTGAACACCGCCAGGGTGTCATAGGTCTGGGCGTTGAGACGCTGGGCCAGCCCCATGATGTCCATGATGGTGATGGTGCTGGCGAGGGAACTGCCCTTGAGCACCAGGATCACCTCGTTGGAGTAGGCGGGCACCAGCCGACGGGCGGCGTGACGCGCCTTCATCCACAGGGTCTGGCCGGCCGAGAAACCGAGCGCCCGGCAGGCTTCCACCTCGCCGGCGGGGATGGCATCGAGCGCCCCCTTGAACAGCCGGGTGGAATAAGCCGCGGTGTTGAAGCCCAGCGCCAGCACGGCGCAGAACCAGGGCTGCTTGAGCAGCGGCCAGAGCGGGCCGGCCTTGAGCCACTCGAACTGACCGGGGCCGTAGTAGATGAGGAAGATCTGGATGAGCAGGGGCGTGCCGGTGAAGATCAGCACCCACAGCTGCACCAGCTGGGTCGCCACCGGAATGCGGCGCTCCAGCACCCAGGTCATGCCAGCCGCCAGCAGCACGCCGAGCAACAGGCTGAAGGCGGTGAGCTGCAGGGTGATGGCCAGCCCCCCCAGCAGGGTCATCAGGTAATCCTGCATGATCAGCCTCCGTAACGGCGGGTATAGCGGGACGCCTGCTTCAAGCCAAATTCACTCACCAGGCTGATAGCCAGGTAGATGAGGGCCGCAGCGGCATACCAGGTGAAGGGTTCATAGGTGCTGGCCGAAGCCATCTGAGCCTGGCGCATCATCTCGTTCACCCCGATGAGGGAGACCAGGGCCGTGTCTTTCAGCAACACCAGCCACTGGTTACCGAGCCCCGGCAAGGCGTGACGCCAGGCCTGGGGCAGCACGATGCGAAAGAAGATGTGGCTCTTGCCAAGGCCCAGCGCCAACGCCGCCAGCCGTTGCCCGGCGGGCACCGCATTAAGGGCGGCCCGCAGAGTCTGGGTGGCGTAACTGGCGAACAGCAGGGAGAGCGCCAGCACGCCGCAGGCGAAGGGGCTGAACTCCACATACTCGCCGGTAATGAGGAAGAGCACCTGGGTCGAGCCGAAGTAGATGAACAGCACCACCAGCAGCTCGGGCAAACCACGAATGAGCGTGGTCAGCGTAGCCACAGGCCACACCAGCCAACTGCGCTTGCTGAGCTCGGCGGCGCTGAACCCCAGCGCCAATGCCATGCCCCCGACCAGTGATGCCAAGGCCAGCCCCAGGGTCATCCAGGCTGCATCCAACAACAGGCTCAGCATGGCTTACTGCGCGAAGTACTTGTCATAGATCTTCTGATAGGTGCCGTTGGCCTTGATCTCGGCCAGCCCCTTGTTCAGCTGGGTCAGCAGCTCCTGGTTACCCTTGGCCACGGCGATGCCAAAGCCGGTACCGAAGTACTTGGCGTCGGTCACCGGTGTACCGATGACACCGTACTCCTTGTGCTGCTTGAGCCAGTCGGCGGCAACGGCGGTGTCGGCGAAGACGCCGTCGGTGCGACCGTTCATCATGTCGAGGAAGGCGCTCTGGTAGCTGGCGTAGGGCACGGTCAGCAGACCCTTGCTCACCCAGTTGTCCACCAGGTAGGACTGATGGGAGGTGCCGTTTTGCACGCCGACTGTCTTGTCCACCAGCTCTTCAGGCCCCTTGAAGGCGCCCTTCTTGGCCACGAAGACCGCGGAGTTCTCGTAATAGATGTCGGAGAAGTCGACCTGGGCTGCCCGCTCCGGGGTTACGTCCATGGCGGCAATGACGGCGTCATAGCGACGGAACTTGAGGCTGGGGATCAGGCTGTCGAAGGCCTGGTTGTGGAAGCTGCACTCCAGCTTGGCCTGCTCGCAGACGGCGCGGGCCAGATCGATGTCAAAGCCCTGGAACTCGTTCTTGTCATCCAGGTATTCGAACGGCGCATAAGTGGCCTCGGTGGCGAACTTGATCTCCTTGGCCAGCACCGAGGTGCTCAGCAGACCCATGGCAGCAACCAGCAACAGACTCTTTTTCATGACAGCTTCCTTATCGATTCAGTATCAATGCATCAAGAATTCGGCAAACCGGCTGGTTTGCGGAGATTGGAAGATGGCGGCGGTGCCGGATTCGATGATCCGCCCCTTCTCCAGATAAATCACCTGACTGGCCACCTTGCGGGCGAACTCCACCTCGTGGGTCACCACCACCTGGGTGATGCCGGTCTGGCTCAGGGTGCGGATGATCTCCGCCACCTCTTTGGTTATTTCAGGGTCGAGCGCTGCGGTGGGCTCGTCAAACAGCAGCACCTGGGGGTCCATCATCAGGGTTCTGGCGATGGCCACCCGCTGCTGCTGGCCGCCGGAGAGGCGCGCCGGCCAGGCATCCCGCTTGTCGGCCAGCTGCAACTGGGCCAACAGGTAGGCGCCCTTCTCGATGGCGGCCGCCTTGCTCATGCCGAGCAGTTTTACGGGCGCCTCGATGAGATTCTCCATCACGGTGAGATGGGGCCACAGATTGTACTGCTGGAACACCATGCCCACCTTGCGGCGCAAGGCCTGGGCCTGGCGGTTGAATTCGGCGGCGGAAAGGTTGGACGGGAAAGAAAATTCACTGTCGGCTATGCGCAGCACACCCGCATCCGGGGTGTCCAGCAGGTTCATCATCCGCAACAGCGAACTCTTGCCCGCACCGCTCGGGCCCAGCAATACCAAGGTCTCGCCGGGTGCAGTCCGGAAGCTGACCTGTTGCAGTACCGGCACCTTGTGCCAGGATTTTTCGATGCCGATTAATTCGATACCCATACAGCCCAATTGAATAAGTTTTCAAAATTTCGTCCTGATTCTAGCGCCAGCATAAGTTGATGCAAGCTATATTTGAATCAATATGCAGAACAAGCGCCGCTTCCTTGCCAAAACAGGCATATGAATGCAAAATAGCAGCGCTGTTCGTATCTGCCGCCTGAGCGTGACAGGCGGTCACCTCCCTCATTCGTGAGTCCAAGATGAAACATAACGACAAGCAAGAAAAACTGGCCAAGGCCTTTAAAGCCTTGCTGAAAGAGGAGCGATTTGGCTCCCAGGCAGAGATAGTCACTGCCCTGCAAGAGATGGGCTTTGAGAACATCAACCAGTCCAAGGTCTCGCGCATGCTGAGCCGCTTCGGCGCCGTCCGCACCCGCAATGCCAAGATGGAGATGGTCTACTGCCTGCCGGTGGAACTGGGTGTGCCCACCACCTCCAGCCCGCTCAAGAACCTGGTACTGGATGTCGACCACAACGGCGCCCTGGTGGTGATCCACACCAGCCCGGGTGCGGCCCAGCTCATCGCCCGCCTGCTCGACTCCCTCGGCAAGGCCGAAGGTATCCTCGGCACCATAGCCGGTGATGACACCATCTTCATCACCCCGACCAGCGACACCGACATCGAAGAGCTCTACCTCTCCGCCCTCGAGCTGTTCGAACAGACCCCCTGATCCGGTCGCGCTCGCGCCACCTGAACGAAAAATCCCGGCCAAGGCCGGGATTGTTGTTTCTGCGCGATTGGCAAGCAGTTACTTGCCTTGGGCGACCAGAAAATCGATGGAGGGGGCGAAGAAGGCCGCCCCTGTCACGGCCCTGGTGAAGCGCAGCAGGTGATCGAAGTGGCTCCCCTCCCCCTTGTACATGCTGGCCAGCATGGCATTGAAGTGCTGCGGGGTGCGGCAGCAGGAGATGAAGTAGAGACCCTGCTCGCGCATGGTGCCCCAGGGCATGCTCTGGCGCAGTATCTCCATGGACTCCCCCTTCGGGGTCTTGAGGTTGACCCGCTTGATGTGGGAGGTCAGCGGCTTGTCGGCCGATTCATACTCGATGTTGTCGGCCTTGGTGCGGCCAATGATGTCCTCCTGCTCCTTCAGGGCCAGCTTCTCCCAGTCGCTCATGGCATGCACCCAGCGCTGGACATGGACATAGGATCCACCGGCAAACTCGCCCCCCTCCAGCAGCGCCACCTCGGCCCTGTGCTCATCCTGGGGGTTCTCGGTGCCGTCGACGAAACCGGTCAGATCCCGGCAATCCAGGTTGCGGAAACCACGCACCTCTTCGGCCAGCTCCACCAGCCCGGCCAGCAGCGCCATCACACGCTGTCCGGCATGATGCAGCACGTCGACCCGATCGGCGCGCAGTTGCACGAACAGATCAAACGGGGTATTCGGTGCTTCCTGGCCGTTGGCAGACTGCGCCATGAAGCCACGGAACTGGGGCGGACGGGCGACAGGGTAGATGGCATCCCAGCCCTCGGCGCCGACGGCAACCAGACCGCTGAAACCGGCGTCGGGGAAATCGGCGCTCACCGCATCCCACAGAACCGGCAGCCTGGCCAGACGGGCTGCCAGCTCGACACCGTCACCGGTGCGATTGAACATCAGATAGAGGGCATGCAGATTCGGCTCTGCGCAGATCCCGGCTTGGGCTTTCATTTCTCTCTCCAAAGGCATTGGCTATGGGCGTGGCGCGATTATAAACCGGAACGGAGTCAATTCCTTGATTTCACATCACTATCAGGACATCTGTTCGAACAGCACCAGGGCATGGGGGGCCACGGTGACCCGCGCCCTCTCCCCTTCGAGAGGCTCCCCTATGCTGGCCTCCAGCATCTGGCCGGCACACTCCACCAGCACCCGGCAGTGATGACCGAGGAACTGCTGCTCCCGCACCAGCAAGTCGCCATCGGCGGCGGCCGCCAATGCCAGCTGCTGGGGCCTGAGCATCAGCTGCAGCCGCTCTCCCCGGGCGCGACCGTGCGGCTCATGGCCACAGATGACCCCGAGCGCCGTCTGCACGCAGTGGCTGTCCACCACCTCGGCCGCCAGATAGTTGACCCCGCCGAGAAATTCCGCCACGAAGCGGTTCTGCGGCTGGCGATAGAGTTGTTCCGGTTCCCCTACCTGCTCGATATGGCCGGCCCGGAACAGCGCCAGCCGGTCGGCGAAGGCGAACGCCTCCTCCTTGCTGTGACTGACGAAGATGGCGCCTATCCCCTGGCGCTTGAGCAGGGTGCGGATCTCGAGGATCAGCTTCATCCTCACCTGGGTGTCGATGTTGGAGAAGGGCTCGTCCAGCAGCATCAGTCTGGGCTTGCACACCAGGGCGCGGGCGATGGCGACCCGCTGCTGCTGGCCACCGGATAGCTGATGGGGATAGCGATCCCCCAAGCCCTGCAGGTTGACCAGGGTCAGCGCCTCGTCGATCTGCTGCTGGCGGGCCTCGCGAGGTGCCCGGGTCAGCCCGAAACCAATATTCTCGGCCACCGTCAAATGGGGGAAGAGGGCGTAATCCTGAAAGATCATGCCGATGTGGCGACGCTCAGGCGACACCGTCACGCCGGGCCCGTCCAGCAGGGTATCGCCGAGACGAATGCTGCCTTCCGCCAGTGGCAGCAGGCCGGCGACGGCCTTTAGCAGGGTGGTCTTGCCACAACCGCTCGCCCCCAGCAGGCAGACGATCTCGTTGTCGGCCACCGTCAGGGAGAGCTGCTCCAGCACGTTCTGGCCGTTGTAACGGCAGCTAACCTTCTCTACTTGCAAGCAAGACACGACTCAGTTCCTCTCGTTTCGTGGCATCCCCCGCCGATGGCCGGGGTACGCTCATGTACCCTGGTGACAGGCCTAATGACCCGGGCTGTCCAGACTGCGATTGACCCAGATAAGCGGTACCAGCCCCACCAGCACGATGACGATGGCGCCGAGCGCCCCCCGCTCCAGCATCTCGTCCGAGACGAACTGGTAGACATGGGTCGCCAGGGTCTCGAAGTTGAACGGCCGCAGCAGCAGGGCCGCGGGCAGCTCCTTCATGGATTCGATGAACACCAGCATGGCACCGGCAAAGAGACCTCGTCGCACCAGAGGCAAATGCACCCGGCGCAGCATGCCCCCCGTCCCCTGTCCCAGAGAGCGGGCCGCCATGTCGAGGCTGGGGGAGATCTTGCCCATGCTGCTCTCCACCGAGCCGATGGCGATGGCCACGAAGCGCACCAGGTAGCCGAATACGATGGCGGTGAGGGTGCCGGTCAGCAGCAGGCCTGGTCCCTGCATCCCGAGCCACTCGGCCAGATCGTTGAGACCAAAATCCAGCGCCGTCAGCGGCACCAGCACCCCGATGGCGAGCACTGTGCCCGGCATGGCATAACCGGTGGCGGCGATGCGCAGGGGCAGCAGGCTGCGAGTGCCACCATCGAGACGGCGGAAGAACCCCAGCAGCAGGGCGATGGCCATGGCGAGCAGGGCAGTCAGGGCCGAGATGAGCAGACTGTTGCCAGCGAAACGCACGAATTCCGGCGTCCACGACAGTGCGAAATAGCGCACCCCGTAATCCAGCAGGATGACGAACGGCAGAGCGAAACCGGCCAGCACCAGTCCCCAGCACCAGAGCCCGGCCAGCAGACGGCTGGCCCCCTTGAGGGGATAGCGTAGAGGCTGCTCATGGCCCATGGATTTCTGGAATACCTGCTGGCGCTGGCGGGAGCGGCGCTCCAGGGCGATGAGCAGCACCACGGCCAGCAGCATCAGGCAGGAGAGCCGGGCGGCAGTGGCCAGGCTGCCGTAACCGAGCCAGGTGTCGTAAATGGCCGTCGTCAGAGTGTTGATGGCAAAGAAATGGACGGTGGCGAAGTCGGCCAGGGTCTCCATCGCCACCAGCGACGCTCCGACCATGATGGCAGGACGGGCCAGGGGCAGGCTGAGGCGACGAAAGCTCTGCCAGGGGGTGCAGCCGAGCAATCGGCTGGAGTGAATGAGGCTGACCGACTGTTCCAGGAAGGAGGCGCGCGCCAGCAGATAGACATAGGGGAACAGCACCAGCGCCAGCACCCAGGCGGCACCGCCGAGGGAACGGATGGCCGGGAACCAGTAATCGGTCGGGCTCTGCCAGTCAAACAGGGCTCTCAGCCCCGCCTGCAGCGGGCCCGAGTAGTCGAGCAGGTCGGTATAGACGTAAGCCACTATGTAGGAGGGCATGGCCATGGGCAGCATCAGGGCCCACTGCAGGGCGCGGCGCCCGGGCACCTGGCACATGGCGACCAGCCAGGCGGTGGGCACCCCGAACAGCAGGCTGAGCAGCACCACCCCCAGCACCAACCCTGAGGTGTTGCGAAGGTAATCGAGCAGCACCGTATCGACGAGGTGGCGAAACAGGTCTCCGTCTGCCGAGAGGGCAGAGAAGATGAGGGCAAGCACCGGCAAACCCAGCAGCAGAGCGGTGGCCCAGCTGCCGGCAATCCATCCAAAATTTTTCATGAGACCACAGAGATTGATGGGGCCCTTGGCCCCATCTGATTACAAGTCGAATTTCACTTCATCCAGCAGTTGCAAGGCGTCCTTGCGGTGCTTGGCGTAGTCGCTGACCGGCATGGGGTCAGACTTGAAACTGCCCCAGGACTTGACCATGGCGGAAGGCTCGACCCCGGCCTTGACCGGGTACTCGGCATTCACGTCCGCGTACATGTGCTGGGCGGTGTCGCCAGAGAGAAACTCCATCAGCTTCTGGGCCGCGTCCTTGTTCTTGGCGTACTTGGTCATGGCCACACCGCTCACGTTGACGTGGGCACCGCGATCACCCTGGTTCGGGAAGTTGATGTAGACCGCATCGGCCCAGGATTTCTGTGCCGGGTCTTTCAACATGGCACCCAGGTAGTAGCTGTTGCCCAGAGAGACGTCGCAGATACCATCCTTGATCGCCTTGACCTGATCCCGGTCGTTGCCTTGCGGCTTGCGCGCCAGGTTGGCCTTGACCCCTTCCAGCCAGGTTTTAGCGTCCGCCATGCCGTGATGGGCGATCATGGACGAAACCAGCGCCACATTGTACTCGTGCTTGCCGCTGCGGGTACAAATTTTTCCTTTGAATTCAGGCTTGGCCAGATCTTCGTAACTGATGGTGTCGAGCTTGCCGAGGCGATCCTTGCTGGAGTAGATGGCGCGTACCCGGGTGGTCAGGGCGAACCACTTGTTGTCCGGATCCCGATAGATGGACGGGATGTTCTCCTGCAGCGTCTTGCTGTCCACCGGCTGCACCAGATCCTTCTCCACCAGATCGGTCAGGCGGCTGATGTCGACGGTCAGCATCAGATCCGCCGGGGAGAGCTTGCCTTCGCGCTCCAGACGCTCGTTCAGCCCCTCTTTGGCAAACACCACGTTGACCTTGATACCGGTCTCTTTCTCAAACTGCTGGATGATGGGCTTGATCAGCTCATCCTGCCGAGTGGAGTAGACATTCACTTCCGCAGCGGCAAAGGCCGACTGGGCGATCAGCGAGGAGAACACCAGCGCCAGCATCTTCATTTTCATCATCCATTCCTTGTCTGTGCATAAAGTGATAACTATTTTCGTTTGCATTCTGCATGAATCAGGATGAGAGGATCAAGGTGGTTTACAGAGGTAGGGCCACATATTTAATCGCCGCTAAAACAAAAAGACCGGATGGAATCCCACCCAGTCTCTCCATGACCACGTATTCTCTTTTTCTGCCGGGTCTGCCTGAGTGCTACTCGGGCTTAGCCACCGGCTCCATGGCGCGGGATCACAGTGCCTCGTCGTCGCTCTCGCCGGTACGGATGCGCACTGCCTGCAGCAAGTCATAGACGAAAATCTTGCCGTCCCCTATCTTGCCGGTATAAGCCGCCTTGCAGATGGCCTCGATCACCCCTTCCACGTTCTCGTCGGCGGTGGCGATCTCCAGCTTTACCTTCGGCAGGAAGTCGACCTGGTACTCGGCCCCCCGGTATAATTCGGTATGCCCCTTCTGGCGACCGAAGCCCTTGACCTCGGACACGGTCAGACCCTCGACCCCCAGGTTGGCGATGGCCTCGCGCACATCGTCCAACTTGAAAGGTTTGATAATCGCAGTAATCAGCTTCATCTGGTTGCTCCCAATCCATGGTATGTCATGAAGAGGTCATCAATTCTTGTGCCAAGTATTTTTATTGTTTATTTTCATAAAGATAGCCGTTAACCCTTGAGCCGTTTCGGCTCAGGATCACCAAGGAAGCGCATCTCGCCCCATAATGAGGCACCAAGCTGCACCAGACTCCCTTGATGCACCAAATGAGAGCATCACCCCATGTTAGTCATCTCCAACAGCGTGATCATTCCCTGGCATGAGCTGCAGTTTCAGACCATGCGCGCCCAGGGCGCCGGGGGGCAGCACGTCAACAAGACGGACTCCGCCGTCTGGCTGCGCTTCGATTACCGCGACTCCCCCAGCCTGCCGGACCTCTACAAGGAGGGGTTGGAGAAGCTCAGCGACAGCCGGGTCCACGATGGCTTCATCCAGATCAGGGTCGAGACCCACCGCAGCCAGGACATGAACCGCAAGGAGGCCATGAGCCGCCTGACCGAACTGCTGAAAAAAGCCGCCTGGCGCCCCAAGGCGCGCCACGCCACCAAGCCGACCCGCAGCTCCCAGCGCAAGCGGGTCGACGCCAAGAAGCGCAAAGGCGAGATCAAGTCGGCCCGTGGCAAGCCCGGGATGGAATGAGCCGTTCAGGCCGAGGAAGAGAGACCCATGAGATACAGTTTTTGTGAGAGCGCCCAGGGCCCCCTGCTCGTCGCCATCGACCAGGATGGCCTGCGTTATGTTGAGTTCGTGCGGGGGGAGCAGCCGGTCACCCCCACAGCGGAATGGCAACGGGACGATGTGGCCCTGGCCCCCTACCTCGAGCAGTTCGAGGCCTATTTTGCCGGCCGGCTGCAGCGCTTCACGCTGCCGCTCGCCGCCAGAGGCACCCCCTTCCAGCAGTCGGTGTGGCGCGCCCTGTGCGACATCCCCTACGGCGAGACCGTCAGCTACCTCGAGATAGCCCAGGCCATCGGCAACCCCAAGGCGGTGCGAGCAGTGGGGGCGGCCAACGGCCGCAACCCCCTGAGCATCATAGTGCCCTGCCACCGAGTGATAGGCAGCAGCGGTGCGCTGACGGGGTACGCCGGCGGCATTCCCATCAAACGCTGGTTACTGGCACTGGAACAGCAAACGGTCGACAACTTCACCCTGGCTCCCTGAGCCCCTGATTAGCCGGCGGCATTCCGTTCACAACGCTGGTTGCCGGCACTGGAACAGCAGACGGTCGACAACTTCACGCTGACTCCCTGACTCCCTGACTCCCTGATTAGCCGGCCGCATTCCGTTCACAACGCTGGTTGCTGGCACTGGAGCAGCAGACTGTCGACAACTTCGCGCTGACGCCACCGGGCGTTTAGCGAAATGAACAGAGTATGAAGAATCGCCTCAGAAGGGCTTCAGACAACATCAGGCATCATGGCCTCACACTTGGATGGCACGGCTCATCCCTCATTCAAGTGGCACCCATGTGACGCTTCCAATCTGTCTTTTTCCCCGCGCCTCCTCTGAGGCGCTTTTTTTTGCCCGAGTGGCCACAAAAAAGCCCGCCGAAGCGGGCTTTGATCTGAAGGCGCGAGCCTCTAGCTCACTCAGAGGGCGAGGAACAGGCCAGCGAGCGAGGCGCTCATCAGGTTTGCCAGCACCCCCGCCAGGATGGCGCGCATACCGTAACGGGCGATGAAAGACTTGCGCTCCGGCACCATGGCCCCCAGGCCGCCGATCAGGATCGCCATGGAGGAGATGTTGGCGAAACCGCACAGGGCGAAGGTGACGATTGCCTTGCTCGACTCGTTCAGAGTCTGATCCTGCACCAGGGCGATGAAGGCGACGAACTCGTTGATGACGATCTTGGTGCCGATCAAGGCGCCGGCGGCCTGAGCCTGATCCCAGGGCACGCCGATCAGCCAGGAGACGGGGGCGAACAGCCAGCCCAGGATGATCTGGAAGCTCAGATCCAGCCCCACCAGATCACCGGCCCAGCCCAACAGGCCGTTGAGCATGGCGATCACCCCGACGAACGCCAACAGGGTCGCGCCCACCGCCACAGCGATGTTGAGGCCGGACATGGCGCCATCGGCCGCCGCTTCGATCACGTTGGTGGCGCGCGGGATCACCACATCTTCATGATGATCTTCCTCATCGGCACCGGGCGGTACCAGGATCTTGGCCATGGCCAGACCGGCAGGTGCCGACATGAAGGCGGCGGCGATCAGATATTTCAGCTCGACCCCGATGCTGGCATAGCCCACCAGGGTGCCACCGGCCACCGAGGCGAGACCGCAGCTCATCACCGCAAAGAACTGGGAGTCAGACATCTTGGAGAGGTAGGGCTTGACCACCAGGGGGGCCTCCACCATGCCGACGAAGATGTTGGCGGTGGCGGAGAGGCTCTCGGCACGGCCGGTGCCCAGCAGCTTCTGCAGACCGCCGCCCAGCAGGGCGATGACCCGCGACATCAGGCCGATGTGGTAGAGGATGGCGATCACCGCGGAGAAGAAGATGATGACCGGCAGCACGTTGAACGCGAAGATGAAGCCCAGTTTGAACTTGGCCAGATCCCCGAACAGGAAGGCAATCCCCTCCTGGCCGTAGCCGATCACGCTGCTGACGCTCTCGCTGATGCCGTTGAGCACCTGCTGACCCGCAGGCAGCCAGAGCACCAGAGCGGCGAAGATGACTTGCAGACAGAGGGCGAGACCCACTGTTCTCAGCGGGATACGACGACGATTATCAGAGCAGAGTGCGGCTAGCGCCAGGATACTCAAGATGCCGAGCAGGGCGATCATAGGGATTCCATCTATTTGGGCTGAAGATGGGCGCGGATTCTGCTCCCCTGCCCCCATCACTGCAAGTCCACCTGGTTACAGCCCTGTTAGCAAAAACGTTTGCACGATATCGGTTGCGTCAACTTGCTGATTTGGCTCGTTTTTGGTATCAGGCGAAAGTCAGTGTTTCAATATGGAAACGATTATTCCTCCACACCGGACAATCTGCCTCCCAGCCAGGGGGCCAGCCGCTGTGCCCAGTAGGGTTCGGGGCCGAAGCTCTCCTTGAGGAAATCGATGAAGAGGCGGATCTTGGGATCCAGGTGCTCCCGTCTGGCGTAGACGGCGTGCACCGCCATCTTCTGGTTCGGGCGCCACTGGGGCAGCAGGGGGATGAGCTGGCCGGATTGCAGCTCCTTGTCCAGCAGGTAGTTGGCTACATAGGCGATGCCGAGCCCGGCCAGGGCGGCATCCCGCACCGCCTCAGCCAGATCCACCCGATAGTTGCCTGCCACCTGCACCGTCTGGCGCTCCTTGCCCTGGCGAAACGACCACTCGTGGTAGCGCCGCTCCCGGCTCTGGTAGGTGATGCAGTTGTGCCTGGCCAGATCCCTGGGGTGCAGCGGGGTACCGTGGCTCAGCAGATAGTCCGGCGAGGCCACCAGCACGAAGCCGATGTCCGCCAGCCGCTGCCCCACTAGGGCCTCGGGCTTGTCCTCGTAGGTGGTGATCCAGAGATCCAGCCCCTCATCCACCAGGTTGGTGCGGTGATCGAATAGGGAGACTTCCAGCTCAAGATCCGGGTAACGCGCCTGGAATGCCTTGAGCCGAGGGATCACGTGCAAGCGGCCGAAGGACTGGCCCACCCCCAGGTGCAGCACGCCGCTCACCTTGCCGCGCCGCTCCGCCACCATGGAGTCCGCCTCCAGGGCCACCGCCACCAGGGTTCGGCAGTGGCGGGCATACTCCTGGCCGAGTTCGGTGAGGGAGAAGCGGCGGGTGGTACGCTGCACCAGCTGGGCGCCGAGCTCGGTCTCAAGCTGAGCCAGCTGCTTGCTGATGTGGGACTTGGAGACCCCGAGCCGCCGCGCGGCGGCAGAGATGCCCTGCTCGCGAACCAGGGCATCGAAGATCACCATTTGGGGAAGACGTTGCAGCACGGGGTAACCAGAGTGAGTGGCGGGCCTCCATTATTCCAGAGCCGCCCGCCAGGGGGTAGGGTCAGCGCCCCAGCGCCTCGATGATCTGCTGTTTGAGAGGGTCATCCGACGGATTCTGATTGGCACCATAGCTCGCAATCAGCTTGCCATCACGGCCTACCAGATATTTGTGGAAGTTCCAGTTCGGTGCATCCCCATCGGCGGCGGCCGCCAGCCCCTTGAACAGCGGCACCGCATCGGCGCCACGCACCGAGACCCGGTTGAACATGGGGAAGGTGACCCCGTAATCCCGGCGACACACTTCGGCGGTCTTGTTCTCGTTGCCCGCCTCCTGCCAGAAGTCGTTGGAGGGGAAGCCCAGCACCACCAATCCCTTCTCTTTGTAGTTCTGGTAGAGCGCCTCCAGATCCCGGAACTGGCCGCTGTAACCACAATAAGAGGCGGTATTGACCACCAGCACCACCTTGCCCTCGGTCAGCTGGCAGAGGTTGTGGCGCTGGGTGTTGTTGAGTTCCCGCATCTCCACATTGAAATAGTCGGGGCAGGCGGCAGACGCTGCGCCCGAACCGATCAACAACAGCAGGGTGAACCATTTCATCGACGTGACTCCTCGGGTTTTCTCCATCATACGCACGATTCCTGAACAAGGTTCAGCGATCAGTGCAGCGGGATCCCGGTCAACCAGCCGTGACCCCAGAAGACCAGCAGGGCCGTGAGCATCAGACCGGCGACCACGCTGATCCCCGTCCCCTGCCAGGTGGCCGCCGGCCGGGGCTTTGTGCGCCAGTCCCGCACCGAAATCCAGACGATGCTGACCAGCGCCCAGGCGCCTATCCCTCCGAACAGCACCAGGGAACGCGCCTCGCTGTTGACCGCCAGATGAGCGCAGGCCCAGAGCAGGGTACCGAGCAGTTGGGGATGTACCAGCCAGCGGCGCAGGTGGTTCGCTCCCTGCCCTGCGCACAGCAGGATCAGCGCGACCGGCATGGCCGCCATCACCAGCATGGGTCCCCAGGCGGGCGGGAAGTAGAGCGGCATGGGGCTGGCGCTTCGCCAGCCGGCGAGGATGCAGCCGATGGCGACGAACACCAGCAGCGAGAAGAGTCCCTTGTAACGGTTCTCCCCCAACCGATCGCACAGCCGGGCACGGTGCGCTGCGGCGAAGCAGGGATAGAGATGGATCAGGGTAAATAGCACTACCCCCAGGGTCAGCAGGATCATGGGCGTCTTCTCGCACGTTGCCCCTCACGGGATGGGGTGATCACTATGCCGCAAAGGTCCCCGGCAGAATACAAAAACCATATAGAAGACAGCAGGATAATAAAAAAGCCGATCCTGGGATCGGCAAGGTGCGTCAGAGGGTCCGCCCTCAGGCGAGCAACCACATCCGCTACACGGGGCTGGGTGTGGCCGGTGACGGGCACCGGCCAGAAGAGGGTTAACGACGCAGCAGATAGAGGGCGGCGACGTTACGGGCCGTGAGCTGCAGGTTGGTGGTGGCGGTCGCGATCGCCTCCGGCAGGGACATGGCCCGGTTGACTACCGCAAACACGGCGTCGATGCCATGGTCATGGACCACGCCGCAATCGTCGGTGAGGCAGCCGGCGATGCCAATCACCGGTTTGCCGAACTGCTTGGCGCAGCGTGCGACACCGATTGGCGTCTTGCCGTGGATGGTCTGGCTGTCGATGCGCCCTTCGCCGGTGATGACGAGATCCGCATCGGCCACTTCGTCGGCCAGTTTCAAGGCGTCGATGACGATCTGGATGCCGGGCTTGAGCTCGGCGCCGAGCAGGCCGACCAGGGCGGCGCCCATGCCACCGGCGGCGCCCGCCCCCGGAATATCCTTCACCTGCTTGCCGAGGGCCTGTTCGATGCAGTCGGCGTAGCGGGCCAGGTTGGCATCGAGCTGGGCCACCATATCCGGGGTTGCCCCCTTCTGCGGGCCGAACACGGCGGAGGCGCCTTTCGGGCCGCACAACGGGTTGTTCACGTCGCAGGCCACCTCGATGACCAGCTCGCTCAGGCGCGGATCCAGACCGCTCAGGTCTATGGTGGTGAGCTCACCGAGACCCGCGCCCCCCAGGGCTATAGGGGTGCCATCTGCTTTCAAGAGCTTGCCGCCGAGCGCCTGGATCATGCCAGCGCCGCCGTCGTTGGTGGCGCTGCCACCGATGCCGAGGATGAGGTGAGTGACCCCCATCTCCAGCGCCGCCAGGATCAGTTCGCCGGTACCGACGCTGGAGGTGAGCAACGGATTGCGCTGCTCGGGTGCCACCAGATGAATGCCGGAGGCCGCCGCCATCTCGATGACGGCACGCTCGCCATCCCCCAGCAGGCCGACGAAGCCCTGCACCTTGTTGCCAAGCGGGGCGGTCACCTCGACCGGCAGTATGCGGCCACCGGTGGCATCCACCAGGGATTGCACAGTGCCTTCGCCGCCATCGGCCATGGGCAATTTGACATAGGTGGCATCCGGCAGCACCTGTTTGAAACCCGCCTCGATGGCATCGGCCACCGCCATGGCGCTCAGGCTCTCCTTGAATGAATCGGGTGCAATCACAATTTTCATATCAATTCCTTAGGCGAGGCCAAACACGCCAAACATCAGGGTGGAGACAGTCGCAATGGTCAGACCGACCGCGGTTTCGTACGGGATAAGCTTGAGGCGCTCGCCGACGCCCATGTGGACGCTGCCACCAGTGGCGTGGAAGAAGGAGCCGTGGGGCATGTGGTCAAACACGGTAGCACCGGCATGGATCATGGCGGCACCCGCCAGACTGCTGATGCCAAGCTCGATCAGGGTGGAGCTGAATACGTTGGAGGCCACCACTGTGCCTGCGGTGGTCGAGGCGGTCGCCAGCGACATCAGGGCACCGGAGATGGGGGCCAGCAGGTAGGAAGGCAGACCGGAGGCGGTCAGGCCGCTGATCAGCACGTCCTTCAGGCCGGAGTTCGCAATGATGCCCGCCAGGGTACCCGTGCCCAGCAGCATGATGGCCACCGGCGCCATGCGGGCCAGGCCGGAGACTGCAAACTGGTTCACCTTGCTGAACTTGCCCATCATCAGGGCGCCGACCAGGCCGCCGAGGGGCAGGGCGATGAGCGGATCCACGACTATGCCGGCCACCGGGCGCAGGGCCAGCAGCAGTATGGCGACCAGGGGGGCGCTGATGGCGGCGAAGAAGCCGGGCAGCTTGCCACCGTCAAAGTTCACCACTTCGTCGGCCGCGACCTTGCTGCCTCGCTTGTTGAGGCGCTTGGCCAGCCAGTAGGCCATCACCAGTCCGAACAGACCCGGGATGATGCCGGCCGCCATCACTGACGTGAGGGGCAGGTGGAAGGCGTCGGACGCGGCGATGGCGTTGGGGTTGGGAGACATGACGTTACCCGCCTTGCCGCCCCCAATCATGGCCAGCAGGATGGCGGCCTTGGAGAGATCGGCACGGCGGGCGATGGCGAGCGCTATGGGGGCAACCGTGATGACGGCCACGTCCACGAAGACACCGACCGCGGTCAGGATCAGGGTCGCCAGGGCCAGGGCCAGCAAAGCGCGGGTCTCGCCGAGCTTGCGGACTATGGTCTCGGCGATGGTGGTGGCGGCACCCGATTCGATCAAGACACCTGCCAGCACACCGGCCGCCAGGATCCGCATCACGGCCGTGGTGATCCCCTGGGCGCCGCCGATCATCAGGGCGACGGTCTGGGTCAGGTCGGCGCCGCCGATCAGGCCACCAGCCAGGGCACCGACGATCATGCCGTAGGCGGGCGGCACCTTCTTCAGAATGATGAGGAAGATGGCGATGGAGAGCGCAGCGAGAGCACCGAGCGCGGATACAGGGATCATGACGGGCACCTTTCAAATGAGTGAGTGGTGGCCATTATGGTGATCCCAACCCGGAATGCTTTGGCTTAAAAGCCAAAACTTGCGTTTCAACAGCCTTTATTTTTGTTCATATGAACAAGTCAGCCGTCGAGATTGAGCCCGAGATAGAGCAGGAACTTGTCATCTAACTTGTTGAAATTCAAGCCTGTTATCTGCTCTATCCGGGTCAGCCGGTAACGCAGGGTATTGGGGTGGATGAAGAGCGCTTCGGCACAGGGATGCAGATCACAATCCTGCAAGAAATATTGGCGCAGCGTTTTTTGCAGCGTTCCTTTTGCATCCTCCTTTGCCAGCTTTTGCAGCGGGGCCCGCAGCTGATCCGCCTGCCAGGAGTCCGCCAGGCTGCCGAGCAGCACAGGCAGGCGGTAATCCTCGAAGAAGTAGACCTGCTTGCGCGGCGCCTGGCTCATGCCACGGCGCAGGGTGTCACGGGCGGTCTGGTAGGAGCGCGCCAATCCGCCCGTCCCGGCGAAGTAATCACCCACCCCTATGCGTACCTTGAAATGAGGAATGCGGGCCAGTAACTGCTTGATGCGGCTGCGCTCCTGCGCCGATTGCCAGACGCCGTCACAGAGCTGCGCCGGCTTGAGCACCACTATCTCGTCCAGACCGTTGATGGCCACCAGGTTGTCCCGCTCCGGGTTTTCCAGCAGGTGCACCAGTTCCCGCAGGCGGGCGGGCTCCGCTTCCTCCAGTGCCAGCACGGCGACGACGCGAGGCTGCGCCAGATCCAGATCGAGGAAGCGGGCCGCCTGCTGCAGCTGATCCACCCGCCCCTCGCCGCGGATGAGCTGCAGCACCAGTTCCTCCTTGTGGCGTTTGTCCCACTGCAACTGCTCGGTGAGCGCCGCCTGCTCCAGGATCAGCTCGGCGGTCATCCGCACCAGCTCGGCGTAAGCACGCACTTCCTCCGGATCCCCAGAGATGCCGATGACCCCGAGCAACTCCCCCTGATAGGCGATGGGCAGGTTGATGCCGGGCCTCACCCCCTTGAGCTGCCGGGCAGTGGCATCGCTGATCTCCACCACCCGGTTCTCGGTCAGTGCCAGCACGGCCCCCTCGTGGCGCTGATGGAGCCGCTCCGGGTTGCCGGAGGCGATGATGAGGCCCCGCTCGTCCATCACGTTGACCGAGAACGACAGTATCTTCATGGCCCGGCTGACAATCTGATGAGCGAGCGCGTCATTGAGCTGCATAACATCTCCGGATAGATAGCCGAGGGGTTCTGGAGGCGATCCCCAGACGATGTGGCTCCTCCATCACCTTGGCCGAGCACGACCGTCTCTGCATCACCTTGCTGACGATCTGCCGGGGGAGCGTGTCATTGCGTTGCATCATATCTCCATACCATTCGTTGACAGGGCACCCGGGTGGCCTGGATCCGGGGGACAGACCCGTTAAAGATCCCACATCATCAAGACAAGCGCGGGGGGGATCGCTAGAATAGGCCACTTTACGCTATCTGTGCCCCACCATGGATCATGGATCCGGCGTCATGCCGCTCCCTATTGTGGTGGCTCCACCCTTCCGATAGGGACTCCGCTATGGATTATGAATTTCGCCGCGACCCGTTCGGTGGCTATCGCGCCCGGTTCTCCATGGGCCACGAGGCCATCGGTCAGTGGCTGATCGATGAAGTTGGCAAGGATGAGGAGACGCTCGACGAGCTCTTCTCCATCATTGACCAGCTATCCAATCGAACCCGCACTGAGTACCAGCGTCATGGCGGTGACTATTCACTGCTGCTCACCCCTGAGGAGGCCGAGGTGAAAGCCAACGTCCTCAATATCGAGCTGGATGAGGATCTCGACGATCTCGCCTACTACGATGATGAGCAGCTGGCCATGTGCGGACTGGAAGACTTTGCCCAGGTGCTCGGCTCCTGGCGCGCCTTTATCCGCAACGAGGATATGGGCTGAATACCCACATTTCGGGCGAGCATGCCCCTTGCAACCCAACAGGATTGACTATGTCCATTTACGATTTTGATGACGAACTGCCGGAAGACGAAGAACAGGAATCCAGCCAGAAAGCCGCCGTGCCTGCCAAGAAGAAGGGCAAGCAGGTGATGAATACCCAGGTCAACCTGAGCCCGCGCGATGCCAGCCGCCTGAACGGCCTGCACGTCGAAGCCATCACCACCCTGGATGACGTCAGCCTGCCGAAAAACGTCATCTTCAAAGCCGGCCTCATCGCCCTGGGCGAGCTGGAAGCCACCAAGCGCGCCGACATCATAGCCCGCGTCATCGCCGAATCCGGCCGTTGATATGGCCTGGACCCGTGCATTCGGGCCACCACCTATCCCCAAAGCCGGAGCCTCTGCTCCGGCTTTTTTATTGTCCGCTCCGGTGGCAAGAAGAAGCACGCCAGGGCTCCGACCAGTCCATTGCGCCTTGTGCGAGAGGCGAAGGCTCGTTAAGGTGCGCCCCTTGCAACCCACAAGGAGACTCAATGTTACCACTCCCTGACACCCTCATCTGGCTCGCTCTTGGGCTGGCCGTGCTGCTCTGCCTGGCCCGCCAGCAGCGCAGCGGCCTGATCCTGCTGGGGATTGCCCTGCTGACCGCGCTCTGGCTGGAGCGACTCGGCCCCGTCGCCGCGCTGGTCAGCCTCGCCGGCCTGTTGCTGGCCTGGCGCACGCCCACCCTGCCCCAGCCCTGGCGTGGCGTCGCGCTGACCCTGGTGCTGCTGTGGGCCCTGGCACTGACGCTGCACCTGGTGCCGGGCTTTGCCAACCTCAAGGTGCTGGATCGGGTGCAGGCCGGCCCCGCCAGCGTCCCCTTCACCCTCTACCTGAATCTGGACAAGCCGCTCATCTTCTTCGGTCTGCTGCTGGCCTGGCCCGCCCTGCTCGGCCCGGGCGGCGCGATGCGCTGGCGACCGCTGGCCCTGCTCATGCTGCCGCTGGCGGCCCTGCTGATCACCGCCTGGCAACTGGGAGCCCTCAAGCCCGAAGTGGGGCTGCCCCACTGGTGGTGGCTGTTCGCCTTCAACAACCTGCTGTTCACCTGCGTGGCGGAAGAGGCGCTGTTTCGCGGCTTTATCCAGCAAGGGGTGGCGAGCCGAAGCAAGCCCTGGCTCGGTCTCCTGGTCGCCAGCCTGCTGTTCGGGGCCGCGCACCTGGCCGGCGGCCCGCTGCTGGTGCTGCTTGCCGCCCTGGCGGGGGCCTGCTATGGCCTGGCCTTCCTGCTGAGCGGACGCCTGAGCGTCGCCATCGCGATCCACTTCCTGTTCAACTTCGCCCACCTGGCCCTGTTCACCTACCCGCTGGCCAGCCGCTAACTGTGTAGGCTGGTTCTCGCCGGATAAAAAAATGCCCCGAACCTGTGGGTTCGGGGCATTTTCATCGCATCCAGACAGCTAGTCGACGTAGAAGGTCTGCTGGAAGGTCAGCGTCTGCTGCTGCCCCTCCCCCATGATCTTCAGGGTGAACTGGTAGGTGTCCTCGTTCCGGTAGGGCAGCACCGCCAGGTAGTAAATGGAGTCCCCCTCCTTCACCTCCTGGAAGCTCAGGGTACGGATGGTGCCGGTGAGGTTCTTGGCCTCGCCGCTGATGCCCACCGCCTGAGCCACCCCTTGCTTGTTCTGCACCGCAATGTTGACGATGCCGTTGTAGCGGCTGCGCTCCAGGCCGTAAGCCTTGGCCACCTCAGGGGTGAGGAAGCTGGAGTTGAAGGCGCTGTAGTGAACCTGCCAGGGGCCCAGCTCCTTCATCTGCTCGGCCCGCAGTGGCAGTGTCATCAAGAGTGCCAGCAGGCAGCTCATCCAGACTGTTTTCATGATGTCATCCTTCTCGTGTTCCACTCTCCAGCAGGGCGGCGATCTCGGCGGGGATCTGTCTTGGTGCCTCGATGGCGACCGTCTTGTGCCGTCCCAGCTCCCCCCGCACGATGCGGACCTGCCCCTTGGCCACCTTGCACTGCTTGGCCAGATACTTGATCAGATGGCTGTTCGCCTGACCATCCACCGGCGGCGCCGTGATGGCCACTTTCAACTCGTCCCCGTGCAAGCCGACGATCTGATCCCGGCTCGCCTTGGGCTGGATCATCAGATGCAACACCAGCTCGTCCCCTTCCAGCAGGACGGCGGGCATCAGATCATCCACCACAGCTGGCCGAACAGATCCCCCAACAGATAGTTTATGGCCTGCAGCGCGATGAAGGCGACCAGCACGGAGAGATCCAGGCCACCCAGCGCCGGCAGTATGCGGCGGATGGGTGCCAGGAAGGGCTCGGTCAGCTGATGCATCACGTATTCGATGGGGTTGCGGCCCTGGCTAACCCAGCTCAGGATGGCACGGATCAGCAGCACCCAGAAGATCATGGAGCCCGTCTTCTTCAGTATGGTGAGCACCGCAAACAGGCTGAGGGTCAGCCAGTCGGTCAGCAGCACGTTCATGCTCTTGAGCAGCGCCAGCTTGGCGAAGGCGATGATGAGTGCCAGCAGCACAGAGGCCATGTCCAGCCCGCCGAAGCCGGGGATGATGCGGCGCAGCGGGATCACCAGGGGGTTGGTCACCTTGACCACCATCTGGCTCATGGGGTTGTAGAAATCGGCGCGGGCCCACTGCAACCAGACTCGCAACAGCACCACCATGAGGTAGAGATCAAAAATCGTATTAATCAAAAAGTAAGCCGTGTTCATCCGGGCTCCTTGCTACAAAAGGTTCAGAAAAGGGTTTCCATCTCGGCAGCCCGGGTGACGGCCGCCTGCATGGCACGTGAGGTCAGCGGCTTCAGCCCCTGCTCCTGGAATGTCTTGACGGCCTCGGCCGTGGTGCCGCCCTTGCTGGTGACCTGCTCGCGCAGGGCCTGCAGGGAGAGCTCGGGGTTCTGCTCCACCATGGCGGCGGCGCCAAGGGCGGTCTGCTGCACCAGCAGACGGGCCTGCTCAGGGGAGAAGCCCATGGCCTCTGCCTCCTCGGCAATCCCCTGCATGAACAGGAAGAAGTAGGCCGGGGCACTGCCCGCCGCCGCGATGACGCCGTTGATACCGCTCTCCTGCGCGACCCAGAGGGTCTTGCCGACGGCCTGCATCATCTGTTCGGCGAAGTCGCGATCCGCCTGATTTATGCCGGTCGGAGCATAGAGCCCGGTCATTCCCAAGCCCAGCAGGGAGGGGGTATTGGGCATGGTGCGGATGATGCGGGCATGCCCCCCCGCCATCTCCTGCAACCGCTCGACCTTGATACCGGCGGCAATGGAGATGAGCAGCTTGCCCGCCAGCGACCCCAGCTCGGCCACCAGCGCCTCCAGCATGGCCGCCATCAGCTGGGGTTTGACCGCCAGCACGATGACGTCGGCCTCACGGGCCGCCTCGGCGTTGTTCTGGGTGATGCGAATGCCGAACTGATCAGCCAGTTCGTCCAGCTTGGGCCGACTGGGGTTGGCGGCGATGATCCGCCCGGCCGGATAACCGGCCTGGATCAGGCCGGCAATGATGCTGCGGCTCATATTGCCCGCCCCGATGAAGGCGAGGGTTCTCTTATGCTGCATCTTGCACTCCTGCTGATGAAATGACTGCGGAGCCCTGCGTGCCCGCCCCGATAAAGGCGAGGGTTCTATGTTGCATCACACACTCCTGTTAATGGCTTCCAATGCTGCGGTGTGCCGGCGCCGACGAAGGCGAGGACGGGCTGCACCGTATGCTTCTGTTCATGAGTAATCACGGGCACCGAAGATGGCGGTGCCGACCCGGACCATGGTGCTGCCATGGGCGACGGCGGCCTCGAGATCCTCGGTCATGCCCATCGAAAGGGTGTCGACGCTCGGGTATTGTTGCGCAAGCTCGGTGAACAGAGCCTGCATGCGCCGCATCTGCACAGCCAGAACCGCCTCGTCGCTGGTGTGCTCCGGGATGGCCATCAGGCCACGCAGCACCAGTCGCTCGCTCTGGGCAACCATGGCGGCCAACCGGAAAATCTCTTGCTCCGACGTACCGGATTTGCTGCTCTCTCCGCTAATATTGATTTGCAGACAGATATTTAGCGGTGACAACCCGGCTGGACGCTGGTTGTTGAGGCGCTCGATAAGTTTGTCACGATCGACGCTTTGCACCCAATCGAATCGCTCCGCCACCAACCTGGATTTGTTCGATTGCAGCGGGCCGATAAAGTGCCACTCTATGTCTTGGCAGGTAGCCTGCTCACGCAGGGCATCAATCTTGAGGGCGGCCTCCTGAGCATAGGATTCGCCAAAGCGGCGCTGACCGGCGGCATAGGCGGCCTGGATATCTTCAAGCGGCTTGGTCTTGCTGACCGCAAGCAGCTGGATATGATCGGTGCCACGGCCAACTCGCCTGGCGGCCTGTACAATACGTTCCTTTACCTGAAGCAGGTGCTGGGCAATCTGGCTCATATTTCGTTCGTGATCTTGTGATGGGAGAATAACAAATCTATGGATATCACAGAGTTATTGGCTTTCAGTGTAAAGCATAAGGCCTCGGATCTACACCTCTCAGCCGGGGTTCCCCCGATGATCAGGGTTGATGGAGAGGTTCGCAAGATCAATTTACCCGCCCTGGATCACCGTGAAGTGCACGCCCTGATCTACGACATCATGAACGACTATCAGCGCAAGGAGCTGGAGGAGAATTTCGAGGTGGACTTCTCCTTCGAGGTACCCGGCATGGCGCGTTTTCGGGTCAACGCCTTTCAACAGGCGCGGGGCTCTGGCGCCGTGTTTCGCACCATACCCAGTACCGTTCTGACCCTGGAGGATCTGGAAGCTCCCGAGATGTTCCGCAAGATAGCCGAGTTTCCGCGCGGCCTGGTGCTGGTCACGGGCCCGACAGGTTCAGGCAAGTCCACCACGCTTGCGGCCATGGTCAATTACATCAATGACAACTTCCACCACCACATCCTCACCATTGAGGATCCCATCGAGTTCGTACACGAGAACAAGCGCTGCCTGGTCAACCAGCGCGAGGTGCACCGCGATACCAAGAGTTTCGCCAACGCCCTTCGCTCGGCCCTGCGTGAGGACCCGGACATCATACTGGTGGGTGAAATGCGCGACCTCGAGACCATCCGCCTCGCCATGACGGCGGCAGAGACCGGTCATCTGGTATTCGGTACCCTGCACACCTCGTCGGCGGCCAAGACCATAGACCGGATCATCGACGTCTTCCCCGGCTCGGAGAAGGACATGGTGAGATCCATGCTCTCCGAGTCCCTGCGGGCGGTCATCTCCCAGACCCTGCTCAAGCGGATCGGCGGTGGCCGGGTGGCAGCCCACGAGATCATGCTGGGGATCCCGGCGGTGCGAAACCTCATCCGGGAAGACAAGGTCGCCCAGCTCTACTCCGTCATCCAGACCGGGATGACCCACGGCATGCAGACCATGGATCAGAGCCTCAAGCAGCTCGTCAACCGGGGCGTGGTTGCCGCCCTCGATGCCAGGGCCAAGGCGGCCGATCCCAACAGCATTTAAGATGCTTTCATACCCAAGGAGACACTATGAACATGGATGTTCTGCTCGCTGCACTGGTTGAACAAAAGGGATCGGATCTCTTCATCACGGTCGATGCCCCCCCCACCCTCAAGGTCAATGGACGCCTGGTACCGCTCGAGGGGGGGCCGCTGGACAGGCAGGCGGCGCTGGCCCTGGTCAGGGATAGCCTGGACGAGACGCACTTCGAGCGATACCTGCATAGCCGGGAGGCAAACTACGCCATCCACCGCGAAGGACTTGGCCGATTCCGGGTCAGCGCCTTCTGGCAGCAGGATATGCCGGGCATGGTGCTGCGTCGTATCGAGACCCGTATTCCCACCTTCGAGGAGTTGGTACTGCCCCCCATCCTGCAGGATGTGGCCATGGCCAAACGCGGGTTGGTGCTGTTCGTCGGTGCCACGGGGGCTGGCAAGTCCACCACCCAGGCGGCCATGATCGGTTATCGCAACCAGCACGGCGACGGCCACATACTGACGGTGGAGGATCCGGTGGAGTTCGTCCACCAGCATGGGCGCTGCCTGGTGACCCAGCGGGAGGTCGGCATAGACACCGACTCCTTCGACGTGGCCCTCAAGAATTCCATGCGCCAGGCTCCGGATGTCATCCTGATCGGTGAGATCCGTACCCAGGAAACCATGGAACTGGCCATCCAGTTTGCCGAGACGGGCCACCTCTGCCTCGCCACCCTGCACGCCAACAACGCCAACCAGGCGCTGGATCGCATCCTCCATCTGGTGCCGGAGGCGAAACACCGCCAGTTCCTGTTCGATCTCTCCTTCAACCTGCGCGCCATCGTGGCGCAGCAACTGCTCCCCAGCGTGAATGGCAGCCGCCGGATCGCCGCCTTCGAGATCCTGCTCAACACCCCGCTCATCACCGACATCATCCGCAAGGGCGAGATGCACAGGCTCAAGGAGGTGATGACCAAATCCGGCGAGCTCGGCATGCAGACCTTCGATCAGGCGCTGTTCACCCTGTTCTGCGCCGGCCAAATTGGCTACAGTGAGGCCCTTGCCCATGCCGACTCCGCCAACGACCTGCGACTGCTGATCAAGCTGTCGGGTCGCGAGCAGCTGGGTGCAGGCACACTCGACAACGTGACCCTGGATGAATGAGGGACGTGCGTCACCGCTAGTAAAGGACAGTTATGCTGATTGTGGTTTCCCCGGCCAAGACGCTGGATTACGAGTCGCCGCTGGTGACCTCCCGTTTCACCCTGCCCGAGCTGCTGGATCACTCCGCCCTACTGATCCATCGGGCCAGGCAACTGGCCCCGGATCAGATCGCCAGCCTGATGAAGATCAGCGACAAACTGGCGGGACTCAACGCCGCCCGCTTTGCCGAATGGCAGCCGGATTTCACCCCTAACAATGCCCGCCAGGCCCTGCTGGCCTTCAAGGGTGATGTCTACACCGGCCTCGCCGTGGAGGATTTCAGCGAGGCGGATCTCGACTTTGCCCAAGCGCACCTGCGCATGCTGTCCGGCCTCTACGGCGTGCTGCGACCGCTGGATCTGATGATGCCCTACCGGCTGGAGATGGGGATCCGCCTCGACAACGAGCGCGGCAAGGATCTCTATCAGTTCTGGGGTGACATCATCACCGAGCACCTGAACAAGGTGCTGGCTGCACAGGGCAGCGAAGTGCTGATCAATCTGGCGTCTGACGAATACTTCAAGTCGGTTCGCCCGAAGGCCCTGAAGGGCCGCATAGTGACGCCGGTGTTCAAGGACGAGAAGAACGGCCAGTTCAAGATCATCAGCTTCTACGCCAAGAAGGCCCGCGGCATGATGGCCCGCCACATCATCAAGCACCGGCTGACCGAGGTAACCCAATTGACCGGGTTCAATGAGGCTGGCTACTATTTCGTGCCACAAGAGTCCGACGATCGCACCCTGATGTTCAAGCGCACTGAAAATTAATTACAAATGGAGGGAACCAAGTTCGGGATCCACGGGTCTGAACCTATGAATCCTCTGTTGTAAGCACTTTTTGTTGGCCGACGTTAATGCGTCGGCTTTTTTCTGCGCGCTTCTCACCACACGGGCCCGGAAGACCGGCAGCAAAACGGCCATCCGAGGATGGCCGTTTCAACGTCAATGGGGCATTACTTCTTTTTCTTCTTGGTGCTCTTTTTCTTGCCATCCTTCGGTTTCTTCTTCTTCACCGGCACTCGCGCCTCCTTGTGCCTCGGGCGTAGCTCCTCGATCACCCGACGCTTGAGCCGCTCCTCGGTGTAGCGCTCGATCTTGGCCACCATGGCCATGTCGTGGGCTTCCACCAGGCTGATGGCGCAGCCACGGTTGCCGGCACGGCCGGTACGGCCGATGCGATGAACATAGACATCGGTACCGTAGGGCATGTCGTAGTTGATGACGTGGCTGACGTTGGGCAAGTCGATACCCCGGGCGGCCACGTCGGTGGCGATGAGGAAGGGCACTTCACCTTCGTGGAACTTGCGGATCGACTCGACGCGCTTGCTCTGCTCCATTTCGCCACGGATCCAGGCACAGGAAACACCGGCCGCCTGCAACTGGCCGGAGAGCTCCGCCAGCCGCTCGCGGGTCTTGACGAAGACAATGGCCTTCTGGGTCTGCGGATCCTTCAGAATATGGATCAGCAGCGCCAGCTTGTGGGCCGCGTCATCGGCCAGGTGTACCCACTGGGTGATGGGACGACGCTCGCTGCGGGGCGGCTCGGCGTGCAGTTCGACCGGATCATTGAGGATCTCATTGGCAAACTTGGTCAGGCCGGCTCCTTCCAGGGTGGCGGAGAACAGCATGGTGTGCTTGCGGTAACGCGCCTCTTCCACGATGCGGTTCACATCCTTGATGAAGCCCATGTCCAGCATGCGGTCCGCTTCATCCAGCACCAACACCTCGATGTCGTGGCTCTCGAACTCTTCCTTCTCGATGTACTCGAGCAAGCGACCCGGAGTGGCCACCACGATGTCGGTGGTCTTGGTCAGGGCCGGCAGCTGCTCTTCATGGCTGACGCCACCGATGATGGTCTCGATACTGAGATGGGTATGTACCGCCAGCGCCCTGGCATGGGCACTGACCTGAAGTGCCAGCTCGCGGGTCGGGGTGAGGATCAGCATGCGGCACGGGCCCGGCTTGCGGCGCGGGAAGTCCAGCAGATGCTGCATGGCTGGCAGCAGGAAGGCGGCGGTCTTGCCGGTACCGGTCGGCGCGGATGCCAGAATATCGCGGCCGTCCAGGGCTGGCTCCAGCACCATCTGTTGAATGGTAGTGGGGCGGGTGAAACCCATCTCGGCCAAGGCCCGGTTGAGGGCTGGATTCAGGTCGAAATCATCAAAGGACTGGCTCATGGCAATACTCGGTCATTAAGGAAACGGCAGATTATAGGCGATTATGCCGCCAGCTCCTATGGCGACTGTGGCTTAGCCGCTATAATCGCCGATCATTTTCGCTATGGCGGACGAGCAACGAGGGTCAGATGGGGTGTAGCAGCGGTTTTACCTTCAAACAATTTCATATCGACCATGACCGCTGTGCCATGAAGGTGGGCACAGACGGCATCCTGCTGGGAGCCTGGGCTCCTGTCGCCGATGCGCGTCGAGTACTGGATATCGGTACCGGCAGCGGCCTCATCGCCCTGATGCTGGCCCAGCGCAGCACGAACGACTGCCGGATCGACGGGGTGGAGCTGGATAAGGATGCAGCGGAGCAGGCCAGGGATAACGTGGCGGCCTCCCCCTGGGCCTCCCGGGTCACCATTATCGAGAATGCCATTCAGGACTATCAGGCTGTTCCTTACGATCTCATCGTCTCCAACCCCCCGTATTTCTTGGCAGGTCAGGTATTTAGCGATCCGGCCAGGGCGCTCGCCCGTCACACGGGTGCGCTCGGTCCCCATGCGCTGCTGGCGGCAAGCCGTCGCCTGCTGAGTCAGGATGGACGGCTGGCACTGGTGCTGCCGACCGCCATGGCAGATGAAATTTTATGCATCTCGGCAGATTATGATCTGTACAGCCTTTGTTATACAGCTGTTATCACCAGGGAGGGGAAAGAGGCAAATCGCGTTTTATTGCTACTTGGCAGAGGATTAAGCAGGTGTGAGCAGGGTGAAATTGTGATCCATTCTACTGCTGGAGGCTATTCCGACAGATACATCCAACTAACCCACCCCTTCTATTTGAAGATGTAAATTTCGCCTTGAACTATTTTTTCACATCATTATGCTGACTATCAAACGAGCGCCCGCTCAAGACCAGCTCAAACCACTGGTGGCGATGAAAAAAGCAGCGGGGCTCCTTTTTTTTTACCCCTGAACAACGCCGGTCACTGACCAATAAAAAACTATAACAAGCAATAGTTTACAAGACAGACGAGGTTGAACTTGACGAAATCACTCACATTGTCCGATGTACTCGGATTGGGCTTCATGACCTTCGCCTTCTATCTGGGCGCAGGCAACATCATCTTCCCGCCCCTGGCCGGTTACATGGCAGGTGAACACCTCTCCCTGGCCATGCTCGGCTTCCTGGTGACTGCCGTGGGCCTGCCCCTCATCACCATTCTCGCCGTCGCCAAGGCCGGCAATGGCTGGGCCGGCATGACCAAGTTGCTGCCCACCGGCATCGCCACCGCGCTGGCCGTCGCCATCTACATCATTATAGGCCCGGCCTTTGCCGCCCCCCGTACCGGCCTGGTAGCCTACGAGATGGGTCTCAAGCCCTTCCTCGGTGACATGGGTCAATCCGGACTGGCCGCCTACACCGTGGTCTTCTTCGGCGTGGCCATTCTGGTCTCCCTCAATCAGGGCAAGCTGATGGATGCCATCGGCAAATACCTGACCCCAGTACTGATGCTGCTGCTGCTGACCCTGGCCATCGGCGTCTTCGTCGCACCCCAGGGCTCCATGCCCGCCGCGTCAGGCGACTATCAGCACAGCCCCCTGGTGAAAGGGATCCTGGAAGGCTACAACACCATGGACACCCTGGCGTCCCTGATGTTTGGCGCCCTGATCGTCGATCTGCTGCGCAAGAAAGGCATCCACGACTACCAGAGCCAGTTCAAGTACCTGGCCATCGCGGGCATCATCTCCGCCATCGGCCTGTCCGTGGTCTATGTCTCCCTGTTCCAGCTGGGTAACACCGCCGGCGGGGTCGCCACCGACATCAGCAATGGCGGCGCCATCGTCAACGCCTATGTCCTGAGCCTGTTCGGCCAGCCGGGTCAGTTCATTCTGGCGGCCATCATCACTCTGGCCTGTTTCACCACGGCCGTGGGCCTGATCTCCGCCTGCTCCGACTTCTTCCACAATCTCACCGGTATGAGCTACCAGAAGCTGGTCGTACTGCTGGGGGCCGTCTGTGCCGTGGTGGCCAACGTCGGTCTGAGCCAGCTCATCAGTCTCTCCATCCCGGTGCTGGTCGCCATCTATCCGGTTGCCGTGGCGCTGGTGCTGGTTACCTTCCTGAAGAGCTACTTCGGACGTCCTCGTCTGGTATTCCGCTCCGTCCTGCTGGTTGCCTTCCTGTTCGGCTGCCTGGACGGTCTGGGTGCGGCCGGCATGAAGATGGATGCGTTCGCCTTCCTGCCGCTGTTCGACAAGGGCCTGGCCTGGTTGCTGCCCACCCTGCTGGCCTGCGGCCTGGGCACCATGGTACGTGGTGGTGACAAGCTGGCTGCCGAAGCCGCCTGATCGTCACCCCAACAACATAAAAGAAGAGGCCAGCATTTGCTGGCCTCTTTCATTTGTGCAACGAGTGCATTGCAAGGTGGTTTCGTGTTCAGAGCACGGATGCCGGCTTGGGTTTGCCTGCCAGGCCGTACCAGTGGCTCTCGACCTGACCGGCATGCCAGCGCAGGGTGCCCCAGGGCTGCTCGCCCTGCCAGCGCGGGAAGTTGATCTGCACGCTGTTGTCTTCGTACTTGTAGAGGGAGGTGCTGATCTCGATATCCGACAGGATAAGCAGCACTACCCCCCCGATAACACTCCATTTCAGCATCTTCCACATGGCGGTTACTCGAAGCAGATCTCTATGGTGGCGCGGCCATACTCGGAATCGAACGGCATCATGATCTTGGCACCATCGGCCCTGTGGGTGATGGTGTGGTTGGGGCCGGAGACGATGATGGGAGTCGCCATGTCGAACTCATAGCCCTTCTCCCCCAGCATGCGCTTGGCGCCACCGGTCACCATGTTGGTGATCTCGCCCACCATGTCGGTCACCTCTTCATTGATGGTGGCCGGCGCCTCCCCCAGCATGCGGCGCATGATCTCCAGCGCCAGCCCCTTCTCGAAGCTGATGGAGAGCGACCCCCGGGTCTGTGGACCCACCATGCCGATGAGGCCGGAGACATCCCCCCGCGCCAGCTCATCCGTCTTGCGCTTGGGAGCACCGGGTTTGAGTTCCATCTGTGCCATGGTGGAGAGCACGTTGAGCAAAGAGAGCAGGAACGGGTTTACGAAATCAGCCTTCATCTTCACTTCCTACGGTGTCGGAGCAACGAGCACATTGGCCATGAGCCTCTATGGTCTTGTTGGTAATAGTAAAACCATGCAGATGAGCCTGCTCGGAAAAGGCGCTGTCGATGGCAGGATCATGCAGCTCCACCACCTCTTTGCAACGATCGCAGATCAGCAGTTGCATGGGATGGGCATGGTCAAAGTGACAGCAGAAGATGAAGGCGTTGAGCGACTCCACCTTGTGAGCGAATCCCTGCTCGAGCAGGAAGTCGAGTGCCCGGTAGACGGTGGGGGGCTTGGCATGGGCCTCGGTCTGCTGCAACTGGGCCAGCAGGTCATAGGCGCTGATGGCATTGCCATGGGCGGCAAGCAGCCGGAACACCTGGCGCCGGGTCGGGGTGAAACGGATCCCCCGCTGGTCGCAGAGACGTTCCGCTCGTTGTAGAAGTAGGTCTTGATTCATGATCACGCAGATACCCTGTCAATTAGCCGGATACTATCACAGGGCCTCGCTGGCGCGGCGACAAAATTCATTTTCTGAGGCTGTCTCACGTTGTGGTAGAATCCGGCCCCTTCTTTTGCCAACCCGGATGATTTTTATGCAGGCGCAGCGCTTCTCCATCGCCCCCATGCTGGACTGGACCGATCGGCATTGCCGTTATTTCCACCGTCTGATGACCCGCCAGACCCTGCTCTATACCGAGATGGTGACCACCGGCGCCATCATCCACGGCAAGGGAGATTATCTGGGCTACAGCGAGCAGGAACACCCGCTCGCCCTGCAGCTCGGGGGCAGCAACCCGGCGGATCTGGCCCGCTGTGCGAAGCTGGCCGAAGAGCGTGGCTATGACGAGATCAACCTCAACGTGGGTTGCCCGTCGGATCGCGTCCAGAATGGCCGCTTCGGCGCCTGTCTGATGGGGGAGCCCGCCCTGGTGGCCGATTGCGTCAAGGCGATGCGCGACGTGGTGAACATTCCGGTGACGGTCAAGACCCGTATCGGCATCGACGAGCAGGACTCCTACGAATTCTTGCAGGCCTTCATTGAGCAGGTGCGCGATGCCGGCTGCGAGACCTTTATCGTTCACGCCCGCAAGGCCTGGCTGAGCGGCCTGAGTCCGAAAGAGAACCGCGAGATCCCGCCGCTCGACTACCCGCGCGTCTATCAGGTCAAGCAGGACTATCCCGAGCTGACCATCGCCCTCAACGGCGGGGTCAATTCTCTCGAGCAGACCCTAGAACATCTGCAGCAGGTGGACGGGGTCATGATGGGGCGCGAGGCGTACCAGAACCCCTACCTCCTGGCCGAGGTCGACAACCGGGTATTCGGTCTGGGTGGTGAGGTGCCGAGCCGCCACGAGGTGGTGCGCATGATGCTGCCCTACATGGAGCAGGAGCTGGCCAAGGGCAACTACCTCTCCCACATGACCCGCCACATGCTGGGTCTGTTCCAGAACATGCAGGGAGCCCGTGCCTGGCGTCGTCACCTGAGCGAGAATGCCTGCAAACCGGGTGCAGGCATCCAGGTGGTGCTGGACGCCATGGCCAAGGTGCCGGAATTCGTCAGCGCCGAGTCGGTGGAGTAACCATGTATCGCTTCACCGGTTCCTGGCTGCACAAGGCGCTGGTACGCCTCTGCGCCGGCCTGCTCGCCATCCTCGGCATCAAGCTCAGCGTCTTCTATTTCATCGGGCTGCTGATCGTGCTTGGCCTGCACAGGGAGCAGTTGCTCGGCTGATCCCGCCAGCCACTCAGGCAAGAAAAAGCCGGAACAGCGATGTTCCGGCTTTTTTATCTGGATGATGGCGCCCGTTCACTCTTCCAGCGCCACAAACTGCAATTCCGGAGGGGAGGAGGTCAGCACGTCGGCGCAATAATCCCAGGTCGAGATGCGATAGTGCTGCAAGTCCTCGTCCAGGTGCAGGCCATCTGACTCCTGATGGAACCAGCTGGCGAAACGGGACGGCGTGATCAGCTGGATCTGCTCCTCGATGACGTGGCTGTCCCGCCCTTCCGCCAGATCGCAATCCTCCATCACCCTCACGGCGAAGATATGGCGGAAACTGACCCGGCACAGCGGCTGCGGCGGCAGATCTATGCTGCGGGCGCGGCCCAACACGATCGTCAGATTGTCACTCCAGATATCCTGATGCAGTTCGGCTACAACCAGGCCGGGGGGAAGTTGGCGGGAGGGTGCCCAGGGCACGGCCACCTGCCGGATGGCATTCTTCTGTTCCATATCCACCTCACTACAGCGCATGCCATATCCTGAGTGTATCTGAAACAAATTTTAACGAAGATGGCAAGAAAAAACCCGGCAGGAGCCGGGTTTCATTTGATTACTTTACGCGATTACTTGACGGCGTCTTTCAGCGCCTTGCCTGCCACAAAGGACGGCACATTGGCGGCTGCAATCTGGATCTCTTTGCCAGTCTGCGGGTTGCGACCGGTGCGGCCCGCGCGATGGTTGACCTTGAAGGTACCAAAACCCACCAACTGAACGGCATCGCCCTCTTTCAGGCTCTGGGTAATACCATTGATGATCTCTTCCAGAGCGACTTTGGCCTGAGCTTTGCTCAGGTCTGCTTTGGCGGCAATTGCATCGACAAGTTGAGCTTTGTTCATAACATTTCCTTTATGATCGGGCATTTAGCACCGGGCCACTCTATTCAAAAAAAAACACTCAGGCAAAGGCTTTATCAGCCGGATTGGCTTGAATGCTGGGGTTTTCATCAAGATCTGCGGAAATAGTCACATATCTCGTCCCCGCGCCCTCCTGACTGGCGACACGGGACGAGAAACCGACGGAGACTTGTATGCAAACCCCCGCCTGATGTAACAATATCCCCACACTCCTATTGACGGTCAACAGGATTTTCCCTAGTTATAGGAGTGTCGTCAGTCGATGAGAATGACCGAAGGCCTGCAGCCATCGCGCTTCATGCCATGCCCATGGAGGGACTATGTTAACTGAACTGGAACAAACCAAGCGCGCGTTGGCAGGCAAGCACCGGGCAATCGATGACTGGCTGGATGCCAGGCAGGCATTGCTGGTCGAATACATGCGGCTGGCCGGGCTCATGCCCACCAAGTCCAAGCAGCGCTCCCTTCCCGGTCACGTCGAACTGCAGCGCTTCTGCGAGCAACTGGTCGACTACGTCAGCGCCGGTCATTTCGAGATCTACAACCACGTGGTCACCGCCTTCGAACAAGCCAGCGGTGACAAACTGGAGTTGGCCAAACGCATCTATCCCCATATTCGTGCCTGCACCGAGTTTGCCCTGGAGTTCAACGACAAATACAGCAATGCCGACGAGGCCCAGCTGTTGCAGCTCGATGAGGATCTGAATCAGCTGGGGCCCGTGCTGGAGGACAGGTTCAAGCAGGAAGACAGGCTGGTCAAGGCACTTCAGGTGGTCGAATCCCTCAGTCAACAGCGGGTCTGATGTCCAATATCGGAGCCAGTTCAACATCCTGATGCGCCAGCTACATTACACTCTGGGGCATGGATGGTTAGCACTGTGCTCGCACGCAGACCGGAGATGAACATGGCCGAGCGCCGCCACTTTACACGAGTCTTCTATTTGACCGCCGCCAAACTGACGCAGGGAGTACACCAGTGGCACACCCAACTGGTGGATGTCTCCCTGCAGGGCGCCCTGCTGCTGAGGCCCGAGGATTGGGTCGGCAGCGATGACAAGGAGTACGAGATCTGCTTCATGCTCGGCGGCAGTGACATCGAGATCGGGATGCAAGTGGAGCTAACCCACGAGGCCAGCAAGAAGCTGGGCTTCTACTGCCACCACATCGACATCGACAGCGCCACCCACCTCAAGCGGATGATGGAGTTGAACATCGGGGAAGAGCAGCTGCTGTATCGCGAGCTGGAGCAGTTGCTGCAAGAGCACAAGGAACACAATCCTCCCACCTGACTCACCATCGGTGAAAAAGGAGCGTCATACGCTCCTTTTTTGTTCTCTTTTGCGCTGTTACAAGGCCTCCAGGGCATCGAACAGCTTCTTCACCGGCACCACCTCCATCCCCTCGATAGGATGCTTGGGTGCGTTGGCATGAGGCACTATGGCACGGCGGAAACCGTGCTTGGCAGCCTCCTGCAACCGCTCCTGGCCAGAGGGTACAGGTCGGATCTCGCCAGACAGCCCCACCTCGCCAAAGACCACCAGATCCTTGGGCAAGGCCTGATCCCGGAAGCTGGAGACCATGGCCAGCAACAGCGCCAGATCCGCACTGGTCTCCTCGACCTTGACCCCGCCAACCACATTGATGAAGACATCCTGATCCGCCATCTGCAACCCGCCGTGACGGTGCAGTACCGCCAGCAGCATGGCGAGACGGTTATGATCCATGCCCACCGCCACCCGGCGCGGATTGGAGAGCTGGGAGTAATCCACCAGCGCCTGCAACTCCACCAGCAGGGGGCGCGTCCCCTCCCAGATCACCATGACGATGGAGCCGGGTGCCTGCTCCTCGCCACGGCTCAGGAAGATGGCGGAGGGATTGCTCACCTCTTTCATCCCCTGCCCCGTCATGGCGAAGACACCGAGTTCGTTGACCGCACCGAAGCGGTTCTTGTGGGAACGCAGGGTCCGAAAGCGCGAGTCGTGGGCACCGTCCAACAGTACGGAGCAGTCGACACAGTGCTCCAGCACCTTGGGACCGGCCAGGGTGCCGTCCTTGGTGACATGGCCCACCATGAAGATGGCGACATGATTCTGCTTGGCATAGCGGGTGAGCAGGGCCGCAGATTCGCGCACCTGGGAGACGGAGCCGGGGGATGACTGCACATCCGCCACATGCATCACCTGGATCGAGTCGATGACCATGATCTGCGGCTGCTCCTGCTGGGCAATGATGCAGATCTGCTCCACGCTGGTTTCCGACAGCATGCGCAGCTTGTCGGTGGGCAAGCCCAGCCGGCCGGCCCGCATCGCCACCTGTTGCAGCGACTCCTCCCCGGTCACATACAGGGTCTTCATCCGCTGTGCCAGACCACACATGGTCTGCAGCAGCAGGGTCGATTTGCCAGCCCCCGGGTTGCCACCAATGAGGATCGCCGAGCCCGGCACCACACCGCCGCCGAGCACCCGGTCCAGCTCCTTGAAGCCCGAACTGAAGCGGGGGATCTCGGTGGTCGCGACCTCGGCCAGGGTCTGCACCTGGCTGCCGATGGCACCGGCATAACCGGTGTAGCGGGCACTCTTTCCCGGTGTCGTGACGCCCAACCGGACCTCGGTGATGGTGTTCCACTCCTTGCACTCGCTGCATTGGCCTTGCCAGCGGGAGAAGTCGGCGCCACATTCGGAACAAACATAGGCGGTTTTGTTTTTGGCCATGGATAACTCGGGGACAGGATGAATTCCTGCTTGATATACTGGTTTGCGACCGACAGATCAAACCCAGAATCGGAAAAGTGACTTTCCGCGGCAGGAATACATGGATTCAGAACAACCACTCCACCTGATAGAACAACTGGTCCCCCTGCTCCGGGAAAAGGACTTCGACGAGATCTTCAACCGCCTGACCCAGAACGAGAATACCAACGGCCGTTTCCTGCTGAAGATGGAGCTCAAGCGCAAGTGCACTCCCTGCCGGCGCGTGATCGACATGCGCAACGAACTGGGGCCCCTCTGTCAGGTACACGAGTTTGAGGGTGTCACCCACTTCATGCCCGCCGAGGCCATCGAGCAGTTCCAGTCCCAGTGCTACCTCTACCGGGACAGCTACACCCTGGGGGTCTACGAGGCGCTGCAAGCCTGGTGCAAGCTCAATCAGGGGCGCAGCGAGAGCCTCTCCTTGCCCGTCAGCCCGTTCCGCCCCTTCGATGTCAATGCCATTCCCTTCGCCAGCCACTACGGCCGGCAGGAGGAGCGGATGCACTTCAGCTCACCCATGGTGCTCAAGCTGGCGAGCGGAGAGAAGCTGCAGGCCAAGAGTTCGGACATCTCTCTCGGCGGGATCCGGGTCTTGGTCCCCTATCTGCCCGACTACCAGACCGGCGACCACATCGAGGTCTTCTTCACCGGCCTGGAACGCGAGCACCCCACCCCCATGCTGCGCCAGTCGATCGACTATCAGATCCTGGGGAAGGAGCAGAAAGAGGGAAAATTCTGGCTGCGGCTGGTGAAGAGTGACGATCATCCCGCCTTCGATGAGTTCCTGCGCGACTTCATCGAGCGCAACCGCAGCCGCTATCGGGTCAGCGTCGACTACCTGCTGTCGGCCGCCATCATCAAGGGGTACGAACAGTTCTACCTGCCGCGCATGACCGGCATGCCGCTCTTCTTCGGCCAGGGTGCAACCCCTGGCCTCGAGATCGCCCTGCGTACCGAGAACAACCAGCACATCCTCGAGTACTGGCGCGACGCCAAGAACCGCGACATGCTCGCCAGCCTCTTCACGCCAGCGCGCATGCCGTCACTGTTGCCCGCCAAAGGGGGGCTTCGCGAAACCCTGATCTACAGCTTCACCCACTCGGTGCGCAGCCACCTCTACTTCTTCTCCGCTACCCGGGAAGAGCTTGAGCAGAGCGGGCTGACTGCCCTGTTCTTTCAGATAGGCGCCCGCCGCCCCAGCTGGCGTGTCTACAAATTCAGCCTGGAGGCCTGCACCCTGGCCGAGGCCGATCTCGACAGCCAGCCGGGAGGGGCGCACCAGTTGCAGGACATGTTGCTGCGCGAGCGGCTCGGCCAGCTGGGCTATGTGGGCATGCTGCAGGAGATCGGGCTCGACAACCAGCGCGGCGAGTTCCGGTTCGACAGCAGTCAGACGCACAACGCCAACGCCTTGCAACGCTTCGGCCACGACATCCATGCGATCCCCTTCGAGATAGAGACGCTGCACTATGTGCAACTGCGCAAGGAGGCCCGCTACGTCCACAAGACGGCGATCGTGATCCGCCACCAGGATCGTGCCTGGCTCGGCTGGACCCGCGACATCTCGACCCACGGCATGCAGATAGAGCTGGAGGAGCCGTTCTCTGGCGAGAAGGGGGACATCATCCAGGTCGCCCTGCCCCGCCTGCAGGATCTCGCCAAGAACATGGATCTGCAGCACCTCCCCTATCGGCTGGTCAGCCTCAACCTGAGTCGTACCGTGCTGCACCTGTGCATCGAGGGGACGGCAGAGCGCCACATCGGCCACCAGTTTTTCAGCCTGCTGATCGAGAGCAACCAGAACAAGCTCAAACCCACCAAGGAGCACAAACGCTATCGTGGCATGGCAAGGGCACTGCGCAACCTCTATACCCACCACCTGTTCAATACCCCTGTCTATGTGAACAAGCTCAACGGGCCACCCCGCCCCGCCGCGCTGGGGCTGGCGCCCAGACCGCGCAGCCTCGCCGGCCTGTTGCAGGCTTGCGCCGAACAAGAGAAACACCTGAACCTCTACCCCCTGTTCCAGGGAACGCTGCTCAAGACCCTGCTGCTCAACCCCCTGCGCACCATAGAGCGGGAAGACAAGCCGGAAGAGGAAGAGGTCTACATCGCCGGACTGCACACCAAGGGTGGCACTCCCCTGTTTCGCAGCCAGCTTGCCAGCAGTTTTGCATCGGTTGAGCAGAAGCGCCGTTTCATCGAGTTGGCTCGGCAACAGGGTGAGTTCTATTCGGTGCTGGTCGGCATCTCCCGCACCGGCCGCCCCGACACCAGCTTCATCGCGGGCGAGCTGGACTACATCGCCAAGTTCGCCATTCACAAGGCCAAGAAACTGGAGGAGGAGCTGTGGAGCGTGGTGGGGGTGGGCGAGCTGACCGACACCACAGAGGCCACCCTGTTCCGGCTCGGCATCCCGGCACTCTGACCCTGGCGGGACGAGCGCCATCCACGACAAGGGCGGCCATGTGGCCGCCCTTGTCATGTCAGGCCGCCTGCGGGTTGCGCAGCCAGGCCAGGATCTCGGGGAAGTGATCCTCCTGGGCCTGGGGGGCCGTCAGCATGTTGATGTGGTCGTAGTCGAGCCGGTTGCCGTTGTCCCGGCCGAGGCGGGTATGACGCGCGGCGGAGCCCATCTCGTCGCTGAAGCGGCGCACGTCGGTCGGGTGACCCAGCACCTTGTCCGCCTTGGCCGAGATCATCCAGAGCGGCGGCCAGTTGACCCTGGCTGCGGCCTCCCCGTAGGCGAAGCCATCGTGGGGATCCTGCCAGGGCCCGCATTTCACCCAGGGGATGGTCTCCTGCAGGTAACGCAAGGGTTCATCGTCCGCCCCAATCCGCAACCGGCGCGCGGCCAGAAAACCGCGGTTTCGTGCCAGCCAGGGTGCCAGCCGGTTCCAGATTAGATCCACCTTCAACCAGCGCTCGGGGTTCTGTACCGAGACCCCCCGCTTGGTGCCGAAAAACACCAGACTGGCTATCTGGTCGGCCAGCTCCGGGAAGCGCACCAGGGTCGAGGCCATGATGACCCCGCCCCAGGAGTGGGCCATCCAGTGCACCCTGGCGCCGGCATGACGAGCACCGACCCAGTGTTGCAGGGCCGGCAGATCCTCGGTGATCAGCTCATGCTGGCCGTGGCCGGCCCGCTCGGCGATGGCCGGCGTGCTCTGGCCCCGCCCGCGCAGATCCGCCACATACACCTGATAACCGTGCCGTGCCAGGAAACAGGCCAGCCCCTTGCCGGATTCGGTGTAGAAGATGCGTCCGTTCTCGATGGCGCCGTGCACCATCAGGATGGGATCGGCATGCACGGCGACACCGGGCTGAATATGGCGCACATGCAGCCGATGCTCGCCACAGGGGACAAACAGGGATTGTTGCAACAGTTCCATCTTGTTCTTTGCTCCTCCTTGAGCGGGTTCAACACCAGCGCCGGTCGCGGCAGGCCAGCGCGCCGAGCAGGCAGAGCACCCCTTCCAGATCATGGTGATTGAGGGTGGCGGCCGCCTGGGCACGTACCAATGGCTTGGCGTGGATGGCAATGCCGAGCCCGGCCACCCCCATCATCTTGAGATCGTTGGCGCCATCGCCGACCGCCACCGTCTGGGCTACGGGGATCTCATGCTGCCGCGCCAGTTGCTGCAACACCTCGGCCTTGACGGCGGCATCTACGATGCGCCCGCTCACCTTGCCGGTCAGCAGGCCTCCCTCCACCGCCAGCTCGTTGGCAAAGATGGCGTCCAGCCCGAGCGCCTGTTGTAGTTCGCCGGCGAAACGGGTAAAGCCGCCCGAGGCAATCGCCACTGTCCAACCCGACTGCTTGAGGGTATCGACCATCAGTTGCAAGCCGGGCATCCAGGGCATGGCGGCCGCCACCTCATCGAGGATGGTGACCGGTGCACCTTCCAGCAGCGCGACCCGGCTGCGCAGGCTGTCGGCAAACTCCAGCTTGCCCTGCATGGCCGCCGCCGTCACCGCCGCCACCTGATCGCCCACTCCGGCCAGACGGGCTATTTCGTCGATGCACTCGATCCGGATCGCGGTGGAATCCATGTCCATCACCAGCAACCCGGGTTCTCCCAGGGTCGGCAGGATGGCAAGATGGCAGACATCGATGTCCCACTCCTGCCCCTTGATGGCCTGCACCAGCTCGGGAGAGAAGCGGTTCGCGCCGAGCAGAAGCAGAGGAACACCGGCCTGCTCCCCCAGGGGATAGAGGCTGGCTTCGACCCCATGGTCTGCCAGCAGCCTCGCCACCTGTGCCAGGTGGCGAGCATTCAACGCCTTGCCAAACATGACGAGCCAGGCGCCGTCGTGGGCACTGGCTGCGGGCAACAGGGCTTCAGGGGTAAGCTGCCAGCAGGGAACACTGCACAGGGCCTTGGCCCAGTCATGCGGGGAACGGGGGAGTTGGGACAACAACATAAGAAAGACGCCTTCCTTGGAGATCACGGGGTTCATCATGCGGGCCCAGAGTAGCGTATTGCTTTTTGTACAGGCAAGCGCCAAGATCCCCCACCATTGTTCATTCACCGCAAGAGGCTCAGCGCTGTGCGTCATCTCCCCATCAAACGTGTTATCAGCCTGGCAGCAGGGATCCTGCTCGCCCTCTGGGTGCTGGCGTTGATGATCCACATGCAGGGAGCAAGCCAGGCCGCATTGCACAGCGCGGCGCGGGACAGAGCCCAGGCGCTGGTCGCCTACGCCGCCCGGGACATGCGGCGCTGGATCAAGGAGGACAAGGAGAGCGAGCTGGAGCGGCTGGCACAGGATCTCGCCGCCGAACCCGAGATCCTCGATGTCACACTCTATGATGCCCGTGGTATCCCGCTCGCCCAATCGGATCAAGCGGTACCTCTGGACAGCCTGTTGCCCATCGGCACCGACAACAAGTCACTGCCGGAGCAGGGCAAGGGGCGCACCCAGTTCGTGCAGGAGATCCAGGAGGGTAACCTGACCCTGGGCTACCTGAGGATCACGCTGGAGGAGCAGACGCTGATCGCCGCGCAAGACACCCATCTCAAGGTGAGTCAGGAGAAACAGCGGCTGATGCTGCTGGTGATGCTGCTGGCCGGCCTGCTCATCTCCTACGGGGTGCGCCGCAACTACATGCGGGTACGCAAGCACAAGAAGAGATCGGTGCAGAGCCAGGCCTCCGCCGATCACGCCCCGCCGCCCGGCATCGAATAAGGCGCAGTTCGCAAAACGCGTTGCTCATGTTATTCCCCCCAACTGTTCGAGCTTCTGATCGAACAGAGTATCGAGACACTTGGCATCGCGTCATCGCTGAGGCGTTCGTTAACGAAGTGACGATCCACGATCACCTCATGCCGCAGTTGCTTGAGCAGCCTATCCAGCCATTTTCGCTGTATCGACATCCAACTGTGCTGCGCCTAGTTCTTCTCCATCCCCAAGTACATTGATTGAATCTCAAGCCCACCGAAGGCGGTATCCCATAGCCCTTAACTTCTCAGGTCTGCCCACCTGACTTTGGTGACATCCTGGGGTTCAGGCGTAGCTTGAGACTGAAGCAAACGAATTTTTCACACCTTTCCAGCCGGTTTGGGGTGTGATCTCGATTAGTGGTTTATGTTTTCGGTATGAGACGCCCGCATTGAATGCAATGAGATACAACGTTTGTAGACATCTTCAGGCAAGAGGCGCATCAGCCACTCCAGCAGAAGGAAACAAGGTCATGAAGCAACCCCTATTTCGCCGTAGCGTGTTGGCGGCCGTGATTGCCCTCGGCACGGTATTGGCTGCCTGTAAAGAGGAGCCCCCCCCCGTCACGCAAAGTGTTCCGCCCAACGTAGCCTCTGCTGCCAACCCAACCAGTGATGCCAGCCCTGCGGTCGCACCGCAAGGGCAGCCCGTTAACGCACCTGCATCGACATATACCCCGGAGGCGCTCGAGACCCTGCTTGCGCCCGTAGCGCTTTACCCTGATGCGGTATTGTCTCAGGTGTTGGCCAGCGCCACCAATCCGCAAGAGGTGCTCGATGCCGGCAACTGGCTGGTCGCCCACCCCGATCTCAAAGGGAAAGAGCTGACCGCCGCCATTGCGCCGCTGGGCTTTACGCCGCCCACCATGTCGCTGATGCACTTCCCGACCGTCATGGACATGATGTGCTTGAAGATGGATTGGACGACCGAGTTGGGCAGTGCCTTCCTGGCTGATGAGCCGGGCGTACTGGCAGCCGTTCAGCGCCTGCGTCAACAAGCGATGGAGGTCGGCAACCTGAAAGACTCGGAGCAGATGAAAGTGGCCAAGGATGAGCAGAACAATCAGCAGATCGTCACCATTGCGCCAGCCAACCCTGACGTCGTTTATGTCCCACAATACGACCCGAGCGCTGTCTATAGCCCGCCAGCTGCCGGGCCAGCTCCCGCACCGGTGACCACAGCAACCACGACAACGACCGTGCCTGCGACAACGACCACGACAGTGGTGGAACATGACGATCACGACAACGATGATGAATACGACCGCGGTGATATGGTCTTGACGGGCTTGCTCGCCTTTGGCGCGGGCATGCTGGTCAACGAGGTCTTCAACGACGATGATGAGGGCGATTATTATTACCCTAGGTGGGGATCAGATTATCCCAGCGGTTATGCCCCCTATCGTTATAACCCCAACTATGGTAATGGATTCCGTCCCACCAGCGGGTACAACCGTCCGGTCAACTATCAGCGGGGCTCCAACAACAATATTTATATCAACGCCAAGGGGAACGATTACTTCAACAAGTTTGAGCGCGGCCCCAATAACTACCTGCGCCAAGCCGACAGCCCCATCACGGCGGTGCGCCCCAACCGCCCTGAGCTGGCTCCCCTGGGACAACGCTCGCAGAATAACGCGGCAGGGGCGGTCCAGCGAGATATCACACCGAAGGGGAGTTATGCAGGGATCAATCGCCAGCCTGAAGGCGCATACGCTGGCGCCCCGCGCGCTGTCAATGAGGTGAACAGAGAAGCTCGCGTCACCGCGCCGAAGGGAACCTATGCGGGAGCCAACCGCCAACCCAAGAGCGACAATGCCAAGGTGACGCGCGACGTCAGACAGGCAAACAGGGAAGCAAATGTGGCCCAACGCACGCCGCGCCAGGGCGACTACGCAGGAGACAAAGTCAGGCGGCAGCAAATCACGCCACAGACCGCAGGAGCCCGTGATCGCGGCTATGTCCAGCCACGCGCCACTCACAGCAAGAGCACAGCACAGACGGCGACGCGCAGAGCACCTGTTGCCTCAAAGAGTGCCTTCCAAGGGGTACAGAATTCGGGTAGAACCGAGCGCGCCGCCAGCCAACGTGGGCGTGAAAGTGTGGCTAGCAGCGCGCGTGCCGGGCGCACCACTCAACCCAGACGGAGTACGCGATAATGAAGCGTTTGTTGAAATGGAGTTGGGCCCCCTCATGGGGTTTGGCCCTGCTGGCTCTGACCGTTGCCTGCGACGCAAGCGCCATGGCACAGCGTACCTTCGCCACCCCGGATGAAGCGGTGCAGGCCCTGATCTCGGCCCTGGAGCGGAATGATGTCACCGCACTGACGCTGTTGCTCGGCGAAAATAGTGAGGAGGCCATTACCTCGGGGGATGAGGTGGCCGATGCCAATGATCGCACCGCCTTCGTCGCGAGCTTCAAGAGCAAGCACCAACTGATGGCCGAAGGTAAGGATAAAATGATACTGGTCGTGGGGGAGTCGGATTGGCCACTGCCCATCCCCCTCGTGGCCGCAGATGGCAAGTGGTATCTCGATGGTGCCGCCGGTGCCAAAGAGATCGCCTATCGCCGCATCGGTCGCAATGAGCTGGGGGCGATTGCGGTGTGCCGTGGCTTTATCGACGCGCAGATAGAATACGCCGCCATGGGGCATGATGGCCAAACTGCGGGGCTCTTTGCGGCAAAACTGCGTAGTGATGCAGGACAACAAAATGGACTCTATTGGCCTGTAGGCGAGGGGGAACCAGCAAGCCCGGCCGGAGAGGAGGTCGTCAGTGCCGCGGCAGAGGGCTACAAGACCGTGGTCGGTCAACGCACACCCTATCATGGCTACTACTACCGTATCCTGTATGCCCAAGGGGCCGCAGCCAATGGGGGGAGTAAAGAGTACTTTGTCGAAGGACAATTGAGAGACGGTGTCGCCCTGATCGCCTGGCCAGCCGATTATGCCAACAGCGGGGTGATGACCTTCATGGTGAATCACGAGGGGCGGGTTTACCAAAAGGATCTCGGCGCCGAAACGGCAACTGTCGTTGAGGCGATCCAGCTGTTCGATCCCGACAAGAGCTGGTCGCTGGTGGTTAGCGAAGAAGGTGATTAGGGTTCTTTATCTACCACTGGATCTTGGCGACTAGCATGGCGAGCGCGGCGTGATTGAGATCACAGGAGGTGATGCGGGGCCAGCAGGTTCCGTCATCGGCCAACAGAAAGGACATCGTTGTCGATCTGCGGATCTGCCAACCCTTGCCTCACCTCTCGCTGGCCCACGCGATGTTCGGCATCAGAATGAAGCGCCGCTGAGTCAGAATATGCCGTCGTTTCATGGTGTTGCTCTCGTGGTGGGCGGCCAGAAAGGATAAACGACACACCCAGCCCTCCGGGCTTCCTTCCCCAATTAGGCATAAAAAACGGCGACCCAAGGTCGCCGTTTTGCATGGAGCCGAAGCCGCGGGATCAGTCGCCCAGCAGCACGGAGTCCAGTGCGATTTCGATCATGTCGTTGAAGGTCAGCTGACGCTCTTCGGAGGTGGTCTGCTCACCGGTACGGATGTGATCGGAGACGGTGCAGATGGTCAGTGCCTTGGCACCGTACTCTGCGGCCACGCCGTAGATACCGGCGGCTTCCATCTCGACACCCAGGATGCCGTATTTTTCCATCACGTCAAACATGGAAGGATCCGGGGTGTAGAACAGGTCGGCGGAGAAGATGTTGCCCACGCGCACGGCCACACCCTTGTTCTTGGCGGCTTGCACGGCATTGGCCACCAGACCGAAGTCGGCGATGGCCGCGAAGTCGTGATCCTTGAAGCGCAGGCGGTTGACCTTGGAGTCGGTGCAGGCACCCATGCCGATCACCACGTCACGCAGTTTCACGTCTTCACGCACGGCGCCGCAGGAGCCCACGCGGATCAGGGTCTTCACGCCATAGTCCTTGATGAGCTCGGTGGCGTAGATGGAGCAGGACGGGATGCCCATGCCGTGGCCCATGACGGAGATGCGACGGCCCTTGTAGGTGCCGGTGAAGCCGAGCATGCTGCGCACGTCACACACCTGCTCGACGTTCTCCAGGAAGGTTTCGGCGATGTACTTGGCACGCAGGGGATCCCCTGGCATCAGCACGGTATCCGCAAAGGCGCCATCTTTCGCATTGATATGAGGAGTTGCCATTCTCTTGATTCCTTCACACTAGGTTGAGTTTTATTGTTTTATAAAATTGCCCGCCGCCGGAGTGGCGGGCGGGTAAGTTACAGGAAACTGGTGCCGTATTGCAGCTTGGGCAGACCGTGATAGGTCGCTATGCTCTGGCCGATATCGGCGAAGGTCTCGCGGCGGCCGACGGAACCGGCCTTGACCGGCTTGCCGTAGAACAGCACGGGGATGTATTCACGGGTGTGATCGGTGCCATTCCAGGTCGGATCGCAGCCATGGTCGGCGGTCAACACCACCACATCGCCATCTTGCAGTATCTCGAACAGCTCCGGCAGGCGGGAGTCGAAATACTCAAGCGCATCGGCATAGCCCTTGACGTCACGACGGTGGCCGTAGGAGGAGTCGAAGTCCACGAAGTTGGTGAAGACGATGGTGTTGTCACCAGCCGCCTTCACCTCTTCCAGGGTTCTGTCCCACAGCTCGATCAGGCCGGTGCCCTTCACCTGCTTGGTGATGCCTTGCTGGGCATAGATGTCGGCGATCTTGCCGATGGAGACCACCTGGCCACCCGCATCCTTCATGTAGTCCAGCACGGTCGGCGCCGGCGGCAGCACTGAGTAATCGTGACGGTTGCCGGTGCGCTTGAAGTTGCCCTTGCCGCTGCCCACGAACGGACGGGCGATGACGCGGCCTATGTTGTAGGGCTCCAGCAGCTCACGCACTATGTGGCACAACTCATAGAGCTTCTCGAGGCCGTAGGTCTCTTCGTGGCAGGCGATCTGGAACACGGAGTCGGCAGAGGTGTAGAGAATGGGCTTGCCGGTACGCATGTGCTCTTCGCCCAGGTCGTCCAGCACCTGGGTGCCGGAGGCATGGCAGTTGCCGAGGTAGCCCGGCAGACCGGCCTTCTCGACGATGGCGTCCAGCAGCGCCTGTGGGAAGCTGTTGTGGTGATCGTGGAAGTAACCCCACTCGAACAGCACGGGCACACCGGCGATCTCCCAGTGACCGGACGGGGTGTCCTTGCCGGAGGAGAGCTCCTGGGCGAAGCCGTAGGCACCGACCACCTCGATATCCTTCTTCAAGCCAGCCGGGAAGTAGCCGGAAGCCTGCTCCCCCGCGTGGCCCAGGCCCAGCTTGTTGAGGTTGGGCAGGTTGAGGGCGCCACGGCCTTCGATCTCACCGGCGGCGCAGGCCTTGGCGATATGGCCAAGGGTGTTGGCGCCCACATCTCCGAACTTCTCGGCATCGGCGGCAGCGCCAATACCGAAGGAGTCCATCATCAGAATAAAGGTACGTTTCATGGGTCTTCCCCTTGTTACAAATCGGCCAGACCGATGCGACGGTAAACCTCGGGCAGTGCCTGGGGTCGAGTGTCACCGATCTTGACGGCTGCCTGCACCATGCGGGCGGCCTCGGCAAATTGAGCTTCTGTCTGAGCGTGGATCAGCGCGAGCGGCTTGTCAGCCTCGACGCTCTGCCCCAGGCGGATAAAGTCGGTCAGACCGACCGCATAATCGAGTTTGTCCCCCGCAGCGCGGCGACCACCGCCCATGGCGACCACGGCCAGGCCCAGTTCGCGGGTATCCATGGCGGTCACGAAGCCGCTCTGCGCGGCATACACGGGGCGCACTATGCCAGCCTTGGGCAAATAGCTGTCGTAACGCTCCATGAAGTCCGCCGGACCACCGAGGCCGGTCACCATACGACCGAAGATCTCGGCAGCCTTGCCGTTGTCCAGCACTGCCTGCAACTTGGCACGGGCGTCATGCTCATCGCTGGCGAGGCCCGCGGAGATCAGCATCTCGGCACACAGCGCCAGGGTCACTTCGTGGATGCGCGGGTTGCGATACTCACCGGTCAGGTAGCGTACCGCCTCGCGCACTTCCACCGCGTTGCCAGCGCTGGAGGCCAGTACCTGGTTCATGTCGGTGAGCAGCGCCGAGGTGCGGCAGCCGGCACCGTTGGCCACGGCGACTATGCTCTTGGCCAGCTCCTCAGATGCTTCGAAGGTCGGCATAAAGGCGCCTGAGCCCACCTTGACATCCATCACCAGGGCTTCCAGCCCGGAGGCGAGCTTCTTGGAGAGGATGGAGCCGGTGATCATGGCGATGGATTCGACGGTGGCCGTGATGTCCCGTACCGCATAGATACGCTTGTCGGCCGGGGCGAGATCGCCGGTCTGACCTATGATGGCCACGCCGGCCTCTTTCACCACTTTCAGGAAGCGATCGTTGTCGACCGAGGTCTGGTAGCCGGGGATGGCATCCAGCTTGTCCAGGGTACCGCCGGTGTGGCCCAGGCCACGGCCGGAGATCATGGGCACGAAGCCACCGCAGGCGGCGACCATGGGACCGAGCATCAGGGAGACCACATCACCCACACCACCGGTGGAGTGCTTGTCGACGATGGGTCCCCCCAGGTTCAGATGATCCCAGGTCAGCACCATGCCGGAGTCGCGCATGGCGCAGGTCAGGGCCACCCGCTCATCCATGGTCATGTCTTTGAAGTAAACAGCCATGGCCAGCGCCGCAATCTGGCCCTCGCCTATGGTGTTGTTGGTAATGCCCTGGACGAAGAATTGAATCTCTTGGGTACTGAGCGCTTCACCGTTGCGCTTCTTGCGAATGATTTCTTGAGGCAAAAACATCTTTCATTCCCTCCGTGCGCCGTGCACGAACACAGACCGAACAGGGGACGGCGTGCCGCCCCCTGTCACCGCTTAGTAACCGCTGGTGTTGGCCGGCTTGTCGCCGTGGCCCAGGGTCGCCAGCAGGCTGGCCAGCAGGCTGGAAGCGCCGAAGCGGAAGGTGCGCGGGGAGACCCACTCCTTGCCCAAGATCTCTTCTGCCATGGCCAAGTACTGACCGGCAACGGCTGCGTCTTTCACGCCACCGGCAGGCTTGAAGCCCACCTTCGGGTTCTTGGCCTTGATCACTTCCATCATGATGCGGGCAGCTTCCGGGGTCGCATTGACCGGTACCTTGCCGGTAGAGGTCTTGATGAAGTCGGCACCAGCGTCGATGGAGATCTCGGAGGCGCGACGGATCAGCGCCTCTTCCTTCAACTCGCCGGTCTCGATGATCACTTTCAGCAGCACCTTGTCGCCACAGGCTTCCTTACAAGCTTTGACCAGATCGAAGCCGACCTGTTCATTGCCGGCCATGAAGGCGCGGTACGGGAACACCACGTCCACTTCATCGGCACCGTAGGCGACGGCGGCGCGAGTCTCGGCCACGGCGATCTCGATGTCGTCGTTACCGTGAGGGAAGTTGGTCACGGTGGCGATGCGCACGTCGGCAGCACCGATCTCACGCAGGGTTTTGCGAGCGATGGGGATGAAACGGGGATAGATGCAGACGGCGGCGGTGAGGCCAGCCGGAGACTTGGCCTTGCGGCACAGGTCGATGACCTTCTGATCGGTGTCGTCATCGTTCAGGGTGGTCAGGTCCATCAGGTTCAGGGCGCGTTGAGCGGCCAGTTTCAGATCAGTCATGCTATGTCTCCAAAGTCTCGATAAGTCCCCCCACCCACGATCAACCTCCAGCGAACACTCAGGATCGGCAAGAGAAGATCCCGGACGAACGGGATATGGAATTACAGCGCAAATGCACAGGCAATACGGCTGCAAATAAGGCAAGAGCCCTGTCACTTTCTTACAAAAGTGCGGACTTGGTTCCATGAAGACTTGAGAAAGGCCGACAACCGCAGACCCGACTTCCCAATCAATTCCATTTGACCGCCAACACCCACTTCATGTGGGCATTAGTCAATGCCAGCACCCTGCTGGCATCGCCTATTTCAGCCGAGATACCCCTTGTTTGCAAGCCGGATTTGCCAATTTCAGAGGTACCTCACACCCGGCAAATCCAGCACTGGTAGGTGCTTAAGAGAAGAAGCGGGTCAGGATCCAGGAGTAGGCAATCCCCCCCAGATAGACCCCCACAATCCCCATTACCCCGGACAGAACGGGAGGTGCCGGGATCGGCAACTTGAGGAAAGAAAACAACACGCCAACGATAAAGCCGGCAGCAATCGCCAGTAGCACTTCATTCATAAAACCTCCGATTTGACTCATTTTATTATTAGTCTAGAAAGGAAAACGGTTGTCACCGCCCCAAACGAGAACGCCACAGCTTTTCGCTGTGGCGCTCGTTTCAACTTGTCTGTCAGACAAGCATTACATGGCTGTCAGTGCCAAGAAGAAGCCTGCGATGGTGGCAGACATCAGGTTGGACAGAGAGCCGGCCAGCACGGCCTTCAGACCGAACTTGGCGATGGTGCCGCGACGGTTCGGCGCCATGGACCCCAGACCACCCAGCAGGATGGCAACGGAGGACAGGTTGGCGAAGCCGCACAGGGCGAAGGAGATGATGGCCTTGGTGTGGTCGGACATGGCCACGCCGTTGATCAGCACTTCATCCTTCAGGTAGGGAGCGAAGTTCAGGTAAGCCACGAACTCGTTCACTACCAGCTTCTGACCGATGAAGGAACCGGCCACGACGGCTTCGCTCCAGGGCACACCGATCAGGAAGGCCAGCGGGGAGAACAACCAGCCCAGCAGCAGCTCCAGGGAGAGCTCAGGCATGCCGAACCAGCCACCCACGCCGGAGAAGATGCCGTTGATCATGGCGATGAGGCCGATGAAGGCCAGCAGCATGGCACCCACGTTCAGGGCCAGCTGCAGACCGGCGGAGGCACCGGCAGCGGCGGCGTCGATCACGTTGGCAGGCTTGTCGTCCAGATCGCCATCGGCAGAGTTCTCGTCGTAGCTCGGGGTCTCGGTTTCCGGTACCAGCAGCTTGGCGAACAGCAGACCACCCGGGGCAGCCATGAAGGAGGCGGCGATCAGGTATTCCATCTTGACGCCCATGGAGGCGTAACCGGCCAGCACGGAGCCGGCAACGGAGGCCAGGCCACCACACATGACGGCGAACAGCTCGGAGTCGGTCATCTTGGAGATGAAGGGACGCACCACCAGCGGGGCTTCAGTCTGGCCGACGAAGATGTTGGCAGTGGCAGACAGGGATTCGGTACGGGAGGTACCCAGCACCTTCTGCAGACCACCACCCAGCAGCTTGATCACCCACTGCATGATGCCGAGGTAATAAAGAACAGCGATCAGGGAAGAGAAGAAGATGATGACGGGCAGGACACGGAAGGCGAAGATGAAACCACCGCCACCGAACACTTCGAACATCTTGTTGCTGACCAGACCACCGAACAGGAATTCGATGCCGTTCTGACCATAACCGATGACGCTGGAGACGGCGTTGGACACGCTCACCAGAATATCCCGGCCAACCGGGACATACAGCACGAAGGCACCCAGGCCTGCCTGAATGGCAAAGGCACCGCCCACGGTACGAATTTTGATTGCCTTGCGATTGCTGGAGAACAGCACCGCGATAAGGATGAGCGTTGCCATCCCCACCAGACCCATTATCAGATTCATTATTAACACTTCCTCTTTGGTAGCACCTGCCAGCTTGTTAACGTTTTGTGTATGAAAGCCGCTAATCAAGGGTGCGCATTATACTAATTACGGTGCGACAAAATAGAATACTGGTCACATTTTATAAGCCTGAAATGGGCTGAACGTCGTTTAATTAGACCGCAAACGATTTTTATGGGTCCTGTTTTTTATCACACCGGCATCAGTCGTTAATCCGCTGTTAAATTCATGGTCGCACGCGGGAAAAGCCGCAGAGTGGATTCATGTAACACCGAAATAACATCCGCCAGCGGTTGCTGCCGTAATTGCGCCAACAGCAGGGCTATGGTCGGCAGGCTGGCCGGGGTGTTGATCTCCCCCTGGCGCCCCTGCAGCGGCATGTCGGGGGCATCGGTTTCCAGCAACAAGGCCTCCAGCGGCATGGCGCGGATCGCCTCCCGGGTCTTGTTGGCCCGCTCATAGCTGATGACACCTCCGATCCCCAGCCTGAAACCCAGTTGCCAGAACGCCTCGGCCTGATGCAGGGAGCCGCTGAAGGCGTGAATGACACCGCCTCGCGCCGGTTTGAAGCGCCGCAGGATCTTGGCCACCGTGTCGTTGGCCCGCACCGAGTGGACGATGAGGGGCAGATCATGAGCCATGGCCAGCCTCACTTGAGCCTCTAACAGCGCGAGTTGCCCCTCCTGGGGCACCTGGGTGCGCAAGTCCAGCCCGCATTCGCCGATGGCCACCAGCCCCCTGGGCTTGCCCGCCAGCAAGGCCTCCAGCCTTGCCAGCGCCCCCTCCGTCTGGGCCCCCACATACCAGGGATGCACCCCCAGACCATAACGAATGCCTTGATGGTGCTCGGCCAGCGCCATCACGCGCCCCCAGTTTTCCTCTCCCACGGCGGGGATGATATACTCGCCCACCCCCAGCTGGCGCCACTGGGCCAGCAATGCCTCCCGATCGTCATCGAACACCGGAAAATCCAGGTGGCAGTGGGTGTCTATCAGTTCCATGTCGCGCTTACCTGTTTGTCGTACTCAATGGGTTGATTCCATGCCAAAACACCTTTCCTACGGCTTTACCCTGCTCGAACTGGTACTGGTCATCGTCGTGCTGGCCATACTCGCAGTCACCGCCCTGCCCCGCTTCATCAATATCCAGGACGACGGGCTCAAGAGCAGCGTCTCGGCGACCGCGGGCGGTTTTGCCAGCGCCGTGCAACTCGCCCATGCGGGCTGGGCGGTCAAGGTGAAGGGAGATCCGCTGGCACTCTATAACTTTAGCGGCATGGGCAAGCAGGATCTCGACATCAACCACTATGGCTGGCCAGTAGGGACCGATGAAAATCGACCTAGTATGGGGATTGACACCATTTTCCCTGGCGGAAAAAGCAATGAAATATCTGTCAACAGCAGAGCAGACTGCGAGCTTCTCTTCACCGGACTACTCGATACAGAACAAACAGTGGCGGATGAAGATAAAACAGGTGCCGAACCAGATTATATTTCGCAACTCATCCCTGCATACGATCAAACAGAGGCTGGAGGCCTAGAACACAGCAACTGCCGCTATACCCTGCGTGACTCCATCGGCCGCTTCCCCGCTTATCCGGACGGGTTGGGATTTGAGTACAACAGCGTTACCGGGGCCGTGACGCGCAATTTTGATTGAGTGGCGAGGCATCGCCCTCCGACGTCGGCTCCTCCTGCTCGTCTTCGTCATAACGCACCGGCACGCAGCAGCGCCGGTTCTCCGGAGTGAGTCCCCACTCCTGGCACCAGGCATCGTAGCGAGCCAGCCAACGCAGCAAAATCCCCTTCATGGGTCCTCCTCGTCTCTATTATCCTCCCGCTACAGCCTGCCCGAATCGTGTGCGCCGGGCCAGCATCACGGGTCCAGCGGCGCTATGGTGTAGTGGGCGGCAATAGCAGCCCCATGCTGATCTCGTCGACATAGCCCTCGTCCAGCCGATACGCCTGCCGCCGCAGCCCCTCATCCATGAAACCGCACTTGCGATAAAGTGAATGAGCCACCTCGTTATGAGCCATCACCCCCAGCTCCAGTCTGCTGATGCCGCAATCCGGTGCACTCGCGATCAGGGTACGCAGCAGCCGCTCGCCCCAGCCCTGGCCGCGCGCACTCGACCGCAATCCCATCACCACCTGGGCGCAGTGCCGGTTGCGCGCCAGGCCGCCGCCGATGAGCACGGCAAACCCCTGCACCTCTCCGGCCAGCACCAGCAGCCACATGGCCTGATTGGGGACCGCCGCCATGGCCTCGAGCCGCTGGCGCTGCCCCTCGATATTTGAGGGTCGCTCCCCCACCTCATAGAGCATGAAGCCGGTCTCCCGATCCAGCTGCCCAAAGAAGTGATCCAGCGCAGCTGCATCCTCCACGTCCGCCAAACGAATCATCACCCCGCTCTCCCTGACTGGTTGCCATGCCGGTCCACAGCCATAAAAAAACGACTCCATTTGGAGTCGTTTTTATCAGAGCCATCTGGCTAATGCCATGCCCTTATGGCGCAGCAGCCCGATCAGGCTTTCTCTGGCAGGCTCAGACGAGCGACCGCTTCCACGTGCATGGCATGGAGGAGGAACATGTCAATCTCTCCACACCAATGCCCGCTCAGGCTTTGGCCGGCAGGCTCAGGCGGGCGACCGCTTCCACGTGCATGGAGTGCGGGAACATGTCCACCGGCTGCACCTCGTCCAGCACGAAGCCCTGCTTGACCAGCCAGGCGAGATCCCGGGCCAGGGTCTGGGGGTTGCAGGAGACATAGACCAGCCGGCGCGGCGCCATGCCGACCAGGGTCTGCAGCACCGCCTTGTCACAGCCCTTGCGGGGCGGATCCATCACCACCACATCGGCAGTCACGCCCTGGGCGTGCAGCTCGGGCATCAGTTGCTCGGCCTTGCCCACGTGGAATTCGGTGTGCTCTATGCCGTTGAGATCTGCGTTGCGACGGGCATCGCTGATGGCGCTCTCCACCGACTCGATGCCCACCACCTTGGCGGCCTTGCCAGCCAGGAACAGGGAGATGGTGCCGATGCCGCAGTAGATGTCGAACACCGTCTCGTTGCCGGTCAGCTCGCTGTATTCCAGCGCCTTGGAGTAGAGCACATCGGTCTGGCTCGGGTTGTTCTGGAAGAAGGAGAGCGGCGAGATCTCGAACGCGAGCTCGTGGATCTTGTCGCGGATCACTCCTTCCCCCAGCAGCACGCGGTTGCTCGTCCCCAGGATGCGGTTGGTGCGCTCGTCATTGATGTTCTGCACCAGGGTAGTGATGGGCAGATCCCTCAGGGCCGCCAGCAGTTCGGCCTCGAAGGGCAGCTCCTCGCCCAGGGTCACCAGCACCACCATCAGCTCGCCGCTCTTGAAGCCCTTGCGGGTCATCAGGTTGCGCACGCAGCCGGTGTGGGCCACTTCGTCATAGGCGGCAATGTCGTGCTCACGCATCCAGCCGCGCACCCGGGCATTGAGCTCCACATGCAGGGAGTCCTGCACCGCGCAGTCGTCGGCGGTGATGAGATCATGGGAGTGCTTGCGATAGAAGCCGATCTCGGCGCCGGCCTCACTGCCACGCACGGCGTACTGCGCCTTGTTGCGGTAGGCGAAGGGGCTGTCCATGCCGAGGATGGGGTTGACCTGGGTCTCACCCAGCCCAACCTGCTCCAGCGCGCTCTGCACCAGAGATTGTTTCAGCTTGAGCTGGGCCGGATAGGCCAGCGGGCGCACCTGACAGCCGCCGCACTCGGTGTTGGGGCAGAAATCGGGAACCCTGTCGGCGGACGGCTGGGTCAGCTCGACCAGCTTGCCGTGCAGATAGTTCGGCTTGACCTCGGTCAACTCGACCAGCGCCTGCTCACCGGGCAGCAGACCCTCGACAAACAGGGGGCGATCGAACAGGCGACCCTTGCCATCCCCCTTGTCGGTCAGTTCCAGAATATCGATCTGATGTTGGTGTCCCACTAACGGCATGAGCGGCTCCGAAGGCATAGAAGAAAGGGTGGAAGCAGGGCTGACCCGGCTACCCCAAATAAAGGGTGGCAGAGTTTAGCGGAGATCCGGCCAAATTGCAGGCATAAAACATCCCTTGAAGGAAATAACGGCAGGCTGGATCAGGGGGCTCTGGATAGGGGGCGCCTCATGGGTCGCCATAAAAAACCGCCGGACAAGGCCGGCGGCAGGTGGTCAACGGGAGCCTGAGGGGATCACAGGCTGTAGGCTTTCTCCCCATGGCTGGTGACATCCAGCCCTTCCCGCTCGGCATCTTCCTTGACCCGCAGGCCAATCAGCAGATCCACCAGCTTGTAGGCCACGGCAGAGACCAGGGCAGTCCATGCCACCGTCACCAGCACACCGATGACCTGGATCTTCACCTGGGTCAGGATGGAATAGCCCTCGGCCACCTGGTTGGTCACATAGTCCCACACCCCGGTGCCACCCAGATCCGGGCTGGCGAACACCCCGGTCAACACGGCCCCCAGGATACCGCACACCCCGTGCAGGCCGAACACATCCAGGCTGTCATCGGCCCCCAGCAGGCGCTTGAGGCCATGCACGCCCCACAGACCGGCCACACCGCTCAGCAGGCCTATGATGAGGGCACCACCGACACCGACGAAACCGGCGGCAGGAGTGATGGCCACCAGGCCCGCCACCGCACCGGACACGGCGCCCAGCAGGGAGGGACGACCCTTCATCATCCATTCGGCCAAGGTCCAGGAGAGCGCGGCACCCGCCGGCGCCAACCAGGTGTTGACGAAGGCCAGGGCGGCCGTGCCGTTGGCTTCCAGCGCGGAGCCGGCGTTGAAGCCGAACCAGCCGAACCAGAGCAGGGCGGCGCCAATCATGGTCATGGTCAGGCTGTGGGGAGCCATGGGATCACGACCGTAGCCAACCCGCTTGCCGACCATGAAGGCACCGACCAGACCGGCGACCGCCGCGTTGATGTGCACCACAGTGCCGCCGGCGAAATCGAGGGCGCCGTGCTGGAACAGATAACCTGCGGTGGCACCGGCAGCCTCGGCGGCGGCGGCATCCGTGTAAGCATCCGGACCGGCCCAGTACCACACCATGTGCGCCATCGGAATGTAGGCGAAGGTGAACCAGATCACGGCGAACAGCAGCACGGCCGAGAACTTCATCCGCTCGGCGAAAGCACCGACGATGAGCCCGCAGGTAATGGCGGCAAAGGCCCCCTGGAACACCACATAGATGAACTCGCTGATCCCCACCCCTTTGCTGAAGGTGGCGGCAATAGACTCGGGGGTCACCCCGACCAGCAGCAGCTTGTCGAACGAACCGTAAAAGGCGTTCCCCTCGGTGAAGGTCAGTGAATAGCCGTAGATGACCCAGAGCACTGTGATCAGGCAGAACAGGGTGAACACCTGCATCAGCACACTCAGCATGTTCTTGGCGCGTACCAGGCCACCGTAGAACAGGGCCAGCCCCGGGATGGACATCAGGATCACCAGGGCGGACGCCAGCATCAACCAGGTGTTGTCTCCCTTGTTGATGGTCACGGTCGCGGCAGCCTGCACCACGTCGGCCTGAGCGGCTACCTCTTCTGCCCAACCTGGGGTGGCCATGGTGGCGCTCAGCGCCAGCAGGCCAGTCACTACGAGTCTCTTGAACATACAGCCCTCTCCTTGTCGTCCCGGCACCCGGCCGGGTCCATTTCCTGATATGAATGTCAAACTTGGCCACTTGCACACATCGTCACATCCAGCGTGCCACCCCCTCGGGCATGACTCGGCGGGCTCTTCATGGCGACCTGATTTATCTAAAGCATAAAGCAGGCCAGAAAATATAATTCTTTATTTTCAATCACTTGAATTTGATTGTGCGATCTGATGCACCATATTGGCGCATCCCGCCCACAATCAGGCAGGGAGGCGCACTTCGGCTGTGCAGTGCCGGGCGTTGCACCAGGATGGCACCTGGGCATACCAAACGGGAAAAATCCCGGGGCAACGGGGGCCCGGCTGGCCATGGCGCTCATTTATTGAACAAATGGGAAACGCCTTTGCATGACGAAGTCACATGATGGCGTAGGTTGGGCATCATCCATCTGAGGGAGAGGATGGGAGCGTAGAGGGGGATTCGCCGCCTGATCTGGTCTGAGCCCGATCTTCCTGACCATAGCGGCGCGACCAGGTTTGCCCTGTCACCCGAACGAGGAGCCTATACCCTGTCTCGCCATGCCCAAAATCAAGGCGTTCGTGCCTGCCCGCGACATCAGCCTCTCCAGGCAGTGCTATCAGGTTCTCGGCTTCACCCTGGCTTCCGACGGCGAGGGGTGGCCTATTTCCATTTCGGGGCGGTGAGCTTCCTGCTGCAAGACCATTACCACGAGGCGCTGGCCGAGCACTTCATGATGCTCATCCTGATGAAGGACGTGGCCGCCTGGTGGGCTCACGGGGAGGAAAGCCAGATCACCCCCGTTACGGCATCAGGGTCACGGAGATCGCCACCAAGCCGTGGCACATGAAGGAGTGCAGTCCCTACGACCTCTCAAACGTGCTGTGACGGATCGGCCAGAGCATCGATTGAGAGGCCGCGAGTGCTGAAAAACAAAAGGCCATCCGCGAGGATGGCCTTTTATCATGAATTAGTTGATGGTGCCCGGGGTCGGACTCGAACCGACACGTCTTGCAACGGCGGATTTTGAATCCGCTGCGTCTACCGATTTCGCCACCCGGGCAACTGCGAGGGATTATACGAATGGCGTTTTGCCATGCAAGGTGTTTTTCTTGCGCGGCCACCGTTTGCTCAATTATTCAACGCCTTGCCGATGTTCGGCCAGTTACATAGAATGCCCGCATCATATTAATGGAATAATCATCATGGCCAAGCGCAAGACCCCCTCCTCTCTCCAGCCTCCCCCCCAGCACCAGCACCCTTCGGCCGGCCTGCTGCGGCGCCTGGGTGCCCTGCTCTATGACTACCTGGTGGTCATCGCCTTGCTGATCATCGCCGGTTTCATCGGCATGGGGGTGGCGCAACTGCTGCTGGCTACCGGGATGGCGACAGTCCCGGAGGGCAAGGATGCGGCCTGGCTGCTCACCAGCCCTCTCTACAGCGCCTGGCTCGCCCTGGTGATCTGCGGCTTCTACACCTGGTTCTGGACCCGCGCCGGCCAGACCATCGGCATGCGAGCCTGGCGTCTGCGCATCCAGAATCTGGACGGCAGCAACATTCGTATCACCCAGGCCCTGATCCGGCTCGCAACCTCGGCCTTCGGTCTCGGCAACCTGATGTGCGTGTTCAATCGTGCACGGCCCCGCGCCTTCCAGGACATCTGGGCCGAATGTGAAGTGGTGGTGCTGAGCAAGCAGGAGAACCTGGAGCAGCTGAACAAGTGACCAGCCGAGTACGAGATGAGAAACAAGAAGGGCACCCAGTGGGTGCCCTTCTTGTTTCTTGTCGTCTCACACCACCGCCAGTGTCACTGCTTGCGGCTCAGGATATAGAAGGAGATGCCACCAAACAGCAGGCTGGGTGCAATGGCAGCCAGGATGGGCGGTACCGCATACACCAGGCTGACCGGGCCGAATACCCGATCGCTCACATAGACAGCGAAGCCGGTCATGATCCCCATCAGCATCCTGGCCCCCATGCTCACCGAGCGCAGCGGGCCGAAAATGAAGGAAGACGCAAGCAGTATCATGGCCACCACCGACAGCGGCGACAGCAGCTTGCGCCACATCTCCAGCTTGTAGCGTCCTGCGTCCTGCTTGTTGGCGTCCAGATAGCCGATGTAATCCCGCAGTCCCGAGATGGGCAGGTTTTCGGGATCAATGCTCACCACCCCCAGCTGCTTGGGAGTCAGCTCGGACTGCCACTGCATCTGGGCATGTTTCTCGTCCAGGATCTGCTTGGGATCGTCGAAGCGGGTGATGTGCACCTGCTTGAGCAGCCAGTGATGCTGCTCGAACACCCCTTCCTGCGCCTGGACCACGTCGATCAAGGCTCGGGACGGAGTAAAACGATACAGTGTGATGCCGGTCAGGGCGCCGTCGTTGCGCACCCCGTTGATATTGACGAAGTTGTTGCCATCCCGTGCCCAGACACCGTAGGCCGAGACGGTGAGTCGCCCTTCCGACATAGCACCCGCCTTGATGTCATCCGCCATCCGCTTGGCGGCCGGGGCGACGTACTCGCCCATCAGACCGACCAGCAGCATCAGGGGGATCGCCGTCTTGAGCGCCGCCATCACGATGCTGATCTTGGAGCGACCCGATGCCTGCATCACCACCAACTCGGAGCTGGTGGCGAGCTGCCCCAGGCCGATGAGGCCACCCAGCAGGGCCGCCAGGGGGAAGAACAGCACCGCCTCCTTGGGCATGGAGAGCAGTACGAAATAGAGGGCGTTGAGCATGTCGTAGTTGCCCTCCCCCACGGCTTTCAACTGCTCCACATATTTGATGAGCGCCGCCAGCCCGACCAGGGTCAGTTCACACAGCAGGATCGACATGAAGATGACCCTGCCGATGTATCTATCGAGAATGCCGAACATCAACAGAAACTCCTATGTTGCAGCATCATGCTGATTTGCCTTTGAAAAAGTGACCCTTGACCCCGTTCCACCAACTGGTGCCCTGCAGGTTGAGCGGCACCCCGATCAGCAGCAGATAGACCAGCGGCACCAGGAACATGCCTGGCCAGTGAGGCAGACGCCCGCTGTCGATGGCTGAACGGGCGGCACTGAGCAGCAGGAAATAGGAGAGATAGAGCAGGATGGCCGGCAACAGTTTGGCGTAACGCCCCTGGCGGGGGTTGACCCGGGCCAGAGGCACCACCAGAACAGTGAGCACCAGGATGGAGAAGGGCAGCGACAGACGCCACTGCAGCTCGGCCATCAGCTGATTGTCCTGGGTACCCAGCAGCGCCATGGTCGGCTTGGCCGCCGCCTTGCGGTTGGAGCGCTCCATCTCCTGCTGACGGATTACCAGGCTGTATTCGCTGAACTCGGAGACCTGGAACTGCTTGCCGGTGAACTGACCTTCATAGCGGGAACCGTCCTTCAGAGTCAGCCATTGCAGGCCATTGCTGTCGGCGGTCACCTGTCCCTCGTTGGCCACCACCACGGAAGGGGGCGAACTCCCTTCGGCACGCTGCAGCACGAAGATCTTCTGCAACTCGGATCCCTTGTCGTTCAGATCCTGGATGTAGGCAACCAGGCGCCCCTTGTCGAGCTCCATGAAACGGCCGGCCTGCAGGAAGGAGATGCCAGGATCGGCCTTGAACTCGTCGATCACCTGATACTCGCGCTCCTTGGCCTGGGGGGCGATCCAGCCGGTATTGAATGCGGCGACGGCTGCTGTCAGCAGAGCCAGCAGCAGGGCACTGCCCATCACGAAGCGGTGGCTGAAGCCTACCGCATGCATCACCGTCATCTCGCTTTCCGCATACAAACGACCGTGAGCAAACAGAATGGCTAAAAACAGACTGATAGGCAGCATCAACAGGGCCATATTCGGCAGGTTGAGCAGCAACAGGGTGGAAACCAGGCGCGTCGGCACCTCACCATCGGCAGCATCGCCGATGATCTGGATAAATTGCTGGCTGACGAAGATAAGCAGCAGTACGAACAGCACCGCCAGCTGGGTTTTCAGGGTCTCCCTGAACAAATATCGGAAAACGATCACAGTCATTCCCAAGTAAACTTGTGTTTTTAGTCGAATGCCTGAAAAATAGGGCCCTATATTGGATTTTTACCAGTTTGAACTGCGGAGCCTGTGGCTGTTCGCTCCGCCTCTGATACCCCAACAAGCACCGCATTATTCAATAAATGGTGCCTTTTGTCTTTAGGATGTAGGAGATTCCATGGAGTTCAGTGTAAAGAGTGGCAGTCCTGAGAAGCAACGCAGCGCCTGCGTCGTGGTCGGCGTTTTTGAGCCTCGCCGCCTCTCTCCGGTTGCCGAACAGCTGGACAAGATCAGCGACGGCTACCTCAGCTCGCTGCTGCGCCGCGGCGATCTGGAAGGCAAACCAGGCCAGATGCTGTTGCTGCATCAAGTACCGGGCGTGCTCAGCGAGCGCGTGCTGCTGGTAGGGTGCGGCAAGGAGCGGGAACTCGACGAACGCCAGTACAAGCAGATCATCAACAAGACCATCACCACCCTGAACGAGACCGGGTCCATGGAAGCGGTCTGCTTCCTGACCGAGCTGCACGTCAAGGGCCGGGATACCTATTGGAAGGTGCGCCAGGCGGTAGAAACCACCAAGGCGGGCCTCTACAGCTTCGATCAGTTCAAGACCAACAAGGCCGAACCTCGCCGTCCGCTGCGCAAGCTGGTATTCAACGTGCCGACGCGTCGGGAACTGACCATAGGCGAGCGCGCCATCACCCACGGCCTGGCCGTGGCGAAAGGGGTACGCATATGCCGCGACGTGGCGAACATGCCGCCCAACGTCTGCAACCCGGCCTACCTCGCCTCCCAGGCCCGCCGTCTGGCGGATGCCTATGACAATATCACCACCAAGGTGATCGGCGAGCAGGAGATGGCCGAGCTCGGCATGAACTCCTACCTGGCGGTGGCCCGCGGCTCCGAGAACGAAGCCATGATGGCCATCATCGAATACAAGGGCAACGCCGACGCCAAGCCCATCGTGCTGGTGGGCAAGGGGCTGACCTTCGATTCTGGTGGCATCTCCATCAAGCCGGCGGACGGCATGGACGAGATGAAGTACGACATGGGCGGCGCCGCCTCCGTGCTCGGCACCATGCATGCCCTGGCCCAGTTGCAGCTGCCCATCAACGTCATCGGCGTGCTTGCAGGCTGCGAGAACATGCCGGGCGGCAACGCCTATCGCCCGGGTGACATCCTCACCACCATGTCTGGCCAGACCGTCGAGGTGCTCAACACCGACGCCGAGGGTCGCCTGGTGCTGTGCGATGCCCTCACCTATGTGGACCGCTACGATCCCGAAACCGTGATCGACGTGGCGACCCTGACCGGCGCCTGCATCATCGCCCTGGGTCACCACACCTCGGGCCTGCTGGCCAACCACAACCCCTTGGCCCACGAGCTGCTGAACGCCTCCGAGCAGGCCGGCGATCGCGCCTGGCGTCTGCCGCTGTTCGACGAGTATCAGGAGCAGCTGGAGAGCCCGTTCGCCGACATGGCCAACATAGGCGGCCGTCCGGCTGGCACCATCACGGCCGCCGCCTTCCTGTCGCGCTTCACCAAGAAGTACAACTGGGCTCACCTCGACATCGCAGGGACCGCCTGGAAGAGCGGCAAGGATAAAGGCTCCACCGGTCGCCCCGTGCCCCTGCTGACCCAGTTCCTGCTCAATCGAGCCGGCGTGGCGGATGTCGAAGACAAGGAGTGATTCCTCACGCCCGCCGCACCCTGTGCGCGGCGGGGAGGAGTGACCCGGTACAACAAGGAAGAGGCCTGCCTCTTCCTTGTTTCATTGAGAGAATCCGGGAAGAGCGTGCCTGGCACGGCTCCCCGCAGACGGCCAATCGCTGTCCGTCACAGCCAAACGGGACCAACCTGATGAGCCAAGTGACCTTTTACCTGATGAGTGAGCCGGACGACGCGCAGGCGTCTGCGGTCGAACGGCTCGCCTGCCAGCTTGCGGCCGATGGCTGGAGTGCCGGCCACCTCTATCTGTTTTGCAACGACGAGGCCCAGGCCCTGCGCCTGGACGAGCTCTTGTGGCAACTGCCACCGGATCGTTTCGTGCCGCACCAGTTGCAGGGGGAGAGCGGCCAGGCCCCGGTGGAGATAGGCCATCAGCCACCGAAACGGCGCTATGCCCGCCTCATCAACCTGGCAGAGCAGACACCTTTGTTTGCAGGACACTTCGCTCAAGTGGTAGATTTTGTCCCCACTGACGAAACGCAAAAGCAGCAAGCCCGCGAGCGCTACAAGCACTATCGCCAGGCGGGCCACACCCTCGAAATGAGGGATCAGCCCGTCCTTGCCGCACCGGATCCGACGCAGCCCTGACTGCGCCACCCTCGATCCACGACGACTCAACACCAGACTCCATCCATCCAGAATACGGCGAGACCATGGAAAAGACTTTTAATCACAACGCCATCGAACAGGCGCTCTATCAGCACTGGGAAGCCCAGGGTTACTTCAAGCCCCACGGCGACACCAGCAAAGACTCCTTCTGCATCATGATCCCGCCGCCGAACGTCACCGGCAGCCTGCACATGGGTCACGCCTTCCAGCAGACCCTGATGGACACCCTGATCCGCTACAACCGCATGCAGGGCAAGAACACCCTGTGGCAGGCAGGCACCGACCACGCCGGTATCGCCACCCAGATGGTGGTGGAGCGCAAGATCGCCGCCGAAGAGGGCAAGACTCGCCACGACTACGGCCGTGATGCCTTCATCGACAAGATCTGGCAGTGGAAGGAAGAGTCCGGCGGCACCATCACCCGCCAGATGCGCCGCCTTGGCGACTCCGTGGACTGGGAGCGCGAGCGCTTCACCATGGATGAGGGCCTCTCGGCGGCCGTGCAGGAAGTCTTCGTGCGTCTGTATGAAGATGGCCTGATGTACCGCGGCAAGCGTCTGGTGAACTGGGATCCCAAGCTCAACACCGCCATCTCCGATCTGGAAGTGGAAAACCGCGAGATCAAGGGCCACATGTGGCACCTGCGCTACCCGCTGGCCAACGGCGCCAAGACCGCCGAAGGCCAGGATCACCTGATCGTCGCCACCACCCGTCCGGAGACCATGCTGGGTGACACTGCGGTCGCAGTGAACCCGGAAGACCCGCGCTACAAGGCGCTGATCGGCCAGCACATACTGCTGCCGCTGGTGAACCGTCTGATCCCCATCGTCGCCGACGAACACGCCGACATGGAGAAGGGCACCGGCTGCGTGAAGATCACCCCGGCCCACGACTTCAACGACAACGAAGTGGGCAAGCGCCACAACCTGCCGATGATCAACATCTTCACCCTGGACGCCCACGTGCGCGCCGAGGCCGAAGTGGTCGACACCAACGGCAACCCCAGCACCGCCTATGACGCCGCCCTGCCGAGCGAGTTTGCCGGCATGGAGCGCTTCGCCGCCCGCAAGGCCATCGTCGCCAAGCTGGACGAGCTGGGCCTCTTGGCCGAAATCAAGGATCACGTGCTGCAACAGCCCTACGGCGATCGCGGCGGCGTGCCCATCGAGCCCATGCTGACCGACCAGTGGTACGTGCGCGTGGCACCGATGGCCAAGACCGCCATCGAGGCGGTGGAAGATGGCCGCATCCAGTTCGTGCCCAAGCAGTACGAGAACATGTACTTCTCCTGGATGCGCGACATTCAGGACTGGTGCGTCTCCCGTCAGCTCTGGTGGGGTCACCGCATCCCGGCCTGGTATGACGACGCCGGCAATGTCTACGTGGGCCGTGACGAGGCGGAAGTGCGTGCCAAGCACAGCATACCGTCCGTGACCACACTGCGTCAGGACGAAGACGTGCTCGACACCTGGTTCAGCTCCGCCCTCTGGACCTTCTCCACCCTGGGCTGGCCGAACAACACAGAGGCGCTCAAGACCTTCCACCCGACCGACGTGCTGATGAGCGGCTTCGACATCATCTTCTTCTGGATTGCCCGGATGATCATGATGACCATGCACTTCATCAAGGACGAAAACGGCCAGCCGCAAGTCCCGTTCAAGACCGTCTACATCACCGGCCTTATCCGTGACGAAGAAGGCCAGAAGATGTCCAAGTCCAAGGGCAACGTGCTGGATCCCCTCGACATGATCGACGGCATCTCCCTGGAAGATCTGCTGGAGAAGCGCACCGGCAACATGATGCAGCCGCAGATGGCCGAGAAGATCGGCAAGCGCACCGCCAAGCAGTTCCCGGAAGGGATCGAGGCCCACGGCACCGACGCCCTGCGCTTCACCCTGGCGGCGCTGGCTTCTACCGGTCGTGACATCAACTGGGACATGAAACGCCTGGACGGCTACAACAACTTCTGCAACAAGCTGTGGAACGCCTCCCGCTACGTGCTGATGAACACCGAGGATCAGGATTGCGGTCTGCACGGTGGCGAGATGCAATTCAGCCTGGCGGATCGCTGGATCCAGTCCCAGCTGCAGGTGGCCATCCGTGACTTCCGCACCGCGCTCGATACCTACCGCTTCGATATCGCGGCCGGTGTGCTGTACGAATTTATCTGGAACCAGTTCTGCGACTGGTATCTGGAGCTGACCAAGCCGGTGCTGGGCAAGGGCTCGGAGGCCGAGCAGCGTGCCACCCGTCACACCCTGGTGACCGTGCTGGAGACCCTGCTGCGTCTGGCGCACCCCATCATCCCCTTCATCACCGAGACCATCTGGAAATCGGTCGCTCCGCTGGCTGGCGTACACGCCGACACCATCATGCTGCAGGCCTTCCCGCAGGTAGACGAGCGTAAGCTGGACGAAGCTGCCATGGCGGATCAGGAGTGGGTGAAGGAGTTCATCGTCGGCATCCGCAACATCCGCGCCGAGATGAACGTGGCGCCGAGCGTCGCCCTCAACGTGCTGCTCAAGTGCGATGGCAAGGACGCCCAGCGCGCCGGTGACAACGAGGCCTTCCTCAAGTCCCTGGCCCGTCTGGAATCCATCCGCGTGCTGGCGGACGGTGAAGTGGCTCCCCTGTCGGTGAAGAAGCTGATCGGTGCCACCGAGCTGATGATCCCCATGGCAGGTCTCATCGACAAGGAGGCCGAACTGGCCCGTCTGGCCAAAGAGGTTGCCCGTCTGGTCGGTGAGTGCGGCCGTATCGAAGGCAAGCTCGGCAACGAGGCCTTCGTCGCCAAGGCGCCGGATGCCGTCATCGCCAAGGAGCGCGAGAAGCTGGAAGATTACCGTCTCCAGCTGACCAAGCTGGAAGCCCAGCAGGCCGAGATCGCGGCGCTCTAAGTGCCCCTCGCCAGTCCAAAAAGCCCCCGTCTATCGGGGGCTTTTCATTTTCCGCCCCCGGATGACAAGCCCGCTTATATAGTCCCGCTGCCAATCTGACGACGAGTCCGTTCAGGGCTGATGCCCTCTTGTCATGGATGGAATTGAAAAATTCACGGGCCAAATCACTTCCTTTCACAAGCGCATCGCCCGCAAATTCATTACACTGCCAGCGATCTTTTCTACCGGGAGTGCTGCTGCAGTATGGAAATATTGATCCTGCTTGGATTGATTTTGCTCAATGGCGTCTTCGCCATGTCGGAAATCGCCATCGTCACCGCTCGCAAGGCCCGTCTCAGCAAGATGGCCAGCGAGGGGAGCCGCTCTGCCGCCATCGCCCTCAAGCTGGGGGAGAATCCGACCCATTTCCTCTCCGCCGTCCAGATCGGCATCACCAGCATAGGCCTGCTCAACGGCATCTACGGTGAGTCGCTGCTGGCCCAGCCCTTCGCGCAGTGGTTGCAGGAGTGGGGCCTCTCTCCCAAGAGCAGCAGCCTGCTCGCCACCGTGATTGTCGTGGTACTGGTGACCTACCTCTCCATCGTCGTGGGGGAACTGGTGCCCAAGCGCCTCGGTCAGCTCAGTGCCGAGCGCATCGCCTGTCTGGTGGCCCGCCCCATGCTCTGGCTGGCGACCCTGACCCGTCCCTTCGTCTGGCTGCTGTCCGCCTCCACCCACGCCAGCCTGCGCCTGCTGCGGGTCGATCAGAACAACAGCAACAACGTCACCCAGGAGGAGATCCACGCCATGCTGGTAGAGGGCTCCGAAGCCGGCGTGATCGAAGACCACGAACACACCATGCTGCGCAATGTGTTCCGCCTCGACGAACGCAGCCTCTCCTCCCTGATGGTGCCCCGTAGCGACATCCGCTACCTGGATCTCTCCCTGCCGCTCGAGACCAACCTGCAGCGACTGGTGGAGTATCGCCACAGCTTCTTCCCGGTCTGTGACGGCAGCCTCTCTGACCTGGTGGGCATCCTCAACGTCAGCAAGGTGCTGCACGCCTACATCAAGGGGGAGCCCATCGATCTGGCGGCCCTCACCCAGGATGGCAGCCTGCTGCCGGAGACCCTCAACGGCCTGGAGCTGCTCAACCACTTCCGCGCCCACGCCGAACACATGGTGCTGGTGGTGGACGAATATGGCGAGCTGCAGGGGCTGGTCACCCAGCAGGATCTGCTGGAGACCCTGGCGGGCGACTTCCAGCAGGAAGACGGGGAGAACAACTGGGCCTTCCAGCGTGCCGATGGCAGCTGGCTGCTCGACGGCTTGATCCCGCTGCCGGAATTGAAGGACTGTCTGGAGCTGGTTCGCCTGCCGGAAGAAGAAAAACATCACTATCACACCCTCGGAGGGCTTATCATGCTGCTCCTTGGCCGCCTTCCCCAGACCGGAGACCTGGTCACCCTGGAACAGTGGCAACTGGAAATCGTGGATATGGACGGCCTGCGCATCGACAAGGTGCTTGCCATGCCCTTGACCGACCAACCCAGCTAACCTGCGGAGTTTGCATGTATGGAGCAGTTTTACCACCTGGCTCACGCCTTCATTCATCAGGATCTGGCGACCCTGTCCGACCCCAAGATGGTCTTCATGGTCTACATAGTCCTGCTGACCTTCCTGGTGCTGGAAAATGGCTTCATCCCGACCGCCTTCCTGCCCGGTGACACCCTGCTGATCCTGACCGGCGTGCTCATCTATCAAGGGGTACTGCCGCTCGCCGTCATCCCGCTGCTGATCCTGGCGACCTTCTTCGGCACCTGGCTCGGTTACATGCAGGGGCGCTTCCTCGGCCACACCCAGATGTACCACAGGCTGATGTCCCATCTGGACGAGAAGCACAAGGAGAAGGTGCACTACCTGCTCAACAAGTACGGCATCATCACCCTGATCACCGCCCGCTACATCGCCTTCGTGCGCACCGCCTATCCCTACATCGTCGGCGCCAACGAGATACCCCAGGGTCGCTTCCTGGTGGTGAACCTCATCAGCTCCATCATGTGGATCTGCCCTCTGGTCGGGCTGGGTTACTACCTGAGCCACACCAAGCTGGCCGCGCAGTATGAGTCCCAGTTCCTCAGCATCATCCTCTGCCTGCCGCTGGTGCTGCTGGTGGGCGGCTTGATAGCGCTGGTCTGGCGCTGGCTGAGCAAACGCAAGGTCCACGTCTCAAGGGATTGAGACAAATCACAGGGGTCGCCGGCAGGCGGCCCTTTTTTATGGAAATAGTGACGAATTCCATCTTCTCGCTCTTGTAAAGCGAGGGCAAAAATGAGTGAATCTAGCGCCTTTTTTCGCTGTGGATGGAGTCGGTTGTATGGGGTGTCGAATTCGCGCAATCGCGCTGGTATGTGGATTGATGGGACTGCTCGGATCGCAGGCAGCCCTGGCGGCGCCCAACCCGGCCAAGCTGCAACTGAAATCGGGCAGTGCCCTGGTGATGGACATCAACACGGGCAAGACGCTCTACCAGAAGAACCCTGCCCAGGTGCGCCCCATCGCATCCCTCACCAAGCTGATGACAGCCTTGGTGGTGCTGGATGCCCGCCAGAACCTGAATCAGACCCTGACCATCGATCAGAACGACAGGGACAACCTCAAGCACACCTACTCCCGGGTGCGTATGGGCACCAAGGTGACCCGCCGTGACGCCCTGCATCTGGCGCTGATGTCCTCCGAGAATCGCATGGCCTCTGCCCTCGGCCGCCACTATCCGGGTGGCCGCTCGGCCTTCATTCGCGCCATGAACAACAAGGCCAGGCAGCTCGGCATGCGCAACAGCCGTTTCTACGACTCCACCGGCCTGTCGACCCGCAACGTCTCCACCGCCCGGGATCTCGCCAAGCTCATCGCCGCCGCCTATCGCCAGCCGCTGATCCGACAGTTCACCCAGGACACCAACAAGGAGATGCGCTTCAGCACGCCCGCCTACAGCCTGATGTTCAACAACACCAACCCCCTGGTGAAGAACCCGGACTGGGACGTGCGCCTCTCCAAGACCGGCTACACCGACGAGGCGGGCCGCTGCCTGCTGATGCGCGCCAAGCCGGACCAGCAGGAGCTCGCCATCGTGCTGCTCAACTCCGTGGGCAAACGCACCCCTGTCGGCGATGCGAATCGCATTCGCAAGTGGCTGAAAAGCTGACTCTCTCCACGAAGACAAGAAAGGATGCCGCGGCATCCTTTTTTATTGCCCGCCAAAGGCTGCTGTCGGCCACCAAGGCGTTCAACGTCCAGAGCCTGGGTTCATGCCGCCCTAGTGGTGCCAACGAGCCTGTAGCAGCGCGGTGAGCAGCTGGAGGTGGCATGGGGCTGGGATGACAAGACGCTGAGTGGCAGGGTCTGGTTCCGGATAGAGGGGAAGATAGGACGAAGACAGGGAGTGATGTGGCGGGAATAGCAAGTGTCGTTCAATACGGCGGCACATCGATCGCCATCAGGGCCACAGATCTCCAGGACCGGGAGAATGGCGCCCATAAAAAAACAGCCCCGACTAATGTCGAGGCTGTCTGTATGGTGCGCCCGAGAGGATTCGAACCTCTGACCACCTGGTTCGTAGCCAGGTACTCTATCCAGCTGAGCTACGGGCGCTCATCAACTTTTGGTACTGCTAAAATGGTGCGCCCGAGAGGATTCGAACCTCTGACCACCTGGTTCGTAGCCAGGTACTCTATCCAGCTGAGCTACGGGCGCTCACAAACTTTTGATACTGCTAAAATGGTGCGCCCGAGAGGATTCGAACCTCTGACCACCTGGTTCGTAGCCAGGTACTCTATCCAGCTGAGCTACGGGCGCTCATAAATCTTTGATTTCACTTTAAATGGTGCGCCCGAGAGGATTCGAACCTCTGACCACCTGGTTCGTAGCCAGGTACTCTATCCAGCTGAGCTACGGGCGCTCTGATTTAAAGCGATAAAAAAAGCTTACTCAACAGTAAGCCTTTTCTAGCGTACCGACCTGCCGACGGTCGACACATGACTCATCGTGAGTCTAATATGGTGCGCCCGAGAGGATTCGAACCTCTGACCACCTGGTTCGTAGCCAGGTACTCTATCCAGCTGAGCTACGGGCGCAAAATGGCGGAGAAGGGGGGATTCGAACCCCCGATGCGGGTATAAGCCGCATACTCCCTTAGCAGGGGAGCGCCTTCAGCCTCTCGGCCACCTCTCCGTTTGCGGGGCTGATAATACTTCACAGGGATTTTTAGTCAAACACTTTTTTGGAGAAAACAGCGAGTTCGCTCAGCATTTGGCCAAAGCGTGGAATATTCAAGCAATATCGACACTTACCCCCTGGTTCCGCGCCTCGCAAGGCGATTTGCAGGGCCCGGAAAAACAAAAGGCGACACCTGAGATGTCGCCTTGAGGCTGCCAATGGAATGGCTTAGAAATTCGGTTGGCCCGGTACTTTCTCGGCCTGTATCCGCATGTAGATCTCTTCGCGGTGCACGGAGACCTCTTTGGGTGCATTCACACCGATACGAACCTGGTTACCCTTAACGCCCAGCACGGTGACAGTCACTTCGTCACCGATCATCAGGGTTTCCCCTACACGACGAGTCAAAATAAGCATTCGCTTGCTCCTGTATCCTGTTTTGTATTTATATCGATATGCGCCATTATCTTACAAAGATACCGATATGGTAAATGGTTGAAACTAAATCAATCAGGGATTGTTCCCCAAGGGCTGCTCATGAGGCTCATTATCCAGCCCGAACGCTGAGTGCAACGAACGCACGGCCAGCTCCAGGTACTTCTCGTCAATCACCACGGATATCTTGATTTCAGAGGTGGAGATCAACTGCATGTTGATCCCCTCCTCACCCAATACCTTGAACATGGTGCGCGCGACCCCGGGATGATTCCACATGCCGACCCCGACGATGGAGACCTTGGCGATCTCCCCGTTACCCTGCACACAGGCGGCCCCCAACAGGGTGGCGGTCTCCTCCAGCAGGGCGCGAGCCCGGCGATAGTCATCGCGATTCACCGTGAAGGTGAAGTCGGCGGTGCCATCCCCCATGGTGTTCTGCACTATCATGTCGACATCTATGTTGGCGTCGCTGATCGGATTCAGGATCTGCGCGGCCACCGTCGGCCTGTCCGGCACTCCCAGAATGGTTAGGCTGGCCTCGTTGCGATTGAACGCAATGCCGGATACCAGGGGTGCTTCCATCCTCTCACCTCCATATGTGATTAAGGTTCCCTCTCCGTCGACGAAACTCGACAGCACCCGCAGCGGTACGCGGTACTTGCCCGCGAATTCCACCGAACGGATCTGCAGCACCTTGGCCCCCAGGCTCGCCATCTCCAGCATCTCCTCGAAGGTGATGGTGGAGAGGCGGCGTGCCTTGGGCTCGATGCGCGGATCCGTGGTATAGACCCCATCCACATCGGTAAAGATCTGGCATTCATCGGCCTTGATGGCGGCCGCCACGGCAACCGCCGTGGTGTCCGAACCACCTCGCCCCAGGGTGGTGATGGCGTTGTGCTCATCACGGCCCTGGAAGCCGGCGATCACCACCACCTTGCCCGCACCCAGCTCGGCCTGAACCTGCTCGGTGTCGATCTGGGTGATGCGCGCCTTGCCATGGGCGGAATCAGTGTGGATACGAACCTGATCACCGGTCATTGAGACCGCAGGGCAACCCCGTTTGTTCAACGCGATGGCCAGCAGCGCTATGGTGACCTGTTCACCGGTGGAGACCAGCACATCCATCTCGCGCCGGTTGGCATCCGGATCCAGCTGCTGGGCCATGCCCAGCAACCGGTTTGTTTCGCCCGACATGGCGGAGACGACCACCACCACATCATGCCCCTGGGCGCGGCTCAGCTGAACACGATCAGCCACCGCCTCGATCCGCTCCAGCGTGCCGACCGAGGTGCCGCCGTACTTCTGTACATAGAGTGCCACAGATCACCTCGCCCGTTTACAGGCGCTCTTCCAGCCAGGAGTGAACGGATTGCAGGGCCGCCGGCACCGCAGCAGGTTGGGTACCACCCGCCTGCGCCATGTCAGGACGACCACCACCCTTGCCACCCACCTGCTGGGCCACCAGATTGACCAAGTCACCGGCCTTCACCTTGGCGGTCAGATCGTTGGTCACACCGGCGATCAGGTTGACCTTGTCCTCGCTGCTGGTTGCCAGCAGCACGACACCGGACTTCATCTGATTCTTCAACTCGTCCAGCATGCCGCGCAGGGACTTGGGATCGGCACCTTCCAGCGCAGCAATCAGCACCTTCTGGCCATTGATCTCGATCACCTGGCTCAGCAGGTCGCTGCCGGCCTGCGCCGCCAGCTTGGCCTTGAGCTGTTCCAGCTCGCGCTCCATCAGCTTTGCCTTGTCCATCATCTGGCGAACCTTGTCGGCGATGGAGAACTGATCCCCCTTCACCAGGGCTGCCGCCTCTTCGATCTGCTCGCCCAGCTGGTGCATGAAATCGATGGCACCTTTGCCGGTGACCGCTTCGATACGACGCACCCCTGCGGCGATGCCGCTCTCGGCGATGATCTTGAAGAAGCCGATGTCGCCGGTGCGCTTGGCATGAGTACCGCCGCACAGCTCGGTGGAGTAATCCCCCATACGCACGACGCGGACATCATCTTCATATTTCTCGCCAAACAGGGCCATGGCGCCGGCGGACTTGGCGGCCTCCAGATCCATCAGCTCGGTGCTGACATCGTGGTTGGCACGTATCTGGGCATTGACCAGCTCCTCGACTCGGCGAATGGTCGCCATGGTCAGGCCTTCGAAGTGGGAGAAGTCAAAACGCATGCGCTCCGCACCGACCAGGGAACCCTTCTGGGTCACATGGTCGCCCAGCGCCTGGCGCAGGGCGGCGTGCAGCAGGTGAGTGACCGAGTGGTTCAGGGCGATGGCCTGACGGCGCTCGCCATCGACCACGGCTTCCACCTCGGCGCCCTTCTCCAGGGTGCCCAGTTCCAGATAACCTTTGTGAATGATGGCCTTGCCAGCTTTCTGGGTATCGGTCACGGCGAAGATGCCGTCATCCACTTTCAGAATGCCACTGTCGCCCACCTGACCACCGGATTCGGCGTAGAAGGGGGTCTCCGCCAACACCACCACAGCCTCTTCGCCGGCGATGAGACCGTTCACCTCGACGCCATCCTTGTAGATGCCGACCACGGTCGTCTTTTCGCTGAGCTGCTTGTAACCGGTAAATGGGGTTTCGAAATCGAGTTTCAACACCTCGTTGTAGTTCACCCCGAAGCTGGAGGCTTCCTTGGCACGGGCGCGCTGCTTCTCCATCTCGGCCTTGAAGCCTTCCTCGTCGATACCGATCTCGCGCTCGCGTACCACGTCGGCGGTGAGATCCGCCGGGAAGCCATAGGTGTCATACAGTTTGAACACCACCTCGCCCGGAATGACCTTGGCATCGCCGAGGTTCGCCAGCACGTCTTCCAGCAGCAGCAGGCCGCGGTCCAGGGTGCGGACGAACTGTTCCTCCTCGATGCGCAGCACGCGCTCGACCAGCGGCAGCTGGGCGATGAGTTCGGCAGCCACGTCCTTCATCTGCACCGCCAGTTCGGCAGCCAGCTTGTAGAAGAAGATCTCGGTGGCCCCCAGCTTGCGGCCATGACGCACGGCGCGGCGGATGATGCGGCGCAGCACATAGCCGCGGCCTTCGTTGGAGGGCATGACGCCGTCAGCCACCAAGAAGGCGCAGGAGCGGATGTGGTCGGCGATGACGCGCAGGGACTGGTTGCTCAGATCCTCGGTGCCGACGATCTCGGCCGCCTTCTTGATCAGCGCCTGGAAGATGTCGATCTCGTAGTTGGAGTGCACACCCTGCATGATGGCGGAGATGCGCTCCAGGCCCATGCCGGTGTCCACGGACGGACGGGGCAGCGGCTCCATGGTGCCGTCGGCCTGACGGTTGAACTGCATGAAGACCACGTTCCAGATTTCGATGAAACGATCGCCGTCTTCTTCCGGTGAGCCGGGAGGGCCACCCCAGAGGTGGTCGCCGTGGTCGTAGAAGATCTCGGTGCAGGGGCCGCACGGGCCGGTATCGCCCATCTGCCAGAAGTTATCGGAGGCAAAGGCGGCTCCCTTGTTGTCACCGATACGCACGATGCGCTCGACCGGCACACCGATCTCATTGGCCCAGATGTTGAAAGCTTCGTCGTCCGTTTCATAGACGGTCACCAACAGGCGCTCTTTGGGCAGCTTGAGGGTACCGGTCAGGAATTCCCAGGCAAAACGGATGGCGTCCTGCTTGAAGTAGTCACCGAAGCTGAAGTTGCCCAGCATCTCGAAGAAGGTGTGGTGACGAGCGGTATAGCCGACGTTTTCCAGGTCATTGTGCTTGCCGCCAGCCCGTACACAGCGCTGGGCCGTGGTTGCACGGTTGTAGCCACGCTTGTCTGCGCCAAGGAACACGTCCTTGAACTGGTTCATCCCTGCGTTGGTGAACAGCAAGGTCGGATCGTTGTGCGGCACCAGCGAGCTGGAGGAGACAACCTGGTGCCCCTGAGAGCGGAAATACTCGAGGAACGCTGAGCGTAACTCTGACGTGGACATATACATGGAAAATCCTGCTTGATTCGGATACGGACTTTTAATCGCAATAATGTAAGTTTTCTGCGGGGTAAAGTAAAACGCGCGGGCCCGTCACGGGTGAAAAAGCCCCCAATGGACGGGGCTGCAGCAGAACACCTGACAAGCGCAGGCGGAAAGGGGAGTCGGCTGGGTGGCAGATCATGGCGCCATGGCCCTCAGGGGCAGGATAAAACGAGGGAAATGCCTCCCATCTTACGCGCCGGAGGATCACGCCACCTGGCAGCACCATGGCCAGAACCAGCCCGTTAGTCGTCCCCCTGCTGCATGGCAGAGATGGCGTAACGCGCCTGCTCCTGGGTAAAACCCCGCCCAAGCAAATACTTGAGCCACTTCATCTTCAGCTTGAAATCACCGAGATCGGCGACTCTGGCACGCCGCTCGAGCAGGACGAACGCCAGTTCGAACCAGTCCAGCTCGGGCTGGTCAAAGGCGGCGTCGATCTGCATATCATCCAGCCCCTTGCGGCGCAGATCGAAGCGGATCTTGATGGGACCATGGCCCTTGGCCGCACCGGCCCGCACCGCCATGGCGCCGTACCGATCGTCATTGACCCAGTTGTAGCCACGGCAATACTCGACAACGGCCTCGATCACCTCTTCATTGAAGCCCTGCAGCCGCAGCCGCTTGGCCAGCTCCGACTCGGCGCTCTCGCGGCGAGCCAGACTGCGCATGGCAAAGGCGCGGGCGGCAGCAAACCGTTCTTCAAAGGAGAGTTCAACGGATTCGGGGGAAGATTCATCGACCATAAATGACAAGGCCGGGTATCAACCCGGCCTTCCTTGTTCCTTATTCGAACTCTTGTTCGCTTTCGTCTTCAAACTCTTCGGCGACCGCGGCCACCGGCTTCTCGACCGGTACGGCACCGGAGAGCAGCAGCTCACGCAGGCGGGCTTCCACCTCGGCAGCCATCACCTTGTTCTCGGCGAACAACTTCATCACGTTGGCCTTGCCCTGGCCGATCTTCTCGCCGTTGTAGCTGTACCAGGCGCCGGCCTTGTCGATCAGCTTGTGCTTGACGCCCAAGTCCACCAGTTCGCCCTCTTTGGAGATGCCGGCACCGTAGAAGATCTGGAACTCGGCCTGCTTGAAGGGCGGGGCCACCTTGTTCTTGACCACCTTGACGCGGGTCTCGTTACCGACCACTTCGTCACCTTCCTTGATGGCACCGATGCGACGGATATCCAGACGCACGGAGGCGTAGAACTTGAGCGCGTTACCACCCGTGGTGGTCTCGGGGCTGCCGAACATGACGCCGATCTTCATCCGGATCTGGTTGATGAAGATGCACAGGCAGTTGGCGTTCTTGATGTTGGCGGTCAGCTTGCGCAGGGCCTGGGACATCAGGCGGGCCTGCAGGCCGACGTGGGAATCCCCCATCTCGCCTTCGATTTCCGCTTTCGGCGTCAGGGCTGCCACCGAGTCGACGATGATGACGTCAACAGCGTTGGAGCGCACCAGCATGTCGCAGATCTCCAGCGCCTGTTCACCGGTATCCGGCTGGGAGATCAGCAGGTCGTCGACGTTGACCCCCAGTTTGGCGGCATAGATGGGATCCAGCGCGTGCTCCGCATCGACGAAGGCACAGGTCTTGCCTTTCTTCTGGGCTTCCGCGATCACCTGCAGGGTGAGGGTGGTTTTGCCTGACGATTCCGGACCGTAGATCTCGACGATGCGACCGCACGGCAGACCACCGATGCCCAGCGCCACGTCCAGGGAAAGGGAGCCGGTGGAGATGGCTTCGATATCCATGGTCTTGCTGTCGCCCAGACGCATGATGGAGCCTTTGCCAAACTGCTTTTCGATCTGGCCCAGCGCAGCCGCCAGTGCCTTCTGTTTGTTCTGATCCATGCCAATCTCCGCTGGGAATCGTGATGTAGAAGTGAAGTTGGGCTAAGTATACTGTTTATGCATACAGTATCAAGCCCAATTTATCTGAGCAGAGCCAGCAGTCCGGACAAGGCCTGCCTGACCGCCTGCTGGCGCACCTGATGGCGGTCGCCATCGAAACGGGCGAGCAGGGAGTGATGACGGCCTGTGCGATCCGCCCAGGCGAACCAGACGGTGCCGACCGGCTTGTCGTCACTGCCACCACCAGGCCCGGCGATGCCGCTGATGGCGACGCAGATCCCGGCATCGGAACGGGCGAGGCCCCCTCTGGCCATCTCCAGCACCACGGCCTCGCTGACGGCGCCATGGCGCAGCAGGCTGTCGATGCTCACCCCCAGCATCTGCTGCTTGGCTTCGTTGGTATAGGTAACAAAGCCGCGATCGAACCAGCCTGAGCTGCCCGCAATATCCGTGATGGCCGTGGCGACCCCGCCCCCGGTACAGGACTCCGCCGTTGCGGCCAGCCAGCCTCGCGCCAGCAATGCCTCGCCGAGCTCCCGGGATAGACGGTCGATTTCTGCCTCTAGTCCCATCCTCATGCCCTCTCTGATCCCTTTCGGGGGAAACATGGGGGTCATTATGCAGTTGCCCCGAATCACGAGCAACCTACCCGGGAGCGGCTGCGTCAGCGACCGGCATGGCCCTGCCGAGCATTTGGCGCAAGCGCGCCACAGTGGCAAGTCACCCACGCTTAAGCTCCAGTACATGGGGGCTTCCTATAATCAGCAGGCACCGCCCTGTATGCGGTTTCTATCTTTTTGGATACTGGAGAAAGCAGATGAAGCATCAATTTAAAGTCGCCATGACTGCCCTGGCGATCTGTTTTGCCACCAATACCTTCGCCGCCGAGAGCGCCCCCGAGCTGCAGAGCGAAACCACCCTGGCGCAAGAGCTGAACCTCTCCAGCGCACAGGTTGAACAGATCAAGAGCCTGCGTGAGCAGGCGGCCAAAGAGCTCGGCGCGGTCAAGCTCGACGCCATCGGTCAGGACGTCATCATCAACATGATCAAGACCGGCAAGTGGGACGAGGCGGCCGCCAAGAAGCAGTTGCAGACCATCAGCAACGTGCAGGCCGAGGCCCGCTACTACCGTGCCCATTACCTGTTTGAAGTCAGCAAGGTGCTGACCCCGGAGCAGAAAACCAAGCTGCACGAGATGCTCAGTGGCAACGAAGCCATGTATTGAGAGACGGCTCCCGTTTCTGTGATGCCAATCCCCGCGCTGATGGCGGGGATCTTGTTTCCCCTTCCACGCCTTGCGCACAATTCCCCGCTCCCGCCCTCCCGACACGGCTTGCCACTCCCCTCCCACGCCAGTGAAATCCCAGGACAGCCTTCCCCAAAGCGAGATAACCCCTCACCATCTCGGCCCGACCATGTAGAATGGCACCAGATTCAGACCCATTACGGCAGACGCTTGCCCGCAAGAGCCCCTTCTGGAATAGAACATGACCGCACAACACCACGCTACTGGCGCTGCGCCAAGCGCCAATCTCAGCGCCCACACGCCCATGATGCAGCAGTACCTTGGCCTCAAGGCCGAGAACCCGGAAATCCTGCTGTTCTACCGGATGGGCGACTTCTACGAGCTGTTCTATGACGATGCCCGCAAGGCCTCCCAACTGCTCGATATCTCCCTGACCAAGCGCGGCCAGTCGGCGGGCAGCCCCATCCCGATGGCAGGTGTTCCCTATCATGCCATCGAGGGTTATCTGGCCAAGCTGGTGCAGCTCGGCGAGTCGGCCGCCATCTGCGAACAGGTGGGGGATCCCGCCACCAGCAAGGGGCCGGTGGAGCGTAAGGTCATTCGCATCATCACCCCGGGCACCGTCTCCGACGAGGCGCTGCTCAGCGAGCGGCAGGACAACCTGATCGCCGCCGTCTACCACGATGGCCGCCGCTTCGGCTATGGCACCATGGACATCGGCTCCGGCCGCTTCTTCATCAACCAGTTTGATAAAGAAGAGACCCTGTTGGCGGAGCTGCAACGCACCAATCCGGCCGAGCTGCTCTATCCCGAATCGTTCGAGTTCCTGCACCACATCGAGGGTCGCCGTGGCCTGCGTCGCCGCCCCGAGTGGGAGTTTGAGCTGGGTACCGCCCGCAAGCTCTTGTGCCAACAGTTCGGCACCCAGGATCTGGTGGGCTTTGGCGTCGACAAGAGCGAGACAGCCCTGTGCGCCGCCGGTTGCCTGATGCAGTACGTCAAGGACACCCAGCGTACCGCCCTGCCCCACATTCGCAGCGTGCGCCTCGAGCAGCCCGATCACGCCGTCATCATGAATGCCGCCACCCGCCGCAATCTGGAGCTGACCCAGAATCTGGCTGGCGGCTACGAAAATACCCTGGCCGAGGTGCTGGACCGCACCGCCACCCCCATGGGTAGCCGCCTGCTCAAGCGCTGGATCCACCAGCCGATCCGCGATCGGGTGATCCTGAAAGGGCGCCAGAGCACCATCAAGGAGTTGATCGAGCAGAACCTCTACGACGAGCTGGGCAACCTGCTGCGTCAGGTGGGCGATGTGGAGCGGGTGCTGGCGCGCCTCGCCCTGCGTTCGGCCCGCCCGCGCGACCTCACCCGCCTGCGGCAGGCCTTCGCCCAGTTGCCCGAGTTGCAGCGCCTGCTGGCGGACAACGAGCACGAAGCGGTGCAGCAACTGGCCGAGCGCGCCAGCACCTTCCCCGAGCTGCTCGACCTGCTGGAGCGCGCGGTGATGGAGGTGCCGCCGGTGCTGATCCGCGATGGCGGCGTCATCCGTGACGGCTTCAACCAGGAGCTGGACGAGCTGCGGGATCTGGCCAACGGCGCCACCGCCAGCCTCGCCCGCATCGAGGAGCGGGAGAAGCTGCTGACCGGCATCAACACCCTCAAGGTGGGTTACAACAAGGTGCACGGCTTCTATATCGAGGTGAGCCGCGCCAACAGCCATCTGGTGCCGGCCCACTACATCCGCCGTCAAACCCTCAAGAACAACGAACGCTACATCATCGATGAGCTGAAGAAATACGAGGACAAGGTACTCACAGCCCAAGCTCAGGCACTGGCGCTGGAGAAGCGCCTCTACGAAGAGTTGCTCGACACCCTGCTGCCCCACCTCGGCGATCTGCAGGAGTCCGCTGCCGCACTGGCAGAGCTGGACGTGCTGGCCAATCTGGCGGAGCGGGCAGAAACCCTCGACTACCGCTGCCCGACGCTTATCGATGAGGATCAGATCCTGATCGAAGCGGGCCGCCATCCGGTGGTAGAGCAGGTAATGACAGACCCCTTTATCGCCAACCCCATCCGGCTCGAGCGGGAACGGCGGATGCTGATCATCACAGGCCCCAACATGGGCGGTAAATCCACCTATATGCGCCAGACCGCGCTGATCGTGCTGCTGGCCCATATCGGCGCCTTCGTCCCGGCCGACAGCGCCCGCATCGGCCCCATCGACCGCATCTTCACCCGCATCGGGGCGTCGGACGACCTCGCCTCAGGCCGCTCCACCTTCATGGTGGAGATGACCGAAACCGCCAACATCCTCAACAACGCCACCGCCCGCAGTCTGGTGTTGATGGACGAGATTGGCCGCGGCACCAGCACCTACGACGGCCTGTCGCTGGCCTGGGCCTGCGCCGAGCAGCTGGCGAGCAAGATTGGTGCCTACACCCTGTTCGCCACCCACTACTTCGAGCTGACCCGCCTGCCCGAGCTGATGAGCGGGCTGGCCAACGTCCACCTCGATGCGGTGGAGCACGGCGACACCATCGCCTTTATGCACGCGGTGCAGGAGGGGGCGGCCAGCCGCTCCTACGGTCTACAAGTCGCCGCATTGGCAGGGGTACCGAAATCGGTGATCCAGCAGGCCCGTCACAAACTGCACGAGCTGGAAAGCGCCACTCCGGTGGCCGCCGGTGAATCTCGCCCGGCTCCGGTGACTCTCGCCCCGCAACCCCATCCGGTGGTGGAAGAGCTGGAAGCGGTGCGTCCCGACGAGCTGACCCCCCGTCAGGCGCTCGATCTGCTCTATCGCCTCAAGCAGATGCTGTAAGCATCCGCCGCCTCGCAAGCATGCAAAAGGGGAACCGCGAGGTTCCCCTTTCATTTGCCTTAGCCTGTCATCAGCCCGGGCCGATGCGATCCAGCAGGCTCAGATTGACCGAGCCGGGATGGCGCTTGAGCTTCTGCCGGTATTCGAACTGGTGCTGGCTCTCCTGCTTGAGCCCCTGCATCAGCGAATAGCACATGGCCAGCATGATCAGCGAGAAGGGCAGCGCGGCTATGATGCTGGCCGCCTGCAAGGCCGCCAGGCCGCCGGAGACCAGCAGGATGGCAGCCACCAGCCCCTGACCCAGTCCCCAGATGGCGCGGTGCAATACGGGGGGATCCTGATCGCCGATGGAGAGCAGCGTCGTAATCACGAGCGTCCCCGAGTCGCTGGAGGTGATGAAGTAGGTGCAGATAAGCAGGGTCAGCACCCCCTTGGCAATCCAGCCGAAGGTCTCCCAGTGCATCAGTTCCACCGTCTTGTAGAGCGCCAGGGTCACGTCCTGATTGACTGCCGCCACCACGCCACCGCCGCCGAACAGCTCGAGATGCATGGCTGTACCGCCGAACACTGTGAGCCAGAACATGCCGAGCAGGGAGGGCACCAGCAGTACGCCGAGCACGAACTCGCGAATGGTGCGCCCCTTGGAGATGCGGGCGATGAACATGCCGACGAAGGGGGCCCAGGCTATCCACCAGCCCCAGTAGAAGGCGGTCCAGCTCGATTGCCAGGCCGAGGTACCGTTGGCTTCGGTGTTGGTCCAGAAGCTCAGTTTGACGATGTTCTGCAGGTAGTCGCCGATGTTCTGCACATAGGCGTTGAGGATGTAGGTGGTCGGTCCCAGCACCAGGAAGAGAGCGAGGATGAAGGCGCTGAGCCAGATGTTGAGCTCGGAGAGGATCTTCACCCCGCGCCCCACGCCGGAGATGGCCGACAGGGTGGCGATCAGACTGATGCCGCCGATGAGCCAGAGCTGGCTGTGTTGGGAGACTTCCATGCCGAACATCTGGTTGAGGCCGGTGTTCATCTGGGAGACGCCAAGCCCTAAGGAGGTCGCTACCCCGAACACGGTACCGAACACCGCCAGCACGTCAGCGGCATGGCCCCAGAAGCCGTAGATCCGCTCGCCGAGAATGGGGTAGAGCACGGAGCGAATGGCCAGCGGCAACTTGCGGCGGTAGCTGAAGAAGGCCAGCGACAGGCCGACGATTACATAGATGGCCCAGGGGTGCAGACCCCAGTGGAAGAAGGTGAGGCGCATGGCCATCTGGGCCGCTTCCGGCGTCATCCCTTCGGTGACGAAGGGGTTGCCCTGCAGGTGATACATGGGCTCGGCGATACTCCAGAACACCAGACCTATGCCCATGCCTGCGCTGAACAGCATGGAGAACCAGGCGAAGTAGCCGAACTCCGGTACCTGGTCGTCGTCGCCCAGTCGAATGCTGCCAAAACGGCTGAACATCAGGTAGACGGCGAAGAACAGGAACAGGGCAACCACCAGAATGTAGTACCACTTGAAGCCAGCAATGATGGTGTCCTTGGCGCCGGTGAACCAGGTTCCCGCGGTATCCGGGTCAAACACCCCGAACAACAGGAACAGGGTCACGACGGTCAGGGCCGTCATGGCCATGGTGGGATTGAGGCCTTTCAATAGCCCTTTGGTTGCTCTCATCTGGCCTCCTTAGTCATTGTTGAAAAAATCTTCACCCACGTGATCCCCCGCACCACCGATGGCGCGATAGACCAGTCGACCCGCCACCCGCTCGCGGTGATCCACCAGGGTGACCGAAGGCTGGCCGTTTACGGCGTGACGCTTGCCGAGGAAGATGGCCATGGGCACTCCCAGACTGGAGACCCCGCTGGTAATCCAGAGCCGGTTGAAGTCATAGGAGCCGCCGATGAACTCGAGCTGGGCCAGGCCATTGTCCAGACCGGCCAGGTAGAAGTTCATGGCACTCTCGTCGGGGAAGAGGTGCACCAGCACATAGGCGTAGCGCAATTCGTTCACCAACTCCTTTAGACTGAAAGAACCTGTGTCGCTGCAGGAGAGCGGTAGCTCACCATCATAGTGATGCACTTGCAGGTTGTTGGGATCCTCGTCATAGGCGGGCTGATAACGCACGAAAGCCGAGGTATCTGGCAGTTCATAGCGGACCCTGACCACGCGAAGGTCGGCAACCAGGGACTTGATATCCAGGTCGTCATTCATGATGTCACTCCTCAAATATCGGGTTTAAATGCGGCAATTGTCCAATAATCTAACATAAAATTCATTAGAGCAGAAATGATTACACCAAAAACCATATTGACCTTGTTGTGGATTAGGCGGAGAATTTTGCGCCTCTCCACTGCCCTGCGATGACCTCCGACTCCATGGAAAAACATGATGAAGTGCTGATTGCTCTGCGCCAGATCATCCGTGCCATCGACATGCACTCCAAGCGCCTGATCAAGGAGGCCGGGCTGACCTCGCCGCAGCTCCTGCTGCTAAAGGGGATCAACGAGCTTGGCCAGATCTCCATGCGCCAGCTCGCCGATCACACCAACATGAGCCAGGCCACCGCGACCACCATCATGGACAGGCTCGAGAGCCGCCAGCTGGTGCAGCGCATCCGCAGCGAGACCGACAAACGCAAGGTGCATGCGACACTGACTGACGCGGGGCGCGCCCTGCTCGCCCAGGCCCCTACTCCGCTGCAGGAGAGCTTCATCCAGCGCTTCCAGGCCCTAGAAAACTGGGAACAGGGATTGCTGCTCTCCTCCCTGCAACGGATCTCGGCCATGATGAATGCCGACGGCATCGACGCGGCGCCCGTGCTGAGCGTCAGGCCGCTCACCGAAGAGCGCGCCTGAACAAACGACGGCCATAAAAAAAGCTCCCGAATGGGAGCTTTTTTTATGGGAAGCGTGCGGGGAGATCACTCTTCCAGGCTGATGCCTATGTTGGAGACGCCGTCCTGGGCAGCGAAGGTGCGAATGGCCAGGATGCGATCACTGTCGCGCTCATGAGCGACCCGCTTGAGCAGTTCGACCTGGAACTCCAGCTCGGCTTCCATGTATTCATGCTCGTAGAGCTCTTCGTCGCTGAGATCCCGCTCTTCCAGCATCTCGATGAAACCGGCCACGGTACCGATCGAGGCATGACTGGCATCGTTGGCCTCTTCACCCACCCGGCAGATCACCGAGTTGTAGGCGCAACCCAGCGCCACACAGGCATCCAACGCCGGATAGGCGCCGTAAGACTCAAATTTGCCAGGCTCGGGAATATAGACTTCAAACGCCTCCAGGATCGCTCCCAGATTGACGCGGGAACCCTTCACCGTCAGGTAATTCCACATCTGATCCAACGCGTGGCGAAATGCCTTCGCATCCCCGAAGCCGGAGGCCTGGGTAAACAGCGCATAGTTGGGATACATGCGCTCTGCCAGCGCCAGGGTGTAGACGGTCTGCTGCCAAGGCTGTAGCTCGGCCAGTCGCTTATAAAACTTGTCACCAAACACTGGAGTCGGATCCTTTGCAAAATGTGGGGCAGATTGTAGCCCACGAGGGGCGTGGCGAAAACGAAAAAGCGCCCTGGTCGACTATCTTGCCCGATCAACTGGGGTAAGATGAGGACAGACCCCTCCTCCTCCGTGCCGTAAACATGATAAGGAACAAGAGTATGAGTCAACGTACCCTGCTTCTGCTCAGCCAGGACAACAACCACTATGAACGCCTGCTCAAGGCCGCCCGCCTTCCTCATCTGCACATACTGCGGGCCGACAACCAGAGCGACGCCGAGAAGCTGATCGGTGATGCCCATATCCTGATGGCTGAGCCGGCACGGGCCAGACCCCTGCTGGCCAAAGCCGGCAGGCTGAGCTGGCTCCAGTCCACCTACGCCGGGGTCGACGTGCTGCTGGATGCCAGCTGCCGCCGTGATTACCTGCTCACCAATGTGCGCGGCATCTTCGGGCCGCTGATGAGCGAGTATGTGTTCGGCCACCTGCTCAGCCTGTCGCGACAGTTGCCACTCTACCGCGAACAGCAGCAGCAGCGACTGTGGCAGAGCCATCCCTACCTGGGGCTCAAGGGACGCACCATGTTGATCCTGGGCACCGGCAGCATAGGTCAGCACATCGCACACACCGCCAAGCACTTCGGCATGCGAGTGCTCGGCATCAGCCACGGTGGCAATGAGCGCGCGGGCTTTGATCAGGTGTATCAGCTGCCGGCGCTGAACAAGATGCTGGCCCAGGCAGACGTCATCGTCAGCGTACTGCCGGCGACCCGCGAGACCCGCCATCTGTTCACCACCGATCGGTTCAATCACTGCAAACCGGGCGCCATTTTCTTCAACGTCGGCCGGGGCAATGCCGTCCATGAAGGCGACCTGCTGGCAGCATTGCGCGGCGGCAAGCTTGGTACGGCTGTGCTGGATGTGTTCGAGCAGGAGCCCCTGCCCGCCGACAGCCCGCTCTGGCATCAGCCCAATCTCATCCTCACTCCCCACAACAGCGCCTACAGCTTCCCGGAAGATGTGGCCCAGATCTTCATACGCAACTACATCCGCTTCATCGACGGTCAACAGCTCGATGGCCGCATCGACTTCGACAAGGGCTACTGAGTCCAGGCCTCCAGCAAAAAGGCCCCGCCAGATTGGCAGGGCCTTTTGGTATCCGGAGAGAGGGGATTAACCCGCCTCCATCTCCTTGCGATAGCTCTTCACCTTGGCAAGGAACTGGCGCTTGTCTTTGCCGGAAAGCGGTTCCGCCATCGGCAGCTTGACCTTCATGGCATCCACCGGACGGTTGTTGAGCCGCACCTCATAGTGCAAATGAGCGCCGGTTGAGCGGCCCGTGTTGCCGGAGAGCGCTATCTTGTCTCCCATCTTCACCTTCTGGCCGGGTTTGACCAGCAGCTTGCTCAGATGCAGATAGCGAGTCATCAGGGTACGACCATGCTTGATCACCACATAGGTGCCCGCGAGGGGGTGACGAGTCGCCTTGAGCACAACACCGTCGCCGGTCGCCATCACGGGCGTCCCCACCGGCAGGGCAAAGTCAGTCCCCTCATGGGGGCGAACCTGACCGGTAATGGGATGGCGCCGGGCCGGGTTGAAGTTGGAGCTGACCCGATAGCGACTATGGGTCGGGTAACGGCGGAAACCTCGCTCCAGGCTGTTCGCCTGGCCGTCATAATAGTTGCCATCTTCCGACAGCCAGGCCGATACCGTCTTACCCTGGCTGAACACTTCCACTCCCAGCAGCTGGGTGTTACCCGTGCTCTTGCCCTCGACCGTCTCCTGTCTCACCAACACCTTGAACTTGTCGCCTCTTTGCAGATCCTTGGCAAAATTCAGGCGCCACTGGAACAGGTTGGCAATTTTCTGAATGTGGTTGGCCGGGATCCCCGCGTTGCGGGCGCTGACGTAGAAGCTGCCATTGATGACGCCATCATAACTCTTCTGCTGCCACTCAACCTCTTCATTGAGCATGTTGGCGCTGTAAGTGTCATCGGTTCGCTCCAGCACCAGAGTTTGCTTGATGTTCAGACGGATCTTCAGCTGCTGCAGTATGTTGTCCTGATCGATCAGCAACTCGATGGTCTGACCGGGCTTGAGGCGGGCCAGATTATTCTTGGCATCCGCATCCAGCACCTTGTAGAGGGTGGTGGTGGAGAGGCCGAGATTGTTGAAGATGGTGGTCAGATTCTCGCCGTTACGTACCCGATAATCCTGCCACTGGGGCGTGCCGTCGGCCGGAATGTCATCTTCCGGCGCCGCTGCTTCCACCAGTTCGTGGTCGGGGATGTCGTTGAAGTCGGTGTTGTCTTCGTTGGTTGCGGTACCAGTGGTGGCAATGGGCAACTCCAGACGCAATGGCCGCTCAAGGATGTCACCTGGAGCCGGCAATACGGCTACCGCTGACAGCGTCATGGCCGTGAGCAATAGCATGGCATAAAAATGTTTGCGGGGAACCGGGGGTTCCCAGTTGGCAGCCTGCGCTACCAAGGGACGGAGACGTTTCATCCGCTATCCTGTTATTAGATCTAAGGGTGGTAGTTGTGGGTCTGTTTTTATGATTTTTTATTATGAAAACCGAATATCTGGGTTTTAGACCCAAATACTTACAAAAAGTTCATCACGATATGCACGAAACTCACATTTTATGCATAACCTTCTCGCATGGGCAGAAATGATCGCCTTTTTCAGCCAATTTTTTCTATTTTTAAGAACCAAGTCCGGTTGCGTTCACCCCCGGGCGGCCAGATGTTGCAAAAACATTTCCAGGGAGTGGGTATGTCATTGGCAAGATTGTTAAATGTAATCATTCTGATCCTGTTCGCCATAGGTGCCATCCTGCTGCTCATGCTGGAGATCACCACGGTACGGCAATCCATCCTCGATCAGATGTCGGCCAACCTGGAGACGGCCATCACGGCACTCGGCCTGGTGCTGCAAGGTACCCTGCTCAACGACGACAAGGTGCTGGCGGAAACCATCGTCAACGCCATGTTCGATGGCGGTTTCGTCAGCTCGGTCACACTGCTGGATCCCGATGGCCAGTTGCTGTTCCAGAAAGTCTTCCACACGGCCCAGCAAAATATTCCCGTCTGGCTGCCGACTGTCGTCCACATGCCACCGGTCAAGGTCGAGCAGGAACTCACCGATGGCTGGCGCATTCTGGGCACCCTCACCCTCGAAGGACACGAAGGGTATGCCTACCAGCACCTCTGGAACGCCATCAGCCGCACCGGGCTGGCACTGCTCGCGGGTCTGCTGGTATTCACTCTGGTCATCACCTGGGTGTGCAACCGCCTGTTGCGCCCTCTCGAACAAGTCAGCCTGCAACTGGTGCAGATCCGCAAACGCCAGTTCAGCGGTACTCTGCCAACTCCATGGCTTCGTGAGCTGCAGGAGGTCGTGGCTTCCATCAATCAACTGGTCTCCGAGCGTAAACGAGATCTGCTGCAGCAAAGACTCAAGATCACCCAGCTCGGCAAACATGACAGTCTTCGGGCTCATCAGAAACTAACTGGGTTGACCGACATCGCCAACGGCATGTATATGCAACACTTTTTCTCCACTCAAGGACACATCCGACTGTATAGCCGGTTGCTGCCCAAGACCCCCCCCACCACAGACAGCTCGCCGGATGAAATCCGGACGCTGATCCACGACTGGCTGACCCAGAAGACGGAAGGGATCCAGCTCCCCCTCAGCCTGCTCAATCATCCTGACTGGGCACAGTTTGCATCTTCCTTGGCCAGCGCCAGGGGAAAAATTCTGGACTGGCGCTGGGATCTGACAAGCTTCCCTCCCATGGCTGAGGAGCGTCTGGGTGCACTTCAGGCTCTGGGGATCGAGATGGCATTCAGCAATGTGCCCATGAACAACGACAACCTGACAAAGCTCGACCCCATCAAGCCAGTCTTCATCAGTTGCCAGCTGACTCAGGCCCCCCTCTACTGGAACCTGCTTTCCCAGTGCCTGCATGCCTCCGGCTATACCCTGCTGGCAGAAGCCGGTGACATCAACGACGTGGACACCCTGCGCAGTTGGGGTATCGATGGCTATGCCAGCCAGGAGGCATCATGAAACTCCCCATCCTATTGCTTGCCCTGTTGTGGCAGCCCAGTCTGCACGCAGTATCCGTGACCATTGGCACGGGAGGAGAACAGGGCATCTATTACCAGGTCATCAAGGAGTTCTGCCGGCTGGCCCACAAGAGCGACCCCACTGTGCAATGCAAACCGCAGGCCAGTTCGGGCTCCATCGAAAATCTGCGTCTGCTGCAAGCCGGAGAGATCCCCTACGCCCTCGTCCAGTCTGACTGGCTCTATCAGGCCAGTCAGGGCACGGGGCCATTTGCCAGGCAACCCCAGCCCGAATTGAGAACCCTCTTTGCTACCCATGCCGAGCCTTTCACCATAGTGGTGCGGGCCGATGGCGATATCACCACCCTGGAGCAACTCAAGCTGGCCCCCATCGACATGGGGCTGAAGAATTCGGGTACCCGTCAAACAGCATTGGCACTGTTCAGCGTGCTGGGGGCAAAGGAACAGGATCTCGATCTGAAGAGCGTGGCCAATCTATCCGACGCCTTGTGCAGCAAACAGATCGATGCCTATGGACTGGTGATGGGTCACCCCAACCGGATCGTGCTGGAGACATCCAAGCGCTGTGCCATCCGTTTCATGTCCGTCGAGGGCGCAATCCGGGAGCAATTGTTGCAAGGCGTCAAATATTATCAGCGCAGTCAGATACCGGCCCGCATCTATCCCGGCAATCTGAAAGCCACCCCCACCTTTGCCATCGCCGCCACTCTGGTGACCAATGCCATCACGCCGGATAAGGATGTCTATCACCTGACCAAGGCGATGCTGAGACAGCAGACCAGCTTCAACGAGCAGACCTATGGCTATGCCAACCTGTTTCACAAGGCGCGCAACAAAACAGGCCCGGTGCTCAGCGTCACTCAGCATCCGGGGGCAGCGAGGTATTTCGAGGAGTTGAAAGCCGCAGGCAAGCTATAGCTGGCGACGGGGAGCACGCAGATGCTCGCTGGAGAAGCGGCTCTGCATCGACGTCCACTGGGTCAGGCGATCGGCACTCCCGGCCAGGGTTCCCTCACGACGTGACTTCATGACCCAGATGCTCTTGGCATCGAAACTGTACACGGGTTGCAGATCATTTCGCTGGCTGCCGGGCAGGATACGACCGTTGATGTTGTCCAGCACCAAGGGATCGGACTTGGTCGTCGGGAAGTAGAGCGTCACCATGTGAAACTGGTTGTAGCGGATCGCCTTCACATAGGCCAGCCGCAGTTTCTTCTCGTCGACGCCGAGTTCCATCAGGGTGTAGTACTTGGAGATGCTGTAATCCTCGCAGTCCCCCCCCCTGGCCCCGATAAATTCCAGCGGATTGGCCCAGTAGTCCTCATCTCCCCATAGCCTGGGATCCTCGCTGTAGGTCAGATTGTTGAAGTAGTTGTTGACCAGTTCCAGCTTCTGCTGATCCGTCGTACCCGCCCTGGGTGTGAGCAGGCGTGAAAAGGCCTCGGCGCGCTGGATGGCCCGGGCACCATACACTTCCTGCATTTTGACCTTCAGCTCAGGGCTGGCAAGGTGCTCGGAGAGGCGGGAGGCCTGCACGTTGGCACTCAACACTACCAGCGTGCAGGTGGGGACAAGCAACCATCTCATAACTGACACTCCATATCAGACGCTGGAGGTCAGTATAGTTGGCCGCGGCTACCCCATCGGGCAAGCCTGGGAGTGACTCAACGGCACTGAGCGAAGGCGTCGGCCAGCTGTTGCATGAATTGCAGATAAGAATCAGGACCAAGCGGAACTCCCTCGCCCACTTCATCCAGCAACAGCACCTTGGCTCCGGTGTTGCGGGCAACCGACTCGATCACCGCTGGCGAGAATTGCGGCTCGGCATAGATGCAGCGTGCCTGCTTCTCTTCCAGCGCCTTGCGGATCTCTACCAGCGTCTTGGCGCCGGGACGACGCTCAGGGCTCACAGTGAAGTGTCCCTTGGAACTCATGCCGTAGTGACGCTCCCAGTAACCATAGGCCTCGTGGAACACGAAATAGCCTTTCTGGTTCACCGCCTTCATCTGCCCGGCGATCACCTCGTCCCTGGCGTCCACCTTGGCATCGAATGCGGCGAGGTTGGCGGCATAACGGGCCTGATTGGCCGGATCCTGCTTGCCAAGCTCGGTCGCGATCGCCTTGGCAATCACCTTGGCTTGGGTCGGACCCAGCCAGAGGTGGGGATCCACCCCCTCATGGTGATCTCCCTCATGCCCTTCATCATGGTCACCGTGTGCGTGGGCCTCGTGTTCATGATCGTGGTCGTTTTGGCTCTCCTGAGTCACGTAGTTGAACAGGGGCATGCCCGGCACCTGAGTCAGGGTCAGCGCATGGGGGTGCTTTGCAAGAGGCTTTGTCATGAAACCTTCCAGCCCGGGGCCGATCCACACCACCAGATCGGCGTCATTGATGCTGCGAATATCGGAGGGGCGCAGGGAGAAGTCATGGGGAGAAGCGCCGGTCGGCAGCAGTACCCTGGGCTCACTCACGCCATCGGTGATGGCGGCCGCGATAAAGCCAAGGGGTTTGATGGTGGTCAGTACCTCGAGGGCGCGGGCAGGCAGACTCACCGCCAGCAGGGCAGTGATCAGTGTAAGAATTCGCATAGATATCTCGTCAGGGAGTGAGTGTGTGATAATATAACAAACCAATGCTGTTGTTATATTATAACTCTCACAGGCTGTAAACCCCGGAGCTGTCATGACCCAACTGGTGGAGCTGAAAGAGGTCTGTCTGTCATTTGATGGACGATCCGTGCTCGACAAGGTCTCCTTTACCCTGAACAAAGGCAAAATCACTACCCTGGTCGGTCCCAACGGGGCGGGCAAGAGTACCCTGAGCAAGCTGGTACTGGGCCTGCTCACGCCGGATTCGGGCCAAATCACCCGCAGCCGTGACCTGCGGGTCGGTTATGTGCCCCAGCGCCTCTATCTGGATCCTACCCTGCCGTTGACGGTGCGCCGTTTCCTGCAGCTTGGCAAGAATGGCCGCCTCTCCATCGAGGAGGCGTTGAACCGGGTCGGTGCGGAAGATCTCTTGGACAACCGGATGCAGAAACTCTCCGGCGGCGAGATGCAGCGGGTGCTGCTGGCCCGTGCCCTGCTGGTCAAACCCGAGCTGCTGGTGCTGGACGAGCCGGTGCAAGGGGTGGACATCAACGGCCAGATCGAGCTCTACGCCCTCATCAGCCAGCTGGCAGCCGAGTTCAACTGCGCCGTGCTGATGGTTTCCCACGACCTACACCTGGTGATGGCCAGCACCCACGAGGTGATCTGCCTCAACCGCCACGTCTGCTGTCACGGCGAACCGGAGAGCGTGGCCCGCCACCCCGAATTTGCCCGTCTGTTCGGCCGACCGGAACAGGAGGTGCTGGCGGTCTACACCCACCATCACCACTGCGACGGCGAACACCATCATCATGAACCGCAGGCCCCCGTCATTCGCCTGCCCTCCCGCAATCAATAACGTACCCGACAGGATCATCAAGTGGACAGCTTTCTGTTATACGCCCTCGCGGCCGGCCTCGGCATCGCCCTGCTGGCCGGTCCCCTCGGCAGCTTCGTGGTGTGGCGCAAGATGGCCTATTTTGGCGACACCCTCTCCCACGCCTGCCTGTTCGGCATCGCGCTGGGTATTTTGCTGCAGGTGGATCTCACCCTCGCGGTAGTGGTCTGCTGCCTCGCCATGGCCATGCTGCTGGTGATCATGAGCCGCAGCCAGCAGGTGGCGACCGATACCCTGCTGGGCATCCTGGCCCATAGCGCCCTGTCGTTGGGTCTCGTCACCTTGAGCTTCATGGACAACGTGCGGGTGGATCTGATGGCCTACCTGTTCGGCGACCTGCTCTCGGTGCAGCCCATGGATCTGCTCTGGATCTACGGCGGCGGAGCCCTGGTGCTGCTCACCCTGTGGCGGCTGTGGGATCCCCTGCTCTCCATGACCATCTCGGAGGAGCTGGCGCGGGTGGAAGGGGTGCGGGTCGACGTGCTGCGCTGCGTGCTGATGCTGTTGATTGGCCTGGTGATCGCCGTGGCGATGAAGTTTGTCGGGGCGCTTATTATCACCTCGCTCCTGATCATTCCCGCCGCCACCGCCCGCCGCTTCAGCCAGACGCCGGAGCAGATGGCCGGCTTCGCCGCCCTGATCGGCTGTCTCGCCGTGCTGGGTGGGCTGACCCTCTCCTGGTACCAGGACACACCGGCGGGCCCCTCGGTCGTGGTCTGTGCCACCAGCCTCTTCATCCTGAGCCAGTTCAAACGAGCTTAAACACCAAAGCTCCTGATAACGGTGGGTTCTCCAACGTTATCAGGAGACTCCCAAGTACGGCACCTTGATCCAGGTCTGTGCCACCAGCCTCTTTATCCCGAGCCAGGTCAAACACGTCTGAGGGGCTCGCTCTCCCCGGGACGCAGGTTCGCCTGCGCCTCCTGCCAGAGCCACTGTCGCAGCCGGCTGATGGCGGGTTCATGGGCGCGCGAGCGTTTGCAAACGAAATAGAAGTTGTCGCCGGTTTCGAGGACGTGCAGCGGCAATCGTACCAGACCGGGATCCTCCGGCTGCAACATGTAGTCGTTGATGAGCGCCACCCCCTGATCCCAGCTGGCGGCCTCCAACGCCAGCAGGATGTGGCTGAAGTGGTGCATCCTCGCCTCGGGGGGGATGGTCAGCCCGCCCACCTCGGCCCAGCGCCGCCAGTCCTCACCCTTCTCCTTGTAGATCGCCTGGATGGAGAGCAGCGGTAATTGCCACAAGGCCGCGGGCCACTCTCCCTCCACCTGTTGCCACAGGCGCCGGCTGCACACCGGCATCAGCCGCTCCCGGTAAAGCAGATCGTGCAGGTAGCCGGGCCCCTCGGGGGAGACTGTGATGAAACCATCCGCCACCCGATCGGAGAGTTCGGGATCCTCCGCCACCATCTCCAGACTCAGATCCAGTTCTGGGTAGAGCTGGCGCAGCCCGGCCAGCCTGGGGATCAGCCACTTCACCGCAAACGAGCTGTAGACCGCGAGCCGCACCCGCATCTCGCCGCCGCCGCGCAACTGCTCGCTGCTCTGGGCGATCTGGCCGAGCCCGGCGGAGATCCCCTCGAAATAAATCTCCCCCTGGGGCGTCAGCGACAACAGCCGACCCTGGCGCAACAGCAGCCGCTCCCCCAGAAAGTCCTCCAGCAGGCGGATCTGGTGGCTGACCGCGCTCTGGCTGACATTCAGCTCCAGGGCCGCGCGGGAGAAGCTGAGCAGGCGGGCAACCGCCTCGAAGTATTGAACGGCACGCAGGGGGGGCAGCTTCATTATCCAAAATTCTCATGCATGGTGATTTTTTATCATTTTACTGGATAACTAGGCGCGGGCTACCCTCACCTCATCTGAATCTGGAGGTGGTATGAACGCAGTCGGAATAGGCATCCTCTATCTGGTGCTGGGCAACATGGTGGCGGTCTTCTCCGATGCGCTGGTCAAGGTGCTGGAGCCGAGCCAGCCGGTGTTCCAGTTCGTCTTCTTCCGCCAGCTCTCCGCCGCCCTCCTGCTGGCGCCCTGGCTGCTCTGGTCCTGGCGGCGCAACCCGCCGGTAGCCATCAAGTGGCACCTGCTGCGGGCCCATATCTGGGCGGTCGGTGTCTGCCTGATGGTGGTCGCCCTCACCCGCTTGCCGCTGGCCACCGCCAACGCCCTCTTCTATGCGGCCCCCCTGCTGATGGTGCCGCTGGCGGTGTGGCTGGCAGGGGAGGCACTGTCGCGCCAGAAGGTGCTGACGGCGCTGATCGGCTTCATAGGGGTACTGATCGTGTTGCGCCCGACCGAGGTGAACTGGGCCGCCCTGGCAGCGCTCGGGGTGGCGCTCTCCATGGCGGTCAACAACCTGCTGATCAAGCGGATCCCGCTCAAGCAGCCCATCGCCCAGACCCTGTTCTTCACCAACGTGCTGAGCATGCCCTTCATTCTGGCGCTGGCGTGGTGGGAAGGGGGGGATTGGCAATGGCAGATGTGGTGGCCCGCCTTCGGCTCCTCTGCGCTGATCATGGTGTATGCGGGCTTGTGCGTGGTGGCCTATCGCAAGGCGGAGGCGAGCAAGATCGCCTCGGCGGAATACACCGGCCTGCTGATGGCGGTCGCCATCGGGGTCTGGCTGTTCGACGAGCAGCCCGGTCTGCCGCTGCTGCTGGGGTGCCTGTGCATCATACTGCCGCTGGTCGCCATGGCGCGCGGCAAGTCAAAACCGCTGGCAGAGCCGGCAGTCTGAATCAAAGCAGCAAGGGGGCAACCCTCTGCTGCAGATGGGGGATCACCTCCTGCTCGAACCAGGGGTTCTTCTTGAGCCAGAAGGTGTTGCGCGGGGACGGGTGCGGCAACGGCAGCCAGCCGGGACCATACTCCCGCCAGCATTGCACCGTCTCGGTAAGGGACTCCTTGCCCGCCTCCCGCAGATAGTGGCGCTGGGCGTACTGGCCGATAAGCAGGGTCAGCTCTATGTTGGGCAACAGCATCAGCACCTTGTCGTGCCAGGTGGGCGCACATTCTGGGCGCGGCGGCAGATCCCCCGACTTGCCCTTGCCGGGGTAGCAGAGCCCCATCGGCATGATGGCGATGCGGGATTCGTCGTAGAAGGTGACCTTGTCGACCCCGAGCCACTGACGCAGCCGATCGCCGGAGGGGTCATCCCAGGGGATGCCGCTGGCATGGACACGGGTACCGGGCGCCTGCCCGATGATCAGCAGGCGAGCGCGCTCGCTACCGCGGATCACCGGCCTGGGCCCGAGCGGTAGGTGAGCCTCGCACAGGCGGCAGGCCCGGATCTGTTCAAACAGGATATCGAGTCGGTTCATGGCCTGATGGTAACAGAGTTTCCGGCAGGATCCCGCTTGTGGAACCGGCGGCAGATACTTATCATGCGGCCACATTTGTTTAATTTAATAAACGGAAAGCGATGAAGAACTGGCTGGGCCCCGGCAGTGCGGCCCTCTCCTTCGTGCTGTGGGGCATGCTGCCCCTCTATTACCAGTTCATGCCCGAGATCAACATGTGGGAGCTGCTCTCCCACCGGGTGCTCTGGTCTGTTGTCCTGCTGGGCGGCCTCTTCCTGCTGCTCGGGGTACGGGTACCCTGGGCACGCCTGCACAGCGAGCCCCGCCAGCTCGGCCTCATCCTGCTGGCGGGGCCCATCATGTCCATCAGCTGGTGCATGTTCACCTGGTGCCTGACCACGGGCCAGGTGCTGGCCACCAGCCTCGCCTTCTTCATGACGCCGCTGTTCAACATCGCCTTCGCCGTGCTCTTCCTCAAGGAGAGGCTCACCCCCCAGAAACATCTGGCGGTCGCCCTGGCCCTGGCGGGGCTGGCCTACATGCTGTTCTCCTACGGCGAACTGCCCTGGTTCTCCCTGATCATGGGGGCCAACTTCGCCTTCTACGGCCTCATCAAGAAGAAGGTGCGCCACGATGCCGGTGTCAGCCTCTATCTCGAGTCCCTGGCCCAGCTTCCCGTCGCCCTCCTCGTTCTCGGCTACCTCGGTGCCCAGGGTTCCAGCCAGTTTATGGCAGGAGACTGGGCCGACAAGCTGCTGCTGATGGGCAGCGCCCCCGCGACCCTGCTGCCGGTAGGCCTGTTCTGCTACGCCGTGGCACGCACCCGCATGAGCACGGTGGGGCTGCTGCAATACATAGAGCCGAGCCTCGCCTTCCTGCTCGCCATCTTCTGGTTTGGGGAGATCCCGGATCCGGTGAAGTCGGTGGGTTTCGCCTTCGTCTGGGCCGGTCTGCTGGTGAGCCTGCTACCCCTGCACCTGCTCGGGCGCTGCCGGGTCCAGTGGAAAGAGTCATGACAACGGACGCCTGTACAGATAAACCTGCAACTAACTGGTTTATCTATCTGGTGCGTACCGGCGCGGGCTCGCTCTATGCGGGGATCAGCACGGATCCCGAGCGGCGACTGCGCCAGCACCAGAGCGGCAAGGGTGCCCGAGCGCTGCGTGGCAAGGGGCCGCTGACCCTGGTCTGGCGCCAAGGGGTGGCGGACAAGGGCGCGGCGCTGCGCCTCGAGTATCGCCTCAAGCAGCAGACCAAGGCATTCAAGGAGCGCCTGGTGCTCGACCCCGGACTCTGGCACGACTGGAGCCAACCCTGGCTGAGCGCCGATACGGCCCCCATCGATCCGTCCCCCTGAACCAGTCGCTCCCGCCATAAAAAAGGCCGCTGGGAGCAGCGGCCAAGGAAGGATCCGATAGCAGAGAGGCTTAACGGTAGGTGTTCGAGTGCTTGCGCCTGTTGCTGAGCAACCAGCACACCGCCAGCACCAGCAGCAGCCAGGGCGCCAGCTTGATGATGAGGGCAAACATGCCGGCCAGGGCGCCAAACAGCACGAAGACCCCGCTCACCAGCAGCATGGCCAGCACGGTAAACCCGGTCAGCGCCATGGTCACCAGTACCAGCATCAAGACGATAAATTCCAGCATGTTGTGCTCCTCACAGGCTTGCAGTGGCCAGCGAGTCTGATCCGGGGATCAGTCCAGCCAGCGTTTCAATTCACGACGGGGCGGCATGACCAGCACCGCCAGCAGATAGAGAGCCAGGGCCAGGGGCGGCATCAGGATAAGCGCCAGCAAGGCCAGCACCCGCACCGTCACCCTCGAGATCCCAAGCCCCCTGGCCAGACCGGCACAGACCCCGGTCAGCTTGCGATGGGCCAGATCTTTGGGCCAGGGGCTCATGGTTATGCCTCCGCCTTCCGGCTTTTCAGACGAGCCAGCTCGCGCTCAATCTCGTCGTTCAACTCCAGCTCGCGGAACTGGGCCTCCAGGGAGGGATTCTGCCCCAGGGTCGCCGCCTCCAGCTGGGCTTCCAGCTGATCTACCCGGCCCTGAAAGCCGTCGAAGCGGGCCATCAGCTCATGCATGCGCTGGTTGTCCACCTGGGCGCGGGCACGGATCCGGCTGTGGACTGTCTGCTCGCGCAGGGTCAGCATCTTCTGCTTCTCGCGGGCCTCGGTCAGCTTGGTCGCCAGCCGCTCGCTGTCGGCGGTGAGCTGGGCCAGCACCTCGGCCACCCGGGCCTTGTCCTGCTCCAGTTGATCGCACTTCTTGACCTCGGCCAGCTTCTCCGTGAGGGCGGCACGGGCCAGATCCTCACGTCCCTTCTGGATGGCGAGCTCGGCCTTGGCAGACCACTCCTGGATCTGGTGGCGCAGCGCCTGCTGATGGCGCTCCAGCTGTTTCTGTTCGGCGATGACGCGGGCGGCCTGGGTTCTCATCTCGATCTGCACCTGCTCCATCTCTTCGATCATCAGACGCAGCATCTTCTCCGGCTCTTCACTCTTGTCGAGCAGGCTGTGCAGGTTGGCATTGATCACGTCGGTCAGGCGGCTGAATACGCTCATAGTCTGGCTCCTTGTTGATGGGATGTCACTCTCTTCCCATGGCATTACAAGAGCCGTGCCAAGATAATTTATTGTTGTTTTACAGATAGATGGAGACTTGGCATTGCCATCTCAAGGCCATGAGTTGGTGAAAATCGCCAACAGCGTGGTGATTTTAACCAATAAAAAAGGGAGCCAGCGGCTCCCTTCATGCAGTTGGGTTCAACCTCAGGCGGCCGGGCGATGGCCCAGCTTGCCATCCAGCTCCGCCAGCTTGGCTTCCATCCTGGCCCGGCAGGTATCCGACAGATCGCGGATGCCGGCGGCGCCGTGCTCCTTGCTGCACAGAGGGGGCAGCATCTCCAGCAGCACCTCGCCGTTGTCCCAGCGGTTCAGGTCAACCTGACCGAAGTAGCTGGAGCAGACGATGGGCACCACGGGCACTTCGGCCTGGACGGCGGTGTGGAAGGCGCCGGCCTTGAACGGCAGCAGACCGCGGCCCTGGGAGCGGGTCCCTTCCGGGAACATCCAGATGGAGGTGCCGTGGTGCTTGATGCGATCCACCACCTGGCCTATGGTGCCGATGGCGCGGGAGCGGTTGGATCTGTCGATCAACACGTTGCCGGAGAGCCAGAAGATGAGGCCAAAGAAAGGCAGCCACAGCAGACTCTTCTTGCCCACCGCCACCACGCCGGGGCGTACGGCACCGGTCACGGTGAAGATGTCGAAATTGCTCTGGTGATTGCAGACATAGACGGCAGGCCCCACCGACTTGACCTCGTCCGGAATGGTGACCCGGACCTTGAGCCCGATGAGCGGGCAGACGGCATGGTACATGCGGGCGAAAACATAGACGTTGTTGGGGTGGCGCGGACGCACCAGACAGAGCAACAAACCAAACACGAACCAGAAGATGAGCAGCAGGGTAAGCAGCAGCACACGGGCAATTTTGAGCATCGAACACCTCGGAATTTGACTCGGCGCAGTATACTGGTCCCCCTTTTAGCGAACAAGCGTTCGCCAGACAGAACCGACCACCCCAGATGGAGCACGTGCTCTCATCGAATCCCGCTGGCTTGCTCACGCCACCATTGATCGATAGGATATGCCCCATTCAACAGGGTAGGACGAGCATGATTTTGCGACAACGCGTGGCGACAAGACTCCTGCTGCTGGTCTGCATTCTGGTGCTCAACTGTGCGGCCCAGCCGCTGGCCAGATTGGCACAGCTTGACCAGGCCCTGAGTTGCCAGGCTCTTCCCCTCCCCTCGCCCAGCGCCGATGCCGACGAGGGGCAAACCGCGACGCCCCAGCCCAGCAGTTGCCAGCTCAACGGCAAGTGGCTCAGTGCCGCCAACCTGCTCTGCGCCGAGCAGATCTTCTTTGCCATCGCCTTCGTGATTGCCCTGCTGGCGCCCCTGTCGCGCCGCGCCCCTGCGCTTCCCCCTCCCATCAATATCTCGCCCCCCGAACGGCGACTGCACCTCACCCTCTGCGTCTGGCGGGAATGAGTCTGCGGCGGTTTTCTCCACCCTGACTTTCATTTTCAAGAGACAAACACATGTCAAACATCATCAAGACCGCCCTGTTGCTGAGCGGTCTGCTGTGGCAATCCTTTGGGTTGGCCAGCGACACCGGCTGGCTCACCAGCCCCCAGAACGATCACGCCAAGGTGCGGCTGCAAGCTGACACCCGGGATCCCGCAGCCCCCCGGGTGCTGCTCAGCCTGCAGCTTGAATCCGGCTGGAAAACCTATTGGCAGAACCCGGGGGAAGGCGGCATAGCCCCCGAGATCCTCTGGGATAAGCCCGAGCCGGCGGCGCAGCGGCACTGGCCAGTGCCCAGACGGTTCGACGTCAGCGGCATCTCGACCCAGGGCTATCAGGGGGACGTCAGCCTTCCCATCAGCCTCACCCGCAGCGGCGGCGAGGCGCTGACGGGTACCCTGCGCCTCTCGACTTGCAGCAACGTCTGCATCCTGACCGATTACCCCTTCACCCTGGCGCTGGACGGCGCTGCCCCTGACGGGTTCGACCTTGCCTATGCGAAGGCGATGAGCACACTGCCACAGGCCATGCCGGGCACGGTCACCCTCGAGGCGGGCTACCGGCAGAACCAGTTGCAACTGACCGCCGACAACCCCCAGGGCTGGCAGGATCCCCAGGTCTTCCTCCAACGCCTGGAGGGAGCCGAATTTGGCGAGCCCAGCCTGGACGTCCAGGGCAACACCCTGATCGCCCGCATTCCGGTCAGCGATGGCTGGCAGGGGGATGCCCCCGATATCCGTCATCAGCCACTCGGGTTGGTGCTGGCGAGCGGCGAGCAGGCCTGGCAGAGCGAGGTCAGCATAGGTGACCCCCTGACCCTGCCGAGCGGCGGCCAGTCGCTGCTCTGGTTGCTGGGAGCTGCGCTGCTGGGGGGCCTCATCCTCAACCTGATGCCCTGCGTGCTGCCGGTGCTGGCCCTCAAGCTGGGATCCGTGCTGCAACTCGAGAGCCGGGAGCGCCGTCCGGTGCGCCTGCAATTCCTGGCGGCCAGTGCCGGCATCCTGGTCTCCTTCTGGGCGCTGGCGCTGATGAGCACCCTGCTGCGCGCCACCCAGGGAGCGGTCGGCTGGGGCATACAATTCCAGAGCGTCTGGTTTATCGGCTTCATGGTGGTGGTGACGGCGCTGTTCTGCGCCAACCTGCTGGGGCTGTTCGAGCTGCGGCTGCCGAGCAACCTCAATACCCGCCTGGCCACCAGCGGCGGCCAGGGGCTGGGGGGTCATTTCCTGCAGGGCTGCTTTGCCACCCTGCTGGCCACCCCCTGCTCGGCGCCCTTCCTCGGCACTGCGGTCGCCTTTGCGCTCGGGGCGCCGCTCGGTCAGCTCTGGCTCATCTTTACCGCGCTCGGTGTGGGCATGAGCCTGCCCTGGCTGCTCATTGCCGCCGTCCCCCGCCTGGCGCTCTGGCTACCGAAGCCGGGCCTCTGGATGGGGCGCCTGCGCACCCTGCTCGGCCTGATGATGCTGGGCTCCAGCCTCTGGCTGCTCAGCCTGCTCGGCAACCACGTCGGCCCCTTCTGGATGCTGATCCTGATGGCGCTGATGCTGGTCGCCCTGCTGCTGGCCGTGGTGTGGCGCCATGGCATACGCACGCTGACTTTGGGGCTGGCACTGAGTTGCCTGCTGGGTGGGGCCCTGCTGCTCGGCGGCGCCTTCACCCTGGACGGCAAACCCCAGCAGGACAGGGTCGACTGGCAGCCGCTCTCGGAGCAGGCCATCGCGCTGGCACTGGCTCAGAACAAGCGAGTCTTCGTCGATGTGACCGCCGACTGGTGCATCACCTGCAAGGCCAACAAATTCAACGTACTGCTGCGAGATGATGTGCAACAGGCCCTGAGCGCCCCCGATGTGGTGGCCCTGCGCGGGGACTGGAGCCGCCCCTCCAACACCATCGCCAGCTTCCTGCGCCAGCGCGGCAGCGTGGCCATTCCCTTCAACCAGATCTACGGGCCCGGCCTGACGGATGGCGAGATCCTCTCCCCCCTGCTGGACCGATCGACCCTGCTTGCCACCCTGTCGCAAGCCGGTATTGCCCACTCTCAAGGAGAAACCAAATGAAACCGACCCTGCTCGCCCTGACCCTGCTGGGCACCTTGTTGACCCCGGCTCTGCACGCCGCCCCCTTCACCCCGGAGCAGGAGGCCCGCATCAAGGAGCTCATCCGCGAGACCCTGGTCCAGAACCCGAAGATCCTCGATGAAGCGGCTGAATCCTGGGAGAAACAGAACGCCGCCGATCAGGCGGCCCAGCTCGGCGACTTCATCAAGGGCAACCAGGACGTGCTGTTCAACAGTGCCACCAGCCCGCGCCTGGGGGCCAAGAACCCCAAGCTGACCCTGGTGCTCTTCACCGACTACAACTGCCCCTACTGCAAGCAGTTCGACCCCGCGGTGGCCAAGCTGCTCAAGGCCTATCCGAACGATCTGGGGTTGGTGATCAAGCTGCTGCCGTTCAAGGGGCAGACCTCCGCCAAGGCGGCCCAGTACAGCCTGACCCTGTGGCAGCAGGATCCGGCCCGCTTCCTCGCTCTGCACGACAAGCTGATGAGCAAGCAAGGCATGCTGACCGAGGCGGACATCAACAAGGCGCTGGCGGCCACCGGCAATGTGGCGCTCAAACCCGAGGGCAAGGCCACCGAGGAGCTGCGCAATAGCCTGCGTATCGGCACCCTCTTGGGGGTGCAGGGCACACCGGCGACCCTGATCGGCAATCAGCTGGTGCCGGGGGCCCTCCCCTATGATCAACTGGAGCAACTGGTGAAGGCCGAGCTGGCCAAACGGACATGAGGAAACTACCCGTGGAGCTGCGTCCATACAATCAGCGAATCGGCACCTTGCTGGGCGTGCAGGGCACACCGGCGACCCTGATCGGCAATCAGCTGGTGCCGGGCGCCCTCCCCTACGAGCAGCTCGAACAGCTCGTGAAAACTGAACTGGCGAAACTGGGGTAACGAATGACCGAGACGGCAACCCCCAGACCCCGCTGGCGACGCTGGGGCAAGGAGGCGCTCTGGCTGCTGCTGTTTGCCCTGATCCTCTCGACCGTGCTGGATCTGTGGCGCAGCCCGGCGCTGCCGGAGGGCAGCCCGCTGCCAGTGCTGACCCTGCAAGATGGCACCCGGGCCAATCTGCAGGCCATGAGCCGGGGGCGGCCGCTGCTGATCTACTACTGGGCCAGCTGGTGCGCCGTCTGCCGCTTCACGACCCCGGCAGTGGAGCAGCTCTGGCAAGACGGTGAGAACGTGCTGACGGTGGCACTGCGCTCCGGTGACAACGCCAGACTGCAACAGGGCATGGCCAGGAAGGGGCTCAGCTTCCCGACCCACAACGATGAGCAGGGGACGCTCGCCGCCCGCTGGCAGGTAAACGTCACCCCCAGCTTCCTCATCCTCAAGGACGGCAAGGTGGTGAGCAGCACCACGGGCTGGAGCAGTCGCTGGGGCTTGCAGCTACGGCTGCTGTGGGCCAGCTGGCTGGCTTGAGCCCCATCACAATGAGCAGAGCCCGGTATGACTACCGGGCTCTTTTTTCATCTTGAAGGTGGTTCCCTTCACTTCAGGCTCAGACCTATTGCGCCGGGGACATCATCCCCTGGCCGAGCCGGGCCTTGACGTTTGCCCGTTCGGCCTCGTCGATCACGCCGTCACCGTTCTTGTCCAGACGGGTGAAGAGGGTCTCATGGCGTTCCATGAACTGCGCCTTGGTCGTATCCTGCATCGGCCTCATGTTGCCCATCTTGCCCGGCATGGCCTTGCCCGATTGCTTCATCGCCTCTTGCATCTTGGCCATGGCGGCCTCTTTCTCGGCAACCGACAGGGTGCCATCACCGTTGCTGTCTTGCCGGGCGAAGCGCTGCTCGGCTCTTTCCATGAACTGGGCCTTGGTGATATCCCCCTTGAGCATCACCAGCGGCTCATCGAGACTCTCATCGGCGGCGATGGCGACACCGCCCAGCAGTACCAGAGGCAGAAGATAACGTTTGAACATGATGTCTATTCCTTGTGATGGCCCCGGCCTTGCCGGGTCCTGATGCCTATCCCCAGGGCAGGATCCTTGTCACATGCACGCCCGACGATGTGGTTCCAGCATGAGTACACTGTCGCCCGTCACGGATACCCTCTGTCAGTGTAGTCCCCATGCCGGGCCCTTCATGTCTGCAGGGCTGACAAGCCGCTCTGTGACGAGCGGGATCCGTGCCCGTCCCGGGCTGCCGTCATCTCGTGTCCTATTCATGGCGGTGGCCGGTAGTTTCCGTTAAAATGACGGGTTTTTACCGTGCCTGGTTCCCCCAAGCCCCATCAGGCGCCAGCATTGTGACTCTGATGATGCCAGTGATGCAGGATCTGCCATGAACAACTACTTTCGGGTGCTGGGCGTCAAGTCCAACGCCAGCGAAAACGACATCAAGAAAGCCTATCGACGGCTCTCGAACCAGTACCACCCCGACAAGTTGCACGGGGCGAGCGAAGAAGAGAAAGAGCAGGCAGCCATCAAGCTGCATCAGGTGAAGAAGGCCTATGAGGTACTTTCCGATCCCAAGGCGAGAGCCGCTTTCATCAAGGATTTCAACAACGTCATCGTGACCGATCCCGCTGCTGCCATGCAGGAGATGTGGGACCAATTCTACCCCTGAGGGCGCTATGCAAAAAAAATGGGACCAGGCGCGCATCAAAGCGCTGATGAGTGACGCGGGCGAGAACATCGAATCCTACCGGGATCAGGATCAGCCCAAGGCGCTCGAGCAGTTCACCGGCAAGATGAAGGCCCTGCTGCTGGCCGATATCAGCATGCTGGAGTTCATGCCCGAATACCTGCCGCTCGCCCTCTATGGTCGGGTGCAGTTCCCGCCCAAGGCGAAACCGGAGTGGGCCAGGTGGCTCGCCGACGGCGTACAACCCTCATGGGACGCGTTCAAGGTATCGGTGGCGTTCAACAACGCCGATCTGCCGCTGGTCAAGGCGGTGCGGGCCCAGAGCGAAGATCAGCTGATCGAAGCCTGCGCCGTGCTCTATCTGCTGGACAATCCCCTGCCCCGCGGCGGTCGCCGTGCCGATGACGACTTTGAGCTGCGGGACGACGAGGATGACGACGGGGAAGATGCCGACGCCGACTATCATGGCGGCGAGGGTGAGGAAGACGATCAGGACATGTACGACGAAGTACGTTTCTAATTGGGGCAAGGCATGAGCAATAGTCTGATAGAAATTACCGCCATCGAGATCAAAGAGCTGGCCGTGGTCGAACCGAAACAGGCGAGCGAGAAGTTCGAGCTGATCGCCAAGACCATGTCCGACGAGCAGTTGGCCGAAGTGATTGAAAACATTGATATCGTCACCCTGACCCAGATCAACGGCCAGCACGACATTTCCTTCCCGTCCATCATCTCCGAGCTGATGACCCCGGAGCGGATCCGCGACATCGTCTGCCAGCAGCCGCTCTACTGGGAAGAGGCCATCAAGAACAATGCCGAAGAGCTGCAGCAGCACACCTTCGATTTCCTCAACTACCTGATCCGCACCCAGGACAGCGAGGCCAAGCAGACCGAGATCCTGGAGTGCATCGCCGACGATCCCGCCGGGCTCTTCTACCTCGCCATCCCCTTCATCGAGTTCTATCGCGGCGATCGCTACGAGGATGAAGAGGGCTATCGCGACGCCCTGCACGCCGAAGAGGAAGATCTCGAGGAGTCCCTCGCCTACAGCGAGCGCCAGCAGAGCGAAGATACCCACGACTACCCGCTGGATGACCCGAGAAGCCTCTTGATGCTCATTCGCGAGCAGGCTCCCGAGGTGGAGAAAGCGATCAAGTCGCTGCTGCGCAGCGAGAACGCAACCTGGGATGGCATCATCAACAAGTTCGCCAACGAGCTGGTGATGCAGGCCAAGGAGAAGAATCAGGTCAGCGACGAGTACGACGAAGTGGACGACATGTTCAGCTTCCTGGATTGAGGAGAGCCCTATGCAGCTAGTCATCCGCGAGGCCAACGAAGGCCCCTTCCTCACCCAGGTACTGCGTTTTGGCCGCGACAACGAACGCCTGAGCGACCAGCAGCTTGCCGCCATCAAGGGCAAGGCGGTGCTGATGAGCCTGAAATTCGCCGACAAGTACTACAACAAGTACAAGATGCACCTGCTGGAACAGGCCGCCCACGACGTCATCGGCGTGGTGAGCCTGGGGTTGCAGGAGCTGTCGCAACGGGATCCGGCCAAGGCGCTGGCCCTGCTGCAGGCGCCGGAGGGACCCATCAAGCCGTTCCAGAAGGGCTGGTCCATGCTGATCTCCGTCAGCCCCAGGCAGACGGGCAACAGCCTCTACGGTGACGTGGATGCCAGGCTGCTGGACAAGATCTCGAGCCCCCCCGACATCGAGGAGTGGCAAGGGTGGCAGGAGTACGAGAAGGCGCTGGCCGAGCACAACAAGGTCCGCCTGATGGGGCTCATCGACCAGCACTTCTTCGCCAGCGAGAGCGATCACCCCACCATGGAGGACAAGCTGGCCGAGGCCCTGCTCTACCGCATCCTCTGCGGCAAAGGCAGCGGCGCCGCGCCCCTCAAGGTGAAGCAGGATCTCAAGCGCAAACTGGCGCGGGAGATTGAACTCGACGAGGCCTGGTACGATACCGACTATCTCGCCGCCCAGCTTGTCCTGATGCTCGCCGAACTGCCCGCCGACATGGCCGCCGCCCTGCGCCAGGAGCTGAGCCCGGGCTTCGTGCCCAACCTGCTGCACACCCTGGGGTTTGTGCGCCAGTATCAGCAGCTGCAAAGGGACAACGCCTCGCCGGAGAAGCTCGACAACATCGAGATGCGCGCCGGGCTCCGTCACCCTCTGCTCGGCTGGCCCCTCTACCACGACTTCTAGGGCGCATTTTCACCGCCCACACCATAGTCCCACAACGCCCGGCTTGCCGGGCGTTGTGCTATCTGCCTGGCAGTAGGCGCCGCCGAACAAGCACTGCCAATAGAACACGCCCCTATATAAGCACTGACGTACAACCAACCCAATTGTGAGGCGTCGAGCGCTCCTCTCGGAACGCTCGCAGGTCATTGCAACCATACCCGTATCGGCCCAGTCAGTTTCGAAGGGGATCGCCGATCTCTGTATAACAGAAGCGCTCACCTCTTAAATACTGTCATTTTGATACACAATCGCCCCCCAATATTGGCTGCCATTACCTGTTTGGCGAGTCCATCCATCTGCCTCCAGTTGTCTGGCGATCATTCGATTCATAAAGCCATGACCGAGCAGCAGCACCGGTCCTTCGCTGGCAAGGGATTGAAGTCGTTGAGCTGCCGTGCTGGCGCGCCTCTTCGCAGTGCCGACAGATTCGACTCCATGTGAGTAACCCCACAACCATAAAATTCGCAGGATAAACGCCCAGACAAACGGCGATAGCCGTGGCAGTCTCCAGTGGCCATAAGGCAGTGGCGCTTCACGAAATAGCCCGTCGACGAGGGCGGGTTTCAGGCCGAGCGCCTGAACTGAGGTCAGCGCACGAGGCAGGTTGCTCGAGACTATCACCTTGGCGGTGGCGGCGAGTTGCTTGCTGGCTTCCGGGACGGGGTGCTTGGTAATGTCGGAGCTGTCGTACTGCTCGATCCAATCTTTCATCTCGAGCGCTGACATTTTGTCGGTTGCGGCCAGCTTGGGCTGGCCGTGACGCATCAGGATTATTTTTCTGCTCACTGTCTCACTGTCCGTTTACGCCCTTGTCCTGATGTGTTCCAAACCAACCGTGATCACGGTACCACACCACTGTGTCGGTGATGGTTTGCTCCAACGCCCGGAAACGCAGATCAAGCTCTCGCTCACTCTTGCCGTGATTGAAACAGGTGCGGTCCTTTTCTCGTATCAACAGGCGCAACGTAGCCATGCTCAGCAGAATGGGCTTGCCAGTAATACGCGCGTAGACCTCCTGCACCGCCGCCAAGGCGTATAAAAAGGGCAGCGGCAGTTGTCGAACGGGTGTCTTGACGCCAGCGATACGCCCAAGAACAGGTATCAGCTCACGCATTGTCATATGCCGGCCCGCCGCGAGATAGCGCTCACCCCGGCGCCCATACCTGGCTGCAGCGATCAGCGCCAATGCCACATCGCGGGCATCGACAACGGAGAAGCTACCGGGGATAAGTCCGGGCAATTTGCCGCGTACGACATCGTTGACCAACTGTCCCGAGGAGGTCGGGCCAATGTCGGCAGGACCCCACATCCAGCCAGGCAGGACCATGCAGGCATGCATCTCGGGATGGGTTTCCAGGAACGACAGGACGACACGGTCGGCGAGGATCTTGCTGCGGTAATAGTCATCCGCGTCAGCGTCGGCCCGCAGACAGTTTTCATCAATTGACGTGCCGGGTGCGCCGTCGAGCACGGCAATGGAAGACGTATGGATAAACCGTCTTATGCCAGCGCTGTAGGCCTGGCCAAGCAGGTTCCGTGTACCGGACACATTAATCTTGTCGAGCTCCTCCCAGTGACTGCCGCCCTTGTAGCTGTCGCGAAAGTACGCTGCAGTGTGGAACACCGTATCACAGCCTTGTAGCGACGCAGCGAACGCATCGACATCAGCCATGTCGCCCACCACCAGTTCCACACCCGGCAGATCCTTGAACTGTTGTTCACCTTTGGCTCTTGAACGAACCAGGGCTTTGACTGCGTGACCACGAGCGACCAGTTCACACACCAGGTTGTTGCCCAGCAAGCCGGTCGCGCCAGTGACAAATGTGTTATGCATGCATCACCCCTCACTCTGATCGGCTAACGGCATCAATACCACACGGTCGAAGAAAACTTCTTCACGTATGACCAAGCCGTCTCTGAAGGTGAGGTGTGCGGCGTAATACAAGGTAATGTGGCGCCCATGAGGTGGAATCACCCGGTCCGACAGCACTAATGGTGCCGTGAAGGTGCCGGTCAGGAAGACGATCAGTGCCAAACGATCGTCAGTGACAACAAATGGGCTCAAGATCACTTTGGCATCGGGGAATGCTTCGAGTAGCGCAAGCTCTCGCTTGTGCATGGCCTCACGACCTGTTTGTATCCCTATGCCATCGAAGTAGCTAACGTCTTCGGAAACCAGTGCAAGCATCGCCTCCAGGTCTCGGCAATTAAAGGCGCTGGCGGCACGTGCCGCATAGCCATTGGAACCAGTTGTCATACAGTCCATTCCATTCTTTTCGAGGGAGTGTAGATATACCGTTGACGCCGCTATCTAAAAACAGCGACTACTGCATAATGGCTTTGCAAATTTGCAGATCAGGCAAGATATGGAGCATGGCTTTGCAAGCAAACTGGGACGATCTTCGCCTGTTGTTGGCAGTCTCGCGACGTGGCAGCTTTCTTCAGGCTGGCCAATTGCTGGGGATCGCAGCCTCTACTGTGGCGCGACGGCTGACTCAGCTTGAAGGCGCACTGGGCGAGCCACTCGTCGAGCGGGGAGTTGAAGGATGCAGATTGACCCCACGAGGCCAATCCCTCGTGGACGTTGCCCTGGCTGCAGAAGCAGGCTTGAGACGTCAAACCGTTACGGGCATATCTGATCCGCACACAGAGCTATCTGGCAATATCGTGGTCAGCGCAGGAGAGGGGTTCTCGTCTTGCGTGCTGGAGGCCGCGAGTCGTTTCACCACTCTGCATCCGCGATGCTCGGTGGAGTTGCTGGTCACAGCCGATTTTCACAAGATCGTCCGCGGTGCCGCAGACATTGCTGTACGCACGACCCACCTGGGCGAACCTTCGCTTATTTATCGCTTCATAGACAGGCTCGCTTACGGTGTCTTCGCCGATGCGGCTTATCTGAAGCGGTTTCCGGGGCTGACTCCAGCCACTGCGGTCAATATTGGCCTGCTTCCTCCGCTGGACATGTTGCCTCAAATGCGTGCGGCAAAGGCCGCAGGTCTGGACCACACGCCGATCAGCGTGAACTCGTTTTCGGTTCAACTCGAATCGGTGAGGCGAGGTATGGGGGTGGCGGTGCTGCCCCGTATTCTGGCGAAGGATCTGATCGAATTGTTCCCGGAACTCCAGCTTCCAGATATGGAGGTCTATCTGGTGACTCGGCCACAGGTATTGAAACAGGCTCACATCAAATGTTTTTTTGTCATCCTGGAGAAGGTTCTCATTGAAGCCCTGTCCATGAAGAGTGTCGACGATCACCTCTTGGGAGTCGCGCCGAAATGAGTGCGTCATATACAGGAGCTTCAGACTCAACCAATTGAAATAGATATAAAAACACTTCGTTTGTGATCTCGTTTATCGCCAAACAAAATCAACACGCGCGAAGCCTATGACCATTATCAATGCTGATGACTAACTCCTGGCTCCCGCCGTACTCGAACACATTGCCCGGCTGGCCGCTCTACCACGACTTCTAGGGCGCATTTTCACCGCCCACACCATCGTCCCACAACGCCCGGCTTGCCGGGCGTTGCGCCATCTGCCGGGCAGTAGGCGCAGCCGGACTACCTCCTAAGCGTCATTGGCCCACATTTTGTCAGGGATATAATGACTCCCCTATACGACCGCAGGGGAAGAGCCATGAGCAGAAAGCCGGACAGGATCACCGCGATGCAGCAGATCATCGACGCCGTGAAGCAAGAATTCCCGCTCTATCAGCCGGATACCTTCAAATGTGGACCAGACAACACCTGCATCGGCTGCCCCAAGAAGCTGATGGAGCTGGTGGACACCGACCTCTCCTACTGGCAATACCAGATCGATCGCGGCATCCCGCCCAGCTTCGACGAGATCCAGCGCTTCGGCAAGATGTGCAAGAACATCCGCCGGGCCCTGGTGCGCAACGGCCGCATCCCCGCCTGATTTCGCATACACCTTGATCACCCATAGACGGCCCTCCGACGAAGGGGCCAAGGAGCAGACCATGACTCAGGAAAGGATCCAGACCCAATACCGACTCGGTGGCCCCTTCGCCAGCCAGGCCGAGCTGGAGCAGGCCATCACCCGGGCAATCGAAGCCCACAGGTCAGACTTCTTCCCCCTGCTGGAGCGGCTGGTGGATGAGGGCAATCCCGGCGTCCACCTCAGCCAGGAGCACCCGCCCCGGGTGCTGGGCATCTCACTCGATCAGGATGGCGCCCGGGGGCTGGCCCGCCTCGGCTACGAATCCAACTTCTTCGAGGGCTGCCTTATCGTCGACAGATATGAGCAGCACCAGATCGACCTGCCCTTTCGCCTCGAAGAGGATGCGCTTCTCTTCGATATCGAGCTGCCCATCGCCTGGAATTTCAATAACTGAGGGGTTCGCGATCTCGCCTGGCATCATCACAAGAAAGGAGCCTTACCGGCTCCTTTTTCGATGCTCCCCGCAGATGGCTGGCGAGGCGGCTTCGCCCCTCCGCCCGCGTCAGGTGAGATAGTAGCGCCACGACCGGACCGGCTCGGCGTAACCGACCCGGATGCAGAAGGGCGCCAGCTCGTGATTGGCCTGCTCCAGACTGAGGGTCTGGTGGGCATCTTCCTGGCACCACTGCACGAACTCGTCGCTGTTGAAGCTGTAGTGATCCCCGTGAAAGGCTCCGTGAGCCTCGATCAGTCCGATGGCTTTCTCCGTTTCCATGTTTGGCCTCCTGGCACTGTGCTGTTCCTTTCAAGCTTAGCGAGCAGAGGCAACTTGCGGGACATCACCAACCACACCCTTGATCCATGACAATTGGCAAAGGGAGGCAAGAGGGGTTACCAGCAGGGCCGCAGCAGCCGGTTTTCGCGAACCTCTGATTACGCTTCGCTAATCACTGGTGCACAATGGCCGTATTTCCCGCCTGAGGGCCCGAGTCGCTGCCGGGCGTGAACAGGAGCCAGCAAGGCCGAAACATCCCGCCACAGGCAACACCCGAGAGGAGCAGACCATGACCCAAGAAAGGATACAGACCCGCTACACCCTGAATGGCCCCCTTGCCAGCCACGCCGAGCTGGAACAGGCCATCGCCCGGGCTATAGAGGCCCACAAGCCCGACTTCTTCCCCCTGCTGGAGCGGCTGGTGGACGTGGGGGACAGCCGGGTCAAGCTCAGCCAGAAGGACCCACTGCGGGTAGTGAAGGTGGAACTCGACGATGCTCGCACCGGAGGCAGTGCACGCCTCAGTTACGAATCCAACTTCGCCGAGAGCTGCCGGCTTATCGACGAATATGACCAGCACCAGACCAGCGTGGCCTTTCGTCTCGACGGGGATCAGCTGATATTCGATCTTGAGCTGCCCATTGTGTGGAACTTCGACAACTGATTGGCGGCGGTGCCATTCCCCTGGCTTGTTGTACCCAATGGCACCTCCCCTCACCCTGACCCTCTCCCAAGGGGAAAGGGGGCTGTATCGAGCCAGCCTAGTGCTCTAGCTACCTTCTTCTAAGCCACGCATCACCAGCCCCTTATGTCACCGCCATCCGATTTAGCTACGAGCAGCGTTCCCTTTTCCCCTTGCGGGAGAAGGGCTGGGGATGAGGGATAGCAAAAGAAATAACTACCAGCCATATTGCACCAACCGGCTCTCGCGAATGCCTGATTACGCTTTGGTAATCAAACCTACGACCCTCATCACATTGCATGTATAAATAATCAGCGGCATCATATGGCTATATGGAAGTAGGTTCAGATCACGGTAATCAATACCTATAGCCTGATAAACTATCTCAAAAAATGAAATCAATTAAAAACACCAAATTTATTTTAGGGGGATTGCATGGCAATAATGTTTCCAAACTTCGGGCCGAAAAGTAACGATAGTTATTCTGCCGAACCCCTCATCTATGAGCAATTAAAAAATCAACTAGATGATAGTTACTATGTATTGCATAGCATTCCGTGGTTGTCTTCCTTTGTTCAAGAATTCCATGGAAACAAAAGTCCAATTGGAGAAATTGATTTTCTTATTTTACACCCACGAAATGGAATTTTAGCCATCGAGGCCAAGGGAGGTAGAATCGCACATGGCACACAAGGTTTCTACTTTAGCCAATCTAGTAACCACACCTTATTTGACCCCGTATTCCAATTAAAAAGAGGTGTATTCGCAATTCAAAACTGGATTAAAGAAAAAGGAATATCTGTTCGCATTGGTCATGCATATTTCTTTCCTGAATCAAAAGCATCTATCAATGAGCTACCTCCAGCAATGGTTGATTATGATAATGGAATGCCGATTAATCTTTTATTAGACATTAAAGACCTGCATAATTTATCAAAAAGAATAGAGGAGATAATGCTATTTTTTAAAAAAACATTATCTTCACTTGATATGACCAACCACACAATAGAAACTATTATCTCTATGATAGTACCAGACAAAGATTATTCACCATGCTGGTACTCAAGAATCAACAACGACACAAAACTATGGTTAAAATTAACAGAAGAGCAAATTGAATGCATGGAGCTATGCCTAAGAGAAGATAATTCCAGCGTTATTGTTAGTGGTTGGCCAGGCTCTGGAAAAACAATAGTTGCAATTCAAATTGCAAGAGAACTTTCCACTAGTGGCAAGAAGGTTTTAGTTATAACATTCAACAAACTCCTATCACATAAAATATTATCTGAGCTTTCATCATATAAAAGTTGCGAAACTTATAACATACATATGCTCTGCCAAGAGATGTCTAGGAAAACAGGTGAAAACCCTATTATAGATCAAGAGTGGTTTAATAATGGCGCTTATGACAGCTTAAGGATTGCATGTAATGAAGGCTTATTAAAAAAATATGATGCATTAATTGTCGATGAAGGCCAGGTAATTAAAAAACATGCTTGGGATGTACTTGTCTCTGAATTTGAAAACCGAAAAATAATTGTAATGTGTGATGCTGCTCAAGCATTTCAATACGAGTCACCCGTAACTGTCTTGCAGTTAGAAACTTACTTAAAAACTCAAGCCTACTATCTAACAAACAGCTTGAGAATGCCTAAGAAAGTTTGTGAAAGAATTAAATTATTCAATAAACCAAATTATTCCGTGATAAATCCTAGGCCAGCAGAAGATGACACATTATTAGAAATAATATCACATGAACCAATACAGACTCTAAAAAACACTATTCTACAATTACTGGCTGATAGAATACCTCAATCATACATTGTAGTTCTTAAGCCGTCATATGTATCTGTACCTAATGGCATTGTACCACAAGGCGTTGAAGTGGAATCAATAGGAAAATATAGGGGATTAGAAAAACCTATTGTCATAATATATGCATCAGAAGAAATGACAGACGTCGATTTTTTCTGTTCTTATTCTAGAGCAACCAGTAGATGCTTAGTAATACTAGATGCTCTCTCTCTAAAAAATGGCAAGTTTGATTCTTTAGGGAAAATAAAACTCCAATCAGATAAAGACATGATTTACAGCGAGGCAAAAAAATCGCTTGTAACCTTCAAAATAAATCAGCAGCATCTTAATAAAGAGATAATTTCAGATGATTTATTCGAACTGTCATGGTGTTATGACTGGGGACTTTATATATTACAAGCAGGGAGCGACGATATATATAGAGCTTTAATAGTCAGTTATTTACTTAGTGTAAAACAACCAGCATTCATTACTTGGAAAGCTGCTGATGATAACAGTGTACTTTTATTAAACCATTCCGAAAAGTATAGTCACATCAGCTTAACCTTAGATTATTGTGATAAGTGTAAACGCCAGTCCCTATTTCTCACTCCTTATTCACCATCGGAAATAGTGGTTGACTGTATTACTTGCCAAGGCATCACTAGCTATCGAGATTATAACTTTGAGAATTCTATATATAATATCTTACACCTATTGTTAAACCCAGAAAAATATACCCTTGAATATAAAAAATCAATATCCCCATATATATTTGCAATAGGTGTTTTAATAAAATCAGGCATTAACATAAGTAACCAAGAGATCGCACCGCTGCTTAATTCAATCACCAGTCCAAAAGGTAGGATTGCATTCATTTTCGTGTTGTCATTTATCTCAAGAGAGTATATTGGTAAGAAAAGGCTAACATTTAGCATTAAAGAGGTAGCCAATCTCACTCACTCATGGAATAGAACCATATCGCAATTTAGCTATCAAAAATGGCAAGGATTTGTAAATGATGCATTTAGTCGACTGGTTAAGCATGAAATATCTATCAGCGTGAGCAAAGGAATTCGAGAAATAAAAGAAGATAAAATCATGAGCATTGTGAATGCAATATCTACCATTAAAAGCTGCAATAACACCAAGAAGGAATAATATCATTATAAATATTTATTGCTTATTTAAATATAAAAGGGCGCTTTCGCGCCCTTCTATATTAATTATCCTTCCTGATTTTCCCCGGCTGCCGGTTCGGCGCCGGCGACGGCTTCAATCTCGATTCGGTCCACCCGCTGCAAACCGCGGGGCAGCTTGGCACCGCGGCGGCCGCGCTCGCCGCGGTAGTAGTCGAGATCCGAGGGTTTCAGAGTCAGCTTGCGCTTGCCGGCAAACAGGGTGACATATTGCCCCTGCGGGATAATGGCGGCCATCACCATAAACTCCTCCCGCGCCTTCACGCGAGCGGACGGTATGCTGATCAGCTTGTTGCCCTTGCCCTTGCCGAGCACCGGCAGGGTGCTGAGCGGGAACAGCAACATGCGCCCCTCATTGGAGATGGCCATGCAGAGATCGGTCTCTGGCGATCCAATCTTCTGGGGTGCCATCACCTGGCCACCTTCCGGCACCGTCAGCAGCGCCTTGCCGTTCTTGTTCTTGCCAATCAGGTCGTCATATTTGCAGACGAAGCCGTAACCGGCGTCGCTCGCGATCAGATACGGCTCCCCCTCGTTGCCCATCACCAGATGGCGCACCTCTTCCCCCGCCCCCAGCGCGAAGCGACCGGTGAGCGGCTCCCCCTGACTGCGGGCAGAGGGCAGGGTGTGCGCCTCCAGAGAATAGGTACGGCCCAGGCTGGAGAGGAACACCGCCTGCTGGTTGCTGCGCCCGCAGGCGTGGGCGAGATAACCGTCCCCCGCCTTGTAGGAGAGCCCCATAACGTCCACATCGTGGCCCTTGGCGGCACGCACCCAGCCCTTGTCGGAGAGGATGACGGTCACCGGCTCGCTCGGGGTCAGCTCCTTCTCGGTCAGGGCCACGGCGGTGGCACGCTCCACCAGGGGGGTGCGGCGATCGTCGCCGTACTTCTCGGCATCCGCCAAGAGCTCTTTTTTGAGCAAGGTGTTGAGGCGACGCTCGGAGCCCAGGATCAGCTCCAGCTTGTCGCGCTCCTGCGCCAGCTCTTCCTGCTCGGCACGCAGCTTGAACTCTTCGAGCTTGGCCAGATGGCGCAGTTTGAGCTCGAGGATCGCCTCGGCCTGGGTCTCGCTGATGTTGAAGCGCTCCACCATCACCTTGCCCGGCTCATCCTCGGTGCGGATGATCTCGATCACCTCGTCGATGTTGAGGTAGGCGACCAGCAAGCCTTCGAGGATGTGCAGGCGGGCCAGCACCTTGTCGAGACGATATTGCAGACGGCGACGCACCGTCTCGCGGCGAAAGACGATCCACTCGGAGAGGATCATCTTGAGGGTCTTCACCTGGGGTCTGTTGTCTAACCCCAGGATGTTGAGGTTGACCCTGTAGTTCTTCTCCAGATCCGTGGTGGCGAACAGGTGGGCCATCAGCCCCTCCACATCCACCCGGTTGGAGCGGGGAATGATCACCAGACGGGTCGGGTTCTCGTGGTCAGATTCATCCCGCAGGTCGGTGACCATCGGCAATTTCTTCGCCACCATCTGGGCGGCGATCTGCTCCATGATCTTGGCGCCGGAGGCCTGATGGGGCAGCGCCGTGATGACGATGTCGCCATCCTCCTCGCTCCACACAGCCCGCTGCTTGATGGAGCCCTTGCCGGTCTCGTAGATTTTGCGGATGTCGTCTCGCGGGGTGATGATCTCGGCGTTGGTCGGATAGTCCGGCCCCTGAATGTGCGCCATCAAGGCATCGAGCCCCGCATTGGGGTTGTCCAGCAGCTCGGCGCAGGCATAAGCCACTTCCCGCGCGTTGTGAGGCGGGATATCGGTCGCCATCCCCACCGCGATACCGGTCACCCCGTTGAGCAGGATGTGGGGCAGGCGGGCGGGCAGCACCACGGGTTCCTTCATGGTGCCGTCGAAGTTCGGCGTCCACTCCACCGTGCCCTGGCCGAGCTCGGAGAGCAGCAGCTCGGAGAAGCGCGACAGCCGCGCCTCGGTATAACGCATGGCGGCGAAGGACTTGGGATCGTCCGGCGCCCCCCAGTTGCCCTGACCGTCCACCAGCGGGTAGCGGTAGGAGAAGGGCTGGGCCATCAGCACCATGGCTTCGTAACAGGCGCTGTCGCCGTGAGGGTGGTACTTACCCAGCACGTCACCCACGGTACGGGCGGACTTCTTGTGCTTGGACAGCGCCGACAGTCCCAGCTCGCTCATGGCGTAGATGATGCGCCGCTGCACGGGCTTGAGGCCGTCGCCGATATGCGGCAGGGCCCGGTCCATGATGACGTACATGGAGTAGTTCAAGTAAGCCTGCTCGGTGAAGGCGCGCATAGGCTGGCGCTCTACCCCGTCCAGACTGAGCTCTAGATCGCTCATAGATTTGTTCTCTTTCGGTTATAGAGTCGGTTGGCGCTCTACTTCATCCACAGACTGAGCTCGATAGCATCACTCATGTGATTATCTCTTTCGGTTCGGGAGCCGCCCCTGGGCGACTCCGGCTGATACTTGCTGACCCGCGCGGGCCAGTCGATGGCTTAGATGATGGCAAGGTTGCCCTTCTCCTCTAGCCATTCACGGCGATCCGGGGCGCGCTTCTTGGCCAGCAGCATGTCCATCAGTTGCAGGGTATCTTCCCCCTGTTCGTCCATGGTGAGCTGCACCAGGCGGCGGGTATTGGGATCCATGGTGGTTTCCCGCAGCTGTTTCGGGTTCATCTCGCCCAGACCCTTGAATCGGGTCACCATCACCTTGCCCTTCTTCTTTTCCGCCTCGACCCGTTGCAGCACGCCGTTCTTCTCATCCTCGTCGAGGGCGTAGAAGACCTCCTTGCCGATGTCGATCCGGTAGAGCGGCGGCATGGCGACGTAGACGTGGCCCTTGTTGACCAGGGTACGGAAGTGCTTCACGAACAGGGCGCACAGCAGGGTGGCGATGTGCAGACCGTCCGAGTCCGCATCCGCGAGTATGCACACCTTGCCGTAGCGCAGGCCGGAGAGATCCTCGGAGTCCGGGTCGAGCCCGATGGCCACCGAGATGTCGTGCACCTCCTGGGAGGCGAGCACCTGACCGGCCTCCACCTCCCAGGTGTTCAGTATCTTGCCGCGCAGCGGCATGATGGCCTGAAACTCGCGATCCCGCGCCTGCTTGGCGCTACCGCCTGCGGAGTCACCCTCCACCAGGAACAGCTCGCCTTGCATGGGGTCGGCGCAGTTGCAGTCGGTGAGCTTGCCGGGCAGGGCCGGGCCCTGGGTTATCTTCTTGCGCACCACCGTCTTGGCGGCGCGCATCCGGCGCTGGGCGCTGCTGATGCAGATCTCGGCTATCTGCTCCGCCAGCTCGGTGTTGCTGTTCAAATAGAGGCTGAAGGCATCCTTCACCACCCCCGACACGAAGGCCGAGCTCTGGCGGGACGACAGCCGCTCCTTGGTTTGACCGGCGAACTGGGGATCCTGCATCTTGACCGAGAGGATGTAGGCGCAGCGATCCCAGATGTCTTCCGGGGTCAGCTTGACCCCGCGAGGCAGCAAGTTGCGGAACTCGCAGAACTCGCGCATGGCGTCCAGCAAGCCCTGGCGCAGGCCGTTGACGTGAGTGCCGCCGAGCGCGGTAGGAATCAGGTTCACATAGGATTCGGCGAGGCATTCGCCCCCTTCCGGCAGCCAGCACAGGGCCCAGTCCACCGCCGATTGATCCGTGCTGAAGGCGCCAACGAAGGGCTGCTCCGGCAGGCAGGTGAACTGCTTGACCGCATCGATGAGGTAATCCTTGAGGCCATCCTCGTAGCACCATTCCAGCTTGATGCCGGTATTCTTGTCGAGGAACTTGATGGTGAGGCCGGGGCAGAGCACGGCCTTGGCCTTGAGCAGGTGCTCCAGCTTGGAGACCGAGAAGCGGGGCGAGTCGAAGTAGCTTGCCTGCGGCCAGAAGCGCACCCGGGTGCCGGTGTTGCGGCGCCCGCAGGTGCCGGTGATGGTCAGCTCCTGTACCTTGTCGCCACGCTCGAAGGCGATGTCATAGACCTGGCCGTCCCGGCGCACCGTCACCTCGACCCGATCGGACAGGGCGTTCACCACGGAGATGCCCACCCCGTGCAGACCGCCGGAGAACTGGTAGTTCTTGTTGGAGAACTTGCCCCCCGCGTGCAGCTTGCAGAGGATCAGCTCCACCCCGGAGACCCCTTCCTCCGGGTGTATGTCGACCGGCATGCCACGACCGTCGTCGATCACCTCGAGGGACTGATCTTCATACAGGGTCACCTCCAGGGTGCGGGCATGGCCCGCCAGCGCCTCGTCGACGCTGTTGTCGATGACCTCCTGGCCGAGGTGATTGGGCCGGGTGGTGTCTGTGTACATGCCGGGGCGACGACGCACCGGTTCGAGGCCATTGAGGACCTCAATGGCATCCGCATTGTATTGAGTGGACATGGAGGGCCTTGCGAATTGACGTTTGGAGGGAATCTTAACTGCTCGGCGGAGGCAGAACAAACTCCCAGCACAGAAAGCTTGATCTGGACAGGTACCCTGCCATTTTTCGGGAAAGGGCCGGGCCGGGCCGGCGTTGCTTTAACGATCGGCGGGATGATTGACCCCGTCCAGCACTGGCACCTCGCCGAGCGCGAACGGATTGACCCCCTCCAGGCAGGCGAGGTTGTAACCATACTCGGCCGGATTGGAGCGGCGCTGATGGTGGGTGTAGATGCCGCAGACGCCGCAGAAGTAGTGCCTGGCGGTATGGGTGTTGAACTGGTAACAGCGAAGCTCGGCCTCTCCCTGCAGGATGCGGATGCCCGAGAGCGGCACCGAGGCGACGATGGCCCCCCGCCGCCGACAGAGCGAGCAGTCACAGCGGCGGGGATCCACCACGCCGTCCGGCAGGCTGAGCTCCAGCACCACGGCGCCGCAATGACAGCTGGCCCTGTGTTTCCCCTGGATGAGGGTGTTGCCGATGCGCTTGATCATATGGCCTCCTTGCCACCGGGCTCAGCGTCCCGGGTGTGTCAGTCAAACAGGGTGTGGCGCCGCCCCTGCCGCACATGGTCGTGCAGGCTGCGCAGCTGGGACTCCACAACCCGGTGACGGGAGAGCTCGGGCAGGGCATCGATGGGGAAATAAGCCGCCCCCCGGGTCTCGTCAGTCTCGGTGAGCAGCGATCCGCCCGTCACCTCGCACAGGAAGAAGGCCTTGTGGGCATGGGGCAGTTGCGGCGGATGGGGATGCTTGAGCTTGTCGAACAAGGCCAGCAGTTGCACGGCCCGGCATTCGAGGCCGGTCTCTTCGCTCACCTCGCGTACCACGGCGCCCGCCGGCGAGTCGCCGATGTCGCACCAGCCCCCCGGCAGGGTCCAGAGCCCGTCGCTGCGCTCCTGCACCAACAGGAGATGACCGTCATCGTTTTGAATAAAGGCCCGCACATCCAGCTTGGGGGTGGGGTAGCCACTATCCAGGGCAATCCACTGGGCGATGGCCTCGGGCGCCAGCTCGCTCTGGCTGACAATGAGGGCGGCAGTGGCCGCTCTCAGCGCCTCGAAGCGGGCGATATCGAAGGGATCGTTGGAGTAGGTGAGTCCGGCCTGGGCCGTGGCCAGCACCTGTTCCAGAAAGGTGGCCAACGGCGGTTGCACGGCTAAAGCCCGAGGAAGTGAATGATCTGAGCCGGATAGCGTTCGAAGCCAACGAAGGCGTGGTTGCCACCGCACTCCAGCGACAGGCGGGCAAACTCGTATTCCCTCAATGCCTTGCGATAGTCGAGCACCTCATCTTCCTGCTGTTGCAGGATCCAGAGCCGTTCGGGGGCGGTTACCGGCACCGCCAGCGCCCGCAGCTCGTCCATGTGGGTTGGCAGCAACTCATAGCGTTCGTCGGTGTAGGGATTGACCTGGGGGCCCAGGTAATCGCAGAGCAGTTCATGGGGGCGCACCGCCGGGTTGATCAGGGCCGCGCGGCAGCCATACAACTCACTGACTCTCGTTGCCATGAAGCCGCCGAGGGAGCTGCCCACGGCACCGAGCCTGAGCCGGCCATCATGGCGAGCCCTGGCCTCGGCAATGACACGCTCTATGGCTTCCCAGGCCGCCGCCGGCGTATTGGGCTGGGCCGGGATGAGCACCTCGATGTCGGGCCTGTGTTCGGCGACCCAGGCAGCCATCTGCTGCGCCTTGGCGGAGCCCGGCGAGGAATTGAAACCATGCAGATAAAGGAGAACCGGGGTCATGGTGGCGGACTCCTCAATACCCGGTGGCATCGGGGTCGGGCACGAACTGCCCCACCGGCAGACGCCACACCTGGCTGGCAATGCGACCATCAGGATGCAGGGTGAGGTAGCGCCAGCCTGGGCCGGACTCGTCCAGGGCGAAACCATCGGACAGCGGCTTGAACTGGATACAGGTGGAGGGGCTGGCGATCAACCTCACCCCCTGGTGCACCTCGTCAAACTCCTGATGCACATGGCCGAACAAAATGGTTTTCTGCTGGGGGTGGCGGGCCAGCACGGCGAAGAGATCGTCGGCATTCTTGAGATTGTGCTGATCCAGCCAGGCACAGCCCACCGGCACCGCCTGATGGTGCAGGGCGATGAGGGCGTGACGTTCGGGATGCTGGCGCAGGGCGCTGTCCAGCGCCGCCAGCTGGTGATCGCCGAGCACACCATGGGGTTTGCCGCGCACCTGGGTATCGAGCAGGATCACCTGCCAGTGCTCCCCCACCAGTTGCTTGGCTTCGCTGATCCCGGCGGCGTGGAGGTACTCCGTCATCAGGGGGCCGTCGTCGTGGTTGCCGGGCAACCAGTAGATGGGGCGCGCCAGCGGCGCCATCATGGAAGCAAACCGCTGATAAGACTCCGGGCTGTGATCCTGGGAGAGATCCCCGGTGGCGAGGATCAGATCGAACGGATGCGCGTTGGCCTGCACCTGCTCCAGCACGGCAGCCAGGCTCTCTGCGGTTCGCACGGCCAGCAGTCGTCCCTCGGCACTGGCGAAGAGATGGGTATCGGTAATCTGTAACAGGCGCACACTGCCGTCCGGCGCCTGAGGTAGCTCTGTTTCCAAAATCACGCTTCTTTTTTATTGGGTTCGACTAGAGGATGTTGATCAGGCTGGTGCCATGTTTGAGACAAAATCTTAGCCAATCGGCCAGGAATAGATTTACCTGCTCTTTTTCATCCCTGTGATGCATTTTTTTATTGGGATAATCATAACGTGGTTGCAACATTGAAATCTGTTGCGCCGCACACACTTCCGCCATCCGCACGTCGTGGTACAAACGAATCTCGATGCGAGCCTGCAAGTAGCTCGGCAACTCGGGATTGTGCTGGGCCAGGATCACCTGGCTGGTGAAGCGGCTCTCCTCGGTGACGGTGAGCTGGAACTGCAGGCCGTTGCCTACCTGATAACGGCGCTCCGCCCCCACGGAACCACCGGGGGGCAACAGCTTCATCAAGGCCATGTAATTGACCTCGCAGGTACGCTGCAAGGACATCAAATCAGGCACATAGCGCTTCATCGGGCTCTGGACTAATGGCATATCGCAGCTCCATCAGTCACAACCCGCAGGCAATATTGAACGAACAACACCTTAGCGCCCCGCCAGCCAGCGGGCCTGCAGCTCGCCATGATTGAGGGCCAGCCATTGCAGGGCGATGACGGAGGCGGCATTGTCGATGCGGCCCTCTTTGAGCCAGGCGTAAGCCTGCTCGCGGCTCACCACATGGACCCGGATGTCTTCACCCTCTTCCGCCAGACCGTGGATCCCCGCCGCCTGGCTGGCATCCACCTCCCCCACATAGACCTCGATCCGCTCTGTGCTGCCACCCGGACTCACCAGGTAGCTGATGGCATGCTCACAGCGACCCACCTCGATGCCCGCCTCTTCTACCGCCTCGCGGCGCACCACAGCCTCGGCGGTCTCCCCTTCATCTATGATGCCGGCCACCAGTTCCAGCAACCAGGGAGTCGGGCTGGTCTCGATGGCACCGATGCGGAACTGCTCCACCAGCACTATCTGGTCGCGCACGGGATCATAAGGCAGCAACGCGGCCGCATGGCCTCGCTCGAACAGCTCGCGAACGATGGGCTCATTCCAGCCGCCGGCAAATAACCTGTGTTGCAGTCGATAGACGTTCACTTTGAAAAAGCCGTTGTATCCCGATGATTTATCGATGATTTTCACATCATCACCGGAATAATGACTGGTTTGAGGCAAGGCTTGCTGTGACATACGAGACTCCTACCAGCTTGACTTGGCTTGGTTTGACCATAATATTCGGGGGCATGAATGAACATTCATTCACTCGCTCTCGCCGACGATGAGGGATGGATTTTAGCAGCCACAGGACATTTGGCTAGGCGCGTTGCCGAGAAAACTCGCCCTGACTCTTGACGTTTCTGTCGCTGGAAAAGAGACAGTTCGCAATGAAATCTGCTTATAGTAGAGTGGTTAAGCTGAAATCAAGCTTGGTCGATGACAATCCCCCCTCATCCAGCGGACAGCTTTGGGTTGATATATAAGGTTAAAACTATCATATGAAAAGAACACTCTTGTCAGTCATGGTGATGCTGGGTGTGAGCAGTGCCGCTCATGCCGAAAACCTGCTCGAAATCTACCAACAAGCCCAAGTCAAGGATACCCAACTGCTGGAATCCAAGGCCAAGCGAGACCAGGCTTTCGAGAAGATCAACGAATCCCGCGCAGCCCTGTTGCCACAGATCAATCTGGGTGCCGGCCTGAACTATCTGCAGAACAAGGACGATACCCAGACCAACAGCGGCGCCACCGGCTCAGTGACACTGGATCAGTCCATCTACCGTCGCAGCAACTGGGTCAACCTGGACTTGACCGAGAAGAGTGCCACCCAGTCCGACGTGAGCTACAACCTCGAGTACCAGAATCTGATGCTGCGTACCGCCCAGGCCTACTTCAATGTGCTCAAGGCGATGGACACCCTGGAATTTGTTCGCGCCAACAAGGTCGCGGTTGAGCGTCAACTGGAACAGACTCAGCAGCGCTTCGAAGTGGGCCTGACCGCCATCACCGACGTGCATGAGGCCGAGGCCGAGCGCGATCAGGCGCTGGCAGACGAGATCAATGCCGAGAACACCCTGGACAACAGCTATGAGAGCCTGCGCGAGCTGACCGGCATCGATCATCGCCAACTGGACGTGCTCAACACCGAGCGTTTCGCCCCGCAGAAGACGCCGTTCAACTCTGACAAGTGGTTGGAGCTGGCACTGGACAAGAACCTTGAGCTGCACAACGCCCGCATCGGCAAGGACATCGCCAAGGAGCAGATCGACCTGGCCAAGACGGGTCACGAGCCGACCCTGGATCTGGGCGCCGGCCTCTCCGCCGGTTACAACGACTACAAGGACGAGATCCGCAACCCCGAGAGCAACAGCAATCAGGGCAATATCGGCCTGAACTTCAACCTGCCGCTCTACACCGGGGGTGCTACCACCTCCCAGGTCAAGCAGGCCCAGTTCAACTACGTGGCCGCCAGCGAGCAGCTGGAGCGCAGCTTCCGTTCGGTGCAGAGCACGGTGCGTTCTTCTTATAACAACGTGAACGCCAGCATCGGCTCGGTGCGTGCCTACGGCCAGTCCGTCATCTCCGCCGACAGCGCCCTCAAGGCAACCGAAGCCGGTTATGAAGTGGGTACCCGCACCATAGTCGACGTGCTGGACGCTACCCGCAAGCTGTACCAGGCCAAGCAGAAGCTCTCCGAGGCCCGCTACAACTACATCCTCAGCATCCTCTCCCTCAAGCAGGCCGCCGGCATACTGGAGCAGAAGGATCTGGAAGACGTGAACCAGGGCCTGATGCCCGCCGCCCAGGTCACCAAGAAGTCCTGAGCCGGATTCACGGCATGAAAAAAGGCGACCCCCGGGTCGCCTTTTTGCTGCCTGATTGCCGGCTCCCGAGGGCGCCGACGATGGTCACGTTAGTTCGCCTCAGCCGCGCTCGCGGATGGTCTTGATGATGTCGCTGGTGGAGCAGCCATCCTCGAAGTTCAGCACCCGCACCTCGCCGCCGTTGGCGGTCACTTCGGCATAGCCGGCGATCTCTTCGGGCTTGTAGTCGCCCCCCTTGACCAGCAGGTCAGGCAGGATTTCGGCGATCAGCCGCTGGGGCGTGTCCTCACCGAAGGGCACCACCCAGTCCACGGCACCCAGCGCCGCCAGCACAGTCATACGGCGCTCGGTAGGGTTGACCGGACGGCCCGGCCCCTTGAGACGACGCACGGACTCATCGGTGTTGACCGCAACGATCAGGCGGTCCCCCAGCTTGCCCGCATTGGCGAGGTAGGAGACGTGGCCCGCATGCAGGATGTCGAAACAGCCGTTGGTCATCACCACCTTCTCGCCGCGCAGGCGGGCGGCCTGCACGGCCACCTTGAGCTGGGCCTCGGACATGACGCCAAAGCCGGTCTCCTGCTCGGTGTAGAGCGCGTTGGCCAGCTCCACCGGGCTCACGGTAGAGGTCCCCAGCTTGCCGACTACGATGCCGGCGGCGGTGTTGGCCAGGGCGCAGGCCTCGTCCAGGCTCATGCCGGCGGCAAGGGATGTCGCCAGGGTGGAGATGACGGTGTCACCGGCACCGGTGACGTCATAGACTTCGTGAGCCTGGGCCGGCAGGTGCAGCTCCGGCTGTCCTTCGCGGATCAGGGTCATGCCATTCTCGGAACGGGTCACCAGCAGGGCGTCCAGCTCGAAGCGCTTGACCAGCTCCAGCCCCTTGGCGACCAGCTCCTCTTCGCTCTTCACCTTGCCCACCACGGCCTCGAATTCGGACATGTTGGGGGTCAGCAAGGTGGCGCCGCGATATTTCTCGAAATCCGTCCCCTTGGGATCCACCAGCACCGGGATGCCGGCGGTGCGAGCGCGGGCAATCATGCCAGGCACGTCGTTCAAGGCGCCCTTGCCGTAATCGGAGAGGATCATCACGTCGGCCCCTGGCAGCGCCTGCTCCACCTTGCCCATCAGCAGGCTGGCGTCCACGTCGTGGAAGGCCTCTTCGAAATCGAGGCGCAACAGTTGCTGGTTGCGGGACAGCACCCGCAGCTTGGTGATGGTCGGGTAGTCGGTCAGACGAACGAAATCACAGGCGACCTTGACCCCTGCCATCTGGCCGGCCAGGGCATCGGCGGCCTCATCCCGGCCGGTCAGCCCGAGCAACACGGCCTGGGCACCCAGGGCGGCGGAGTTCAGGGCCACGTTGGCGGCGCCACCCGGGCGCTCCTCGATGTGCTCGACCTTGACCACGGGCACCGGCGCCTCCGGCGAGATCCGGCCGGTGGGGCCATGCCAATAGCGATCCAACATGACATCGCCAACGACCAGAACGCGGGCTTTCTCAAACTCGGGCAGGGTGATTTTCATCTGTATCGGCTCTCAAAACCTGAAAATTTCAGCGGGCGATTTTATCACACTCTTTTCCAGGACGTGAAAAAAGCACTGCCATGCCCGCCATGGTGCTCCCCGCCTGACCCCTCTGACCAGGTGACGGCGATTCGCACCCGCCCCCGTTTTTCGGATAGAATCCCCAGATTGTGAGTGACAGCCTATCCACGGGCTCCGATACCCCCGTGTCGGCTGGGCTCCCTTCCTTGCCTTTGTGAACAAGAGACTCTTCATGGCCCAAGAACATGCTCCCCGCCTCGAACCCCGTCTGTTCCATCCCCGTTACTGGGGCAGCTGGTTCGGCCTGTGCCTGCTGTGGCTGCTGGTGCTGCTGCCCTGGCGCAGCCAGATGTGGCTGGGTCGTCAGCTCGGCACCCTGGCCCGCAAGGTACTGAAATCCCGCGTCAAGATTGCCCGTCGCAACCTGGAGCTGGCGATGCCCGAGCTCAGCCGGGATCAGCGGGAAACCCTGCTCAAACAGAACTTCGAGAGCGTGGGCTGCGCCATCTTCGAGGTGGGCATGGCCTGGTTCTGGCCGGATTGGCGGATGCGCCGCCTGATGAAGGTGGAGGGGGAAGAGCATGTCATCGACGCCATCGAGAAGGGTCAGGGCATGCTGCTGCTCTCCTGCCACTTCCTCACCCTTGAGCTCAACGCCCGCTGCTTCGGTTTGGTACGCCCCGGGGTCGGTGTCTATCGCCCCAACACCAATCCGGTGCTGGAGTACGCCCAGTACCACGGTCGCTGCGCCTCCAACAAGTACCTGGTGGATCGCATGGACGTGAAGGGGATGATCAAGGCGCTGCGCAACGGCGACGCCCTCTGGTACGCGCCGGATCACGACTACGGCAGCCACGCCAGCGTCTTCGTGCCCTACTTCGCGGTGGAGCAGGCGGCCACCATCACGGGCACCGCCACCCTGGCCCGGGTCAAGAACACCGTCACCCTGCCCTGCTACAACATCCGCACCCAGGACGGCTACACCCTGCACATAGGTGCGCCGCTGGAAGACTACCCGAGCGGCGACGACCTGGCCGATGCCGCCCGCGCCAACCGAGAGATTGAAGCCGCCGTGCGCAAGGCCCCCGAGCAGTACATGTGGCTGCATCGCCGCTTCAAGACCCGCCCCAACCCTGAAGATGCAGGTTACTACTGAGAGGCATGCATTGCTCCCTCAAGACCCGCTCCGACCCAGAGGAACCCGGTGACTACTGAGATAACCCCCTTCGGTCAGGAATGAAAAAGCCCTCGCAGTGCGAGGGCTTTTGTTATCTGCTTTTCACCACCGAATTACTGGCGGACCAAGCGGTAGATGGCGTAACCGGGGTGCTTGGCGTCATCCATCGGCAGGGTGGACTGGTACGCCAGATCCGCACCGGCCAGGGCCTTGGCCTCCTCACCCGGGGAAGAGTAGAGACGCACGTCAACGCCTGCGGGCAGCGCCTTCATGTGCCAGTTGTTGTTGGCCGCCGGGCTGAAGCCAGCCGGATTCTCCGCAGACTGGGCCTTCAGGTACTGGGCGATGATCTCCCGTGTCTCGGAGGGATCTTCGTGCACTATGTTGCTGCCGTCGATGCCCGGGAAGTGACCGCCACCGCTGGCGCGATAGTTGTTGGTCACCACGTAGAACTTCTGGGCCGGATCCATGGGCTGGCCATTGAAGGTGAGCCCGCTGATGCGCTGACCGTCGCTGACCTTGAGCCCTTCCTTGCTGTAACGGGCCGGCTGGGTGATGTCCACCTCGTAGCTCACCCCGTCGATCACATCAAAGTTGTAGGTGGGGAAGCTTTCGTTCACCAGCCACTGCACCTCTGTCTTGCTGGCGTCGATCCGGTTGAACTGGCCGGCGCTCATCTCCAGCCACTCCTTGACCGTGGCCCCGTTCACCTCGACCACCTGCAGGGTGTTCGGATAGATGTAGAGGTCGGAGACGTTGCGCAGGGAGATGTTCCCCTGAGCCACATAGGTGAAGTCATTGATGCCGTTGCGCCCGCCGCGGAAGGGGGCCGCCACCGACAGGATGGGATAGGGCTCCTTGAGCAGACCGTCTTGTTGCAGTTGTTCGGCGTAGCGGCGCTGGGCATCGCTCACCAGTTGCACCGAAGGGTCGTCCTGCACCAGGGCGAAGAAGCTGTGGATGGGAGAGGTGATCTTGCCAAGCGGCTCGTCCAGCCACTGGTTGGTGGCGTCGTGATCCGCCTGCACCAGATCCACCACCCGCTGATCCACGGCACTGCCTTCGCTGGAGTCGATCTTGCGCAGGCTGGCCTGGCTCTGCTTCACCTGCCACTTGCCATCCACCTGCTCCAGCTTGAGATCGATGATGCCGAGGTGGTTGCCCCAGTAGCCGGGCATCACGGTCGGGATACCGCTCAGGGTACCGGCCTGATTGTCCACTTCTGGCAAGTCAGGGAAATCACCCGGGAAGTTCTTGTGAGCATGACCCAGCATCAGGGCATCTATCCCCTTTACTTTGGCCAGATGCCAGGCGGAGTTCTCCATCATGGCCTCATAGCTGTTGGCGTTGATGCCGGTGTGGGCAACCACTACCACCAGATCGGCCCCTTTGGCGCGCAGCTCGGGCACATAGTGGTTGGCGGTCTCGACCATGTCGGCCACCACCACCTTGCCTTCCAGATGGCGTTTGTCCCACTGCAACACCTGTGTCGGCGTCAGACCCAGGATGCCCACCTTGACGGTCTGCAGCTGGCCCTTGTCATCGGTGACCTGGCGCTCCAGCAGCAGGTAGGGGGTGAATTTGTTGCCACTCCAGTCAATCTGTCCCTTGGCGTCGCGCTTGAAGGCGCCCGCCTCGAACACGTTGGCGTTCACATAGGGGAATTCGGCCCCCGACAGCACCTTGCCGAGGTAATCCAGCCCGTAGTTGAACTCGTGGTTGCCGAGGTTGCCCGCGTCATAGTCGAGCTCGTTCATGGCCTTGAACACCGGGTGGGCCTGCTTCTCGAGGTAGCCGGCACCGGACTGCTCGAAGATGTAGTCCGCCAGCGGCGTACCCTGGATCAGGTCACCGTTGTCGAGCAGCAGGTTGTTGGGATTTTCGGCGCGCGCAGCGCGGATCAGCAGGGCGGTACGGGAGAGGCCGAACTTGCGGTCTTCCTTGTTCTGGTAGTAGTCATACCCCAGCACGTTGGAGTGGATATCGGAGGTCTGGATCAGGCGCAGAGAGACGGTCCCCGGCTGCGCCTTGCTGTCGTTTTCATTGCTGCAGGCAGTTAGCAGCACGATGGCGGCGATGGCCCCCAGCTTCATGGAGTTATTCACTGTATTTTCCCTTTTATTATGAGTAACGCTTTACCAGCGGCGGGAATTTAACAGACGAATATGTCAGCAGATGAAGCCGGGACTCATTTTTATGAAGCACGGCACAAAAATAGCCTTATGAGGCCATCCATGCCCCGCTGGCCAGCTTGACCGCCAGCACCAGCATGATGAGACCGACAACAAGATCAATGGCTTGCTGTACCCGGCCTCGGGCAAGCCAAGGGGAAAGCGCCGCCGCCCCGACCGCCAGCCCGTAAAACCAGACCAGGGAGGCCAGCATGGCTCCGGCCGCGAAGGCGGGCCGCAGATCCTCGGCAAACTGGCTGCCGAAGGAGCCGAGCAGCATCAGGGTATCCAGATAGACGTGGGGGTTGAGCAGGGTCACCCCCAGCGTCATGGCCAGCACGCTCTTGACCCCCATCAGCTGGGGAGAGTCCGCCAGGGCTGCACCCTGCCCGCGCCAGGCACTGCCAAGGGATCGCACCCCGAACCAGCCGAGAAACAGCACGCCGCCCCAGGTCAGCAGCGCCAGCCCGATGGGGCTGGCCGCCAGCAGGTTGGCACCACCAAACACTCCTATGCCGATCAGCACGAGATCGCACAGGCAGCAGAGGGTCGCCGCCAGCAGATGGTGGTTGCGGTGAATGCCCCGGCTCAGCACGAAGGCGTTCTGGGCACCGATGGGGATGATCATGGCAAGGCCGAGGGTAAAGCCTTGCAGTGTGGTCGCGAACATGGACAAACCTTTGAGTGGGAGATCTAGCCGCACTATAAGGGGAGGCATGAAATCAGAGAAATTCATTCATTTTCTGATGCATTCAAAAAACTGATAACACGGGGCGAAAAACGATGCTTTGTAGACTGTCAATTGCAGGATCTGACAATTGTGGGGCCACAGCCCCGCCCCGAGAATCGGCGGCAGGATGGGACGGCGCAGGACAGCGGTGATGGCGACAGAGGGGATGCCAGGCGACGAGCCGGTGCCGCCGGGCCTGTATTCACTGCAACAGTCTGGGGAAGTTGGTGACCACGACCTGCTCCAGATTCGGCAGCAGGATGCCACTGCTGACCCCCTTGGCGATGGCCTGGTAGCGATTCATCGACCCCGTCTTGCGGGTGACCTGGTTGAGGTGATAGTTCACGGTGCGCTCGGTGATCCCGAGGATGCAGGCGATCTCCCCCGATGTCTTCCCGTCGCTGGCCCAGAACAGGCACTCGGTCTCCCTTTCCGTCAGGGCCTCCTGGGGATCATCTTCCCTCATGCTCTGGCGCACTATCCGGATCGCCGCCTCGAAGATGTAGTTGGACATCCAGGAGAGAATGGGCGAGGACTCGAGCAGCAGGTCGCTGGACGCCCGCTCCCGGGTGATGAACGACAGTATGCCGTTCTCCCCCGCCGCCCCGTGCAGCGGAAACGAGATGCCGTTGCGCAGCCCGAACTCCGCCGCCAGTCCCATAACATCCATGCTCCCCTCTTGCAGGAAGCGCGCCTTCTCGTCCAGCCGGTTCCAGTAGATGGGCAGGGTCTGTGTACGGGCGAGCTGGATGATGGGATCGCAGGCCAGCATGTTGTTCACCGTGTAGGCCTGCACCCAGGAGTCCGGGCACTGGTTGAACAACACCACCTTGGGCCTTTGCATCGACATGGGCAGGATGAGCGCAAAGCGATAGTAGTCGTAGCCCATTCCCAGGGTGAAGCGGCCGATCAGCTCGGCCAGCCGGTTTCCATCCGTTACCAGCGTGAAATGTTCCAGATACTCAAGCAGTTGGTCGCGTGTCATAGGCTAGCCTCCCCTGGCCAAGGCCTTGGATTATAGCGCCTAACCATGAAATGGAGAGACATGAATGCTTGTTTTCAAAGGAAAATTGAAAGAACACCCCAGATGGGAGGTCGAAAACGAGCTTTATCGCTTTCGCAAGCGAGTCTTCTCCGATCGGCTCGGCTGGGATGTGGAGTCCCACCGGGGTCTGGAGCGGGACAGCTTCGACAAACCCGATACCCACTGGGTGCTGATTGACGATGAGCAGGGTCTGTGCGGCTGCATCAGGTTGCTCAGCTGTGCCCAGGATTACATGCTGCCCAGCATCTTTCCCGGTGCCCTCGCCGGCGAACGGGCCCCTTGCGGCGCCGATGTCTGGGAGCTGACCCGCCTCGCCATCGATGCCGGCCGCGCGCCCATGCTCGACAACGGCATCAGCGAACTGACCTGCGTCATCTTTCGGGAGGTCCATGCCTTCGCCAGGGAGCAAGGGATCCGGGAGCTGGTCGCCGTGGTCAGCCTGCCGGTGGAGCGCATCTTCCGCCGCCTCGGCCTGCCCATCGAGCGGCTCGGCCACCGTCAGGCGGTGGATCTGGGGGCGGTACGCGGGGTCGGGATCCGCTTCCATCTGGACGAGCGCTTCGAACGCGCCGTCAACCGCCCACTGCGGGGGGAGTACGTACCGGCAGGAGAGCTGCTCGGCATGAGCTGACCCCATAAAAAAGTCCCGGGCTGACACCCGGGACCAAAACTCTCGCTATGGCCCGTTTCCACCCCATGCAAAAACGGACCAAATGAGTATCTTATGAATCTCATCCTGTCGCTACTGTCACATCTCACAGTGACAGGCCCGTGATTCCCCCGCACGGGGCACCCGCCAGTGTCGGCCAGGTTGCCCTGCCGCCATCACTCCAGTAGCATCCTTGTTCAATCCCCTTCTCTGATAAGGAATGCTGATGAAGACGCTGGACTACAAGCTGCTGCTGGCGCTGGATGCCGTGATGCAGGAGCAGAACTTCGAGCGCGCCGCCCAGCGTCTGCACATCACCCAGTCCGCCATCTCCCAGCGCATCAAGCAGCTGGAGCAGCAGTTTGCAGAGCCGCTGATCATCCGCAGCCAGCCCTTGCAGGCCACCGCCCTCGGACAGAAGTTGCTGGCCCACTACCGCCAGGTACGCCAGCTGGAGCTGGAGCTGGCGGGGGAACTCTCCCCCAGCGAACCCCAGGCGCCGATCCGGATCAGCATAGCCGTCAACGCCGACAGCCTGGCCACCTGGTTTCTGCCCGCCCTGGCGCCGCTGCTGGAGCAGCACCCCATAGAGCTGAACCTGCTGGTGGATGACGAGAGCCGCACCCTGGACCGGGTGCGTGAGGGCCAGGCATTCGGCGCCGTCAGCCTGCAACCCCAGCCGCTGGCAGGCTGCTGCGTCGACGAGCTCGGCGAGATGCGCTACCTGCTGACCGCCAGCCCCGCCTTCGTCGCCCGCCACTTTCCCCGCGGGCTCACCCCGGCGGCGCTGGCCAAGGCACCGGCAGTGGCGTTTGATCAGCGCGACGACATGCATGTCAGCTTCATGGCCCGTCACTTCGCGCTGGCCCCCGGCGGTTACCCCTGCCACACGGTGCGCTCGTCGGAAGCCTTCGTCGCCATGGCCGAGCAGGGGCTCGCCTGCTGTCTCATCCCCGAGTTGCAGATCCGCCAGCAGCTGGCACAGGGACTGCTGCTCGATCTCAGCCCGGACAATCACCTCATCGAGCGCCTCTACTGGCACCGCTGGGTGCTGGAGCGGGGGCTGCACAAGCAGATCTCCCAACGCCTGATCGAGCAGGGGCGCCGAGCACTGCAACCCCGCTGAGGGGGCCATTCACCTTGGCTTTGGAGGGGTAAAAACGTATAGTGCTGGGCGATCCTTCATCAGGTCTCCACCCAGGTTTTCCACTTCAGGTTCCTCACTTATGTTCCAAGACAATCCGCTGCTGGCCCAGCTCAAGCAACAAATCCGCGAAAACATCCCCAAGAAAGAGGGTGTGATTCGCGCCTCCGATCGGGGCTTCGGCTTCCTGGAGGTCGATGAGAAGACCAGCTATTTCGTGCCGCCTCCCTACATGAAGAAGGTGATGCATGGTGACCGGGTGAGCGCCCTGATCCGTACCGAGAAAGAGAAGGAAGTGGCCGAGCCGGATGCCCTGCTGGAGCAGGCCGTGGTCCGCTTCGTCGGTCGCGTCAAGATGTTCCGCGACCGCCTCAACGTGGTGCCTGATCACCCTCTCATCAAGGACGCCATCAAGGCCCGCGCCAAGAAGGGTCTGGACGAAAAGTCCTTCAAGGAAGGGGACTGGGTGGTGGCGACCCTCAAGCGCCACGCCCTGGTGGATGGCAACTTCTCCGCCGAGATCACCCAGCTCATCGCCGACAAGGATGATCACAACGTGCCCTGGTGGGTGGTGCTGGCACGCCACAGCTTGGCTCAAATAGAACCGGCGGACCTGCCGGAGTGGAAGGTGATCGAAGAGGAAGAGCTGCCCCGTCGCGATCTGACCCAGGTGCCCTTCTTCACCGTCGACGGCGCCAAGACCAAGGACATGGATGATGCCCTGGCCATCACCAAGCTGGACAACGGCTGGGAGCTGCTGGTCGCCATCGCCGACCCGACCGCCTATGTGGCCGAAGGCAGCGAACTGGACCAGGAAGCCGCCAAGCGCGCCTTCACCGTCTACATGCCGGGTCGCAACGTGCCCATGATACCGCGCACCCTCTCCGACGAGCTCTGCTCCCTGAAAGAGGGGGAGGAGCGCAACACCCTGTGCGCCCGCCTGCTGATCGCCGAGGATGGCCTGCTGCTGGAAGAGACCGAATTCTTCGCCGCCCGCATCGTCTCCCACGCTCGTCTGAACTATGACGAGGTCTCCGACTGGGCAGAGCACGGCAAGGCGCTGGACATAGACGCAGGCGTCATGGCCCAGCTGCCCCTGATGAAGGCCATGACAGAAGCGCGTATCAAGTGGCGTACCGAGCACGCCCTGGTGTTCCCGGACCGCCCCGACTACGACTTCGAGCTGGGTGAGAACGGCGCCGTGCTGGCCATCCACGTGGAGCCCCGTCGCATCGCCAACCGGATGATCGAAGAGTCGATGATCGCCGCCAACATCTGCGCCGGTCGCGTATTGGGCAAGAGCGTCGGCTACGGCATCTTCAACGTCCACACCGGTTTTGACGAGGAGTCGCTCGACGGCGCCATCGACCTGCTCAAGAGCGCCGAGGCGCCGTTCGAGAAGGAAGATATCGCCAGCCTGTCCGGCTTCTGTGCCCTGCGCCGCTGGATCGACAGCCTGGACACCCGCTGGCTGGACGGCAAGATCCGCCGCTTCCAGAGCTATGCCCTGATGTCCGCCGAGCCGGGTGCCCACTACGGCCTGGGGCTGGATGCCTACGCGACCTGGACCTCGCCTATCCGCAAATACGGCGACATGGTCAACCATCGTCTGCTCAAGGCCGTCATCGCCGGCAAGACCCCGGGGATGCGCCCAAGCCAGGAGCTGACCGAGCACCTGACTGAGTGTCGCCGCCTGCACCGCAGGGTGGAGCGCGACATCGGCGACTGGCTCTATGTCCGTTACCTCCAGGCCGCCGCTGGCACCGATCAGGTGTTCAACGCCGAGATCATCGACGTGATGCGGGCCGGCCTCAAGCTGCGCCTTCAGGAGAACGGCGCCGTGGTCTTCATGCCCGCTCGCCATATCCTGGACAACAAGGACAGGCTGGAGTGCAACTGGGACAACGGTCGCGTCTACCTGGACAAGACCGAGGTGGTCTATGAGCTTGGTCAGATCATCGAGGTGAAGCTGAGCGAGGCGGTGGAAGAGACCCGCTCCCTCATCGCCAAACCGGCGGTGGCTCTGGTACCTGGCCCTGCACCGGTCGCCCCGGCCGTAGAAGAGGCGTCGACCGAGGCTGACCCCAAGAGCGAATAAGCCTGCCCACCAGCCGCTGACCACCAAAAAGCCCGCATCTTGCGGGCTTTTTTTCACACGCCTGCGCCTTGTAGTTAGCTTCCCCTGGCAGGGCACCCTGACACGCTGCTGGTTACGACCGTCGTCGGCTTGCCATTCCAGCTCGATGGCGCTCCACGCCCGCATGAGAGGCTGATGCACCACCTCATGTGGCGGAAGCCTGAAAGTGGGTTACAAAATAGATCATTCATCGCTCATGACCATCAATATGGGCAAGATCCATCGTCAGGACCCCGGGATTCCCCTCATCACCACATGACTCATTTGAATGCAAAATTAATATTTGTGATTAACATCACATTGACACGACATTTGCGCAAACAACAAAGAGTGATATTCATCACAAAAATAACGATGTTTTGACCAGAAAGATCGAAATGTAGCCGAAGCACAGCGTTCGAATGTGATCGAGATCTCTGTTGTTGAAGGGGGGGAATGGGGGTAAACGAGAGGTGCATCACAAGATGCCCCGTTTTCAGCCTAATTTGATCACAAGCTGGTAGATTGAAGTTGCTTAGACGACAGGGATGGGGGTTCGGCAAAACCCGTCATCCCGACTACCACTTTTAATCACACAGGCTTAAAACGGGGTCCCGACATGTTATCACCGGATACCAAAGTCAAGATACAGAATTTTGGACGCTTCCTGTCCAATATGGTCATGCCCAACATAGGCGCCTTCATCGCCTGGGGCTTCATTACCGCCCTCTTCATCCCCACCGGCTGGCTGCCAAACGAAACCTTGGCCAAGCTGGTCGGCCCCATGATCACCTACCTGCTGCCGCTGCTGATTGGCTACACCGGCGGCAAGCTGATCGGGGGTGAGCGGGGTGCCGTGGTCGGTGCCATCACCACCATGGGCGTCATAGTGGGGACCGACATCCCCATGTTCATGGGCGCCATGATGGTCGGCCCGCTCGGTGGCTGGGCCATCAAGCGCTTCGACAAGGCGATGGAGGGCCGGGTCAAGAGCGGCTTCGAGATGCTGGTCAACAACTTCTCCGCCGGTATCATCGGCATGTTGTGCGCCATCCTCGCCTTCTTCGTCATCGGTCCCTTCGTCAAGGTGCTCTCCGGCGCCCTGGCCGGCGGTGTCGACTTCCTGGTCGCCCACAGCCTGCTGCCGCTGACCTCCATCTTCGTCGAACCGGCCAAGATCCTCTTCCTCAACAACGCCATCAACCACGGCATCTTCTCGCCGCTGGGGATCCAGCAAGCCACCGAACAGGGTCGTTCTATCTTCTTCCTGATCGAAGCGAACCCGGGTCCGGGTCTGGGCGTGCTGCTGGCCTACATGGTGTTCGGTCGTGGCGCCGCCAAGCAGTCCGCCGCCGGTGCCTCCATCATTCACTTCTTCGGTGGCATCCACGAGATCTACTTCCCCTATGTGCTGATGAACCCGCGCCTCATCCTGGCGGTGATTGCCGGTGGCATGACCGGGGTCTTCACCCTGACCCTGTTCAACGCAGGTCTGGTCTCCCCCGCCTCCCCGGGCTCCATCTTCGCCGTGCTGCTGATGACACCGAAAGCCTCCCTGATCGGGGTGCTGCTCTCCATCATCGCCTCGGCCACCGTCTCCTTCCTGGTCGCCGCCGTGTTCGTTCGCGCCCAGCAGCCGGAAGCCGACGAGGCCGACGCCCTGGGTGAAGCCACTCGCAAGATGAAGGCCATGAAGGGTGCCAAGCCCGAGACCACAGCGGCCAAGAAGCCGGGTGCCGAGCTGACCGCAGTGCGCAACATCGTGGTCGCCTGTGATGCGGGCATGGGTTCCAGCGCCATGGGCGCCGGCATGCTGCGCAAGCGGGTGCAGGCTGCCGGTCTCGACATCAGCGTCACCAACCGTGCCATCAACAACCTGGACGATCAGGTGGATCTGGTCATCACCCACAAGGATCTCACCGACCGTGCCCGTCGCCATGCACCGCATGCGCAGCACATCTCCCTCTCCAACTTCCTCGACAACGCCCTCTATCAGGAGCTGGTGCAAAACCTCAGCCTGGCCAACGCGGCCAACGACGACGTGGCCAACCCGCAACTGCTGGTGGCGGCCAACGACGACAGCTACGAGCCGCAGGCAGCCGAGGTCTTCACCCTGAGCCTGCAGGACGTGCACCTGGGCCTCAAGGCCGACAACAAGGAGGCCGCCATCCGGGCTGCCGGCAAGCTGCTGGCGGAGCGGGGCTACGTGGCGCCGGATTACGTCAACGCCATGCTGGAGCGCGAGCAACTGGTCTCCACCTACCTCGGCGAGTCCATCGCCGTTCCCCACGGCACCATAGCCGCCAAGGAACACGTGAAGCGTACCGGCATCGTCATCTGCCAGTACCCGGCCGGGGTCGCCTTTGGCGAGGACGCCGATGAAGTGGCACGCCTGGTGATCGGCATCGCCGCCCGCAATGACGAACACATGCAGGTCATAACCCGTCTGACCAATGCACTGGATGAACCCGGTCTCATCGACCGGCTGGCCAGTACCCAGGATCCCCAGGAGTTCCTGGATCTGCTGGGCGCCGAACAGGCCGCGTAGTCATCCTTCATCGTCTTTGGTTGTAGAGGTTAATATCATGAAAACATTGCATTTTGGTGCCGGCAATATCGGTCGTGGCTTCATCGGAAAACTGCTGGCGGACGCCAGCCATCAGGTCACCTTCGCCGACGTCAACGAAACCCTGATCGATCAGCTCAACCACCGTCAGGAGTACAAGGTGCACGTGGTGGGCACGGACCAGAAGTTGGATGTGGTACGCAACGTGGCGGCGGTCAGCTCCGCCGGACACGAGGTGATCGCCCGCATCATCACCGCCGATCTGGTCACCACTGCGGTCGGGCCCAACATCCTGGACAAGATTGCCAGCACCCTGGCCAAGGGGCTGCAGGCCCGTTTCGATGCCGGCAACCTGACCCCCCTCAACGTCATCGCCTGCGAGAACATGGTACGCGGCACCAGCCACCTCAAGCAGGAGGTACTCAAGTACCTGCCGGTCGCGTATCATGCCACCCTCGACAACTGCGTCGGCTTCGTCGACTCGGCGGTGGATCGCATCGTGCCCCCTGCCGCGGCCAACGATGATCCGCTGGAGGTGACGGTGGAGAGCTTCAGCGAATGGATCGTCGACCAGACCCAGTTCAAGGGCGAGCTGCCCCAGGTGGCGGGCATGGAGCCCACCGACAACCTGATGGCCTTCGTCGAGCGCAAGCTGTTCACCCTCAACACCGGGCACATCGTCACCGCCTACCTCGGCAAGCTGAGAGGCTACCGCACCGTGCGCGAGGCGATCGAGGATCCGGTGATCCGCAGCAAGGTGCGCCGCGCCATGGAGGAGAGCGGAGCTGTGCTGGTGAAACGCTACGGCTTCGATCCGCGCCTGCACGCCGCCTACATCGAGAAGATTCTGTCCCGCTTCGCCAACCCCTATCTGGTGGATGAAATCGACCGGGTCGGCCGTCAGCCACTGCGCAAGCTGGCGGCGGGGGACAGGCTGGTGAAGCCGCTGCTCGGCACCCTGGAGTACGGCCTGCCCAGCGATCACTTGCAGGAGGGCATAGCCGCGGCGCTGCTCTATCGCAACGATGATGATCCCCAGGCGGTGGAATTGCAGGCCCTGCTGGCAGAGCTGGGCCCTGCCAGGACCCTGGCCCGGGTGACCGGGCTGGAGGAAGAGAGCGAGATCGTGCGCGCCATCGTCGCCCGTTATGACAATTTGAAGTGACCCCATGGGGCCTAAGGGCCAACCGCCATCACACGGCGAAATGGTCACTATGCCCCATATGATAAAAACCGGGAGAGAGCCTGGCTCTCTCCCAGTCAGCCGGACCCTGAACACCTATGACCACACACCAGGAAGATGATGTACTGGAGCGACTGAACGAGCAGGATGGCCCCCGTGGCTTCTTTCTCGAGGTCGTGACCATCCTGGAAGAGGCGGTCGACTCCCTGATGCGGCGCGCGTTCCGCCAGGAGGAGTATGCCGTCAAATACGCCATCGAGCCCCTGCTCAACCAGAGCGGCCCCCTCGGCCAGCTGGAGGTGCGCCTCAAGCTCATCTTCGCCCTCGGCCTCATTTCCCTCGAGCGCTATCAGGATCTCGAAGCCTACCTGAAGATCCGCGATTTTCTGGTACGCGACCCCAAGGATTACCGTTTCAGCGACAAGCCGATCCGCGACCTGCTAGGCCGCCTGCATGCCATCCATCAGACCAGCATGATGCCGCAGGATCCCCCAGCCAATGAGGAGGACTGGCCCCTCTATCAAATGCAGCTCAACCGGCTCGATCAGATGGTGCGCTCCGCACTGGTGCTGGCGGTGACCGACTGCGTCACCGAACTCCACAAAGAGAGCCCCATCTGATCAGGCCAGTCCGCTAAGGATCTGACCAGGCATCCGAGATCCCGGCCTCCCCGAGGCCACCTCTACCGGGTGTCAATTTGCTCTCCTTCCCCGCTACACTAGGTCCAACCCCATCACCCACTCGAGGTTGGCATGATTGCACTCTCCCTGGCCGGGATCGCCCTGATCTCGCTGCTGGCACAGTGGCTCGCCTGGTCACTGCGCGTCCCCGCCATCCTGTTCCTGCTGCTGAGCGGCCTCTTGCTCGGCCCGATGACGGGCATGCTAGACCCCGACGCCCTGCTCGGAGAGCTGCTGTTTCCGCTGGTGTCGCTCTCGGTCGCCATCATCTTGTTCGAAGGGGCGCTGACCCTGCACCTGACCGAACTCAAGGGGATAGGCAAGGTGGTGCGCAACATTTGCTCCACCGGCATGCTGGTCAGCTTCGCCGTCATCGGCGCCGCCAGTTACTGGCTGCTGGGCCTGGACTGGCGGGTCGCCATGGTGCTCGGCGCCGTGCTGGTGGTGACCGGCCCGACCGTAGTCGCCCCCATGCTCAACGTGATCAGGCCGGTGCGGGAGGTGGACAAGATCCTGCGCTGGGAGGGGATCGTCATCGATCCCATCGGTGCCCTGTTTGCGGTATTGGTGTTCGAGGCGGTTCGCATCGGCAGCCAGGGGGATCTCATCGATCACACCCTGCTGGCCCTGGCCAAGACGGTGGGGGTCGGCTCCCTCATCGGGGTGGCAGCCGGCTGGATCACCACCCTGATCATGCGCAAGGACTGGCTGCCGGTCAGCCTGCACAAGTTCGGGGTGCTGGCGCTGGTGCTGGTCACCTTCACCCTGTCGGACTGGCTCAGTCACGAATCCGGGCTGCTGGCGGTCACCGTGTTCGGCATCTGGCTCGCCAACCAGGAGGGACTGGATCTGGAGGAGGTGCTGGCCTTCAAGGAGGATCTCGCTGTCATCCTCATCTCTTCCCTGTTCATCCTGCTGGCGGCCCGCCTCGATCTGGCGCAGCTCTGGCAACTCGGCCCCATGGTGCTGGCGCTGCTCTGCGTGGTGCAGTTCGTGGCCCGCCCGCTCTGCATCCTGGTCTCGACCCTGGGATCGGATCTCCCCTGGCGCGCCCGGGCCCTGCTCGGCTGGATAGCCCCCCGGGGCATAGTGGCGGCGGCGGTCAGCGCCTCCTTCGCCATCAGCATGCACGAGGCAGGCATTGAAGATGCCGACAAGCTGGTGCCCCTGGTGTTTGCCGTCATCATCTTCACCGTGGTGTTGCAGAGCCTGACGGCGACCCCGCTGGCCAGACTGCTCGGCATGCGCCAGAGCGCTCCCGACACCTGGCTGCTGATCGGTGCCAATTCGGTGGCCCGCGCCATAGGCCGGGCACTGGCGGATCAGGGCATCCCGGTCCATCTCTCCGATCCGGCCTGGGAACATTGCAAGCTGGCCCGCATGAGCGGCCTGCCCTGCTACTTTGGCAATCCGCAATCGGAACACGCCGAGCTGCACCTGCCTCTCACCAGCATTCATACGGTGCTGGCGCTTTCACCCAACCGTCACAACAACGCCCTCGGGGTGCTGCACTTTGCCCACCTGTACGGGGAGGATAAGGTCCACTCCCTGCGCTCCAGCGAGCAGCACGGCAAGGCGAACCGGGAGAGCGCCACCTTCCGCGCACGCCAGGATCTGTTCGGGCCGGAGATAAATTTCGCCCGCCTGAGCGGCCTGCTGAGCCGGGGCGGCCAGATCAGGGCGACCCGGCTGAGCGACGCCTTTGACTGGAGCCAGTATCAGGACGCCAATCCCGGCGCCATTCCCCTGTTCATCGTCGATGCCAGGGGCAAGCCCAGGGTCGTCACCGGTCCCGTTGTCCCCCTGGCAGGGGAACTGCTGATCGCCCTGCAGCCACCACGGGAGCCCCAGGCGGCTTGATGCGCCATCCGGCGAGCCGGCTCTCGGCACCTGCAATCACTGCGGGCGACTAGACTTGAGGGTGGCGCCATGAGTCACAGGAGGGTGTCATGACAGTCAGCGAATTGCGTGCGTTTCATCAGCAGCACAGGTTCAGGGAGGCGGAGATCATGCATGACATCATCTCTCCCGGCTGGGTAGTGGAGTTTCGGGGTCAGGACGGCCATCTCTACATGATGACGGACACCCTGGGTTGCCCGATGAGTTTCTCCTCAACCGAGGAGGCCCGCGACCATATCCACCTCGTGGCCGATTGCCCCATCCAGGTAGAGCACCTCTATCGCTTCTTCGAGCGTTGAGACAGATGCCAGCAAAAAGGCTCCCGAGGGAGCCTTTTCTCATTCCGGCTGCAGTGGCTCGGCGTCCTTGCTCTCCAGCCGCCTGACCGGCTTTTGCAGGATCAGGTTGGCCGGGTAGGTCACCAGATCACCGTTGTCATCCCGCACCCTCAGGTAGAACAGGCCTATCTCGGTGATGACGCCGGTCACCGAATCGTCCTTGTCGAGGATGCGGATCCGGTCACCTATCTTGTAGGGGAAGGCGAAGAAGATGGTGATGCTGGCGGTGATGTTGGAGAGGATCGACCACTGGGCCACCATGGCAACACCGAGCACGGCGAAGAAGGAAGACGCGAGCACCACCAGCCGGGAGAAGTCGAGCCCCCACACCCCCGCCAGGATCAGCAGGGTGGCGCAGCCGAGCAGGAAGTGGAACACATGCTCCACGTAGAGCACCCGGTTTTCGCTCACCTGCCGGCTCTGGCCGAGCGCCATCAGGCTCTTGTGAATGAGGCCGCGGATCAGGGTGTGTCCCAGCAACAGCAGCAGGGTCACGCCAAAGGATTCCCATGTCGTCATGTGCGTTCCTTACCACCAGCGTCGATATTTGAGCCAGACCGCCAGCCCGGTCGCCAGCGCCAGCAGGGAGCCGCAGAAGACCCAGAAGGCAGTCGGGCTCTCGGCACCGGGAATGCCACCCAGGTTGATGCCAAACAGGCCGGTCAGGAAGCTGGCCGGCAGGAACATCAGCGCCATCACCGACATCTGGTAGGCACGGCGGTTGGTGGCCTCTGCCGTCAGGTTGTTGATCTCGTCCGCCAGCACGGCGGAGCGGGCCACCCCGGCATCCAGATCGTCCAGCCAGCGACGCAACCGGTCGGCGATGTCGAGCAGACGACGGCGGTCATCCTCATCCAGCCAGCTGAGCTTCTCGTTGGCGAGGCGCGCCACCAGATCCCGCTGGGGAGAGAGGTAACGACGGATCATGATGAGTTGCTTGCGGATCCGTGCCAGCCGGCCGTTGGCGGGCAGTTCACGCATCAGCACAATCTCTTCCAGTTCCAGGATCTGATCGTGCAGCTCCTCGACAAACTCCCCCGCCCTGTCGGTCAGGGCATCACAGATCTCCACCAGCCAGTCGGCGCTCGAGATGGCGCCGCCCCCCAGCACCAACTGCTGGAAGACATCTTTTTCCGACAACAGGGAGCGACGGCGACTGCTGAGAATGAAATCCGGGGTGATGTAGATGCGCAGCGCCACCATCTCTTCTGGCCTGTGATCCTTGTTGTGATTGATGCCACGCAGGATCAGCAGCACAGTCTCCCCCATCCGCACCAGCTTGGGTCTGTTGCTCTGGCCGAGCAGGGATTCGCGCGCGGCGTCATTGAGCAAGGGCGTCTGCAACAGCCAGCGCGCCGACTCTGGATTGCCGTAATCCAGATGCACCCAGCTGGGCTGTGCCGCCGGGATCTCGCTGCCTGTGGCCAGCGGAGTCATCCCCCCCTTGCCATCCAGGGTCAGGCCATAAATTACGTCACTGGGCACCCGATCCATCTCGTTTCCTTCTCGTTTCATGCTCAGGCCCCAGCTTACACGAAAGCGGGGGCCGACTCAGCTTCGCACCGGGAAGGGTACGTCTGTGCTACCATGGCCGCTCTCGTGTTATGCCCGTTTCAACTACAGGAAACCATGCCATGCCCATCTGGGTCGATGCCGATCTCAGAGATCCCCTCATTTTTAGAGACTCAAATAATTCCAAGTGGGCGGGTATATAAGCGGTGTTGCTTCAGGTAGTAGATAAATTTATCCATCAACAAGACCGCATTGGC